>NZ_CP084550.1:4141408-4459978 GCF_021800405.1 Arthrobacter sp. FW306-07-I | reverse complement strand
CAATCGGTTCCCTCAAAACTTGCTTTGCCTGCATTGCCTGCAGCCAAGTCCGGAACCAGGGTCCTGGCCCAACTTCATCCACAGGGTTATGCACAACCCGTGGATAATCGGCTACTGGGACACTCTAGGGGATGAAAAGCCTAGAAGATAGCTGGCTATCCGGCTGTGGATAATTACACTGTTGTGGTTCTCCGGAAGGCCCTGTGAGCCACTTCATCCACAGGCTGTTGGGGATACTTAGGCACAGCTGGGGACAGCCCGGGAGGCAGCTTCCGGTTTGACTCCGGGCTGCGGATTGCCCTAACGTTGTGAAGTCCTTTGTGTCCGCTTTTTGGCCCCGTATGAACTTTCCAGTCGCAGTGCGCCTGGTCAGCTGGGGGAAGCGTGCATATACAAAACTTAGCGTCGGCCAGTTCTTCCCCAATACTGATCGGGTGGACGCACCTTTGATCCACTGGAGTAACTAACGTGAGCAAGCGGACTTTTCAGCCGAATAACCGCCGTCGAGCCAAGAAGCACGGCTTCCGCCTTCGTATGCGTACCCGTGCCGGCCGTGCCATCCTGGCAGCCCGTCGTGGCAAGGGCCGCACCGAACTGTCGGCCTAAATAACTGGCTCGTCGGTAGACATCCCCTTGCGAGTTTAAGGTGCTGGCCGCCCGCAACCGCCTGAGGACCTCAACCGATTTTTCAACAACTGTACGTTCCGGTGTCCGCAATGGGCGCCGGAACGTAGTGTTATATGCGGCAGCTATTGCTGCCGACGAACCCAGCCGGATCGGGTTCATTGTTTCCAAGAGTGTAGGGAACGCTGTAGTCAGGAACCTCGTTAAGAGGAGACTGAGAGAAGCAGCTGCTGCGTCGCTGCGCGAGCACGGTACGGGCCTTGCCATCGTGGTGCGGGCGCTTCCTGCGTCTGCCACTGCCAGCTGGGACCAGCTGCTGTCGGACTACAACGCTGCACTGGGATCTGCGCTGAACCGGCTGGCCGGCCGCCCTTTGCGGGCTGCCGCCAAAGGTTCGGCCGGTACAACACAGGAGGGGACAACGCGTGCCTAACGCCACTGCCGTCGTCGTCCGCTCCCGCAGAGTGTTGGCCGCCGTCGGGAGGTTCCTCTGGAACCTGCCCCGGAACATCCTCATTCTCCTGCTGATCGCTTACCGCAAGGTGGTTTCTCCCTTGTATGGTCCGGTCTGCCGATTTTTCCCTTCATGCTCGGCGTATGCCCTTGAAGCGGTCACTGTCCACGGGGCAGTCAAGGGAAGCTGGCTCGCAGTCCGGCGCCTTGGTCATTGCCACCCATGGAACGCCGGCGGAGTGGACCACGTCCCCGCCGGCCGCCGGGAATGGCCGGAAGGCCAGACCCCCACAATTGTTGTGCTGAACAATCCGGACATTTACCTGGTTGCTCGGACTGATGAAGAAGGCCGCAGTGCGGCCTGACGAATAGGGATAAGTATGGACTTCTTTGGAACAATCATGGCCCCGTTCAAGTGGCTGGTTTCCATCATCATGATTGGATTCCACGATGGCTTGAGTGCTATCGGGATGCCCGCCGCGAATGGCTGGACCTGGACGCTGTCCATCATTGGGCTGGTGCTGGTGATCCGTGCCGCCCTGATCCCGGTGTTCGTCAAGCAGATCAAGGCCCAGCGCGGCATGCAGTTGCTGCAGCCGGACCTCAAGAAGCTCCAGGACAAATACAAAGGCAAGACTGACCAGTTGTCCCGGCAGGCCATGGCCCAGGAACAGATGGCCATGTACAAGAAGCACGGCACCAACCCGTTCTCCGCCTGCTTGCCCATGCTGATCCAGATGCCGTTCTTCTTCGCGCTGTTCCAGGTGCTGTCAGGAATCACGGCCGCACGCCAGACCGGTGCCGGCATCGGGGCGATGAGCCACGAACAAGTGGTGCAGTTCGACGAATCCAGCATTTTCGGTGCGCCCCTGTCTGCATCCCTGCTGCATGGCGGCGGCGGCAACCAGATGGCTGTCTGGATCCTGTCCATCGTGATGATTCTGGCCATGACGGCCTCGCAGTTCATCACTCAGAAGCAGATCATGGCCAAGAACATGTCCGAAGAAGCCATGGCCAGCCCGTTCATGCGCCAGCAGAAGATGATGCTGTACATCCTGCCGATTGTTTTCGGTGTGGGTGGCATCAACTTCCCCATCGGTGTCCTCATCTACTGGACCACCACCAACCTTTGGACCATGGGCCAGCAGTTCTTCGTCATCCGCCGCATGCCGACGCCGGGATCCCCCGCAGCCAAGGCCCTCGCCGAGCGCCGTGCCGCCAAGGGCCTGCCCGCACTTTCCGTCCTGAGCGGCAAGCGGGAAGAGGCAGCCGACGACGCCGCGGCCGCCGCAGTTGAGATTAAGGGACAGCGCGTCCAGCCCCAGCGCAAGAACAGGAAGAAGAAGTAATGTCTGCCGAGAGCACCGAGCACGCCTTTTCTGAAGAGATCGAAGATCAGGACGATTCCGTGAACCAGGATGCTTCCGCCGCCAAGGTTTCCGCCGCCAGCCGCCTCGAGGAAGAGGGGGACGTCGCTGCAGACTACTTGGAGGAACTGCTGGACATCGCCGATATCGACGGCGACATCGACATTGAAGTCCGCAACGGCCGCACCTACATCTCCATCGTCGCCGACGAGGAAGCCGAAGGGCTCGAAGGCCTGGTTGGCGAAGACGGTGAGGTCCTTGAAGCGCTCCAGGAGCTGACCCGACTGGCAGTCCTTTCAGCCACGGAAAACCGGTCCCGGCTTGTCCTGGACATCAACGGCTACCGGCAGGAGCGCACTGGCCACCTGCAGAAGATCGCCGAAGATGCTGCAGCGTCCGTAAAGGAAACCGGCAATTCGGTGGCACTGGAACCGATGAGCGCCTACGAACGCAAGATCGTCCACGACGCCGTGGCCGACCTTGGCTTGGTCAGCGAGTCCGAGGGCGAAGGCGCCGACCGACACATCGTTGTATCCGCGGACTAGGGAAGCTGACCCGATAACCATGGTTGACATCACGGCAGCAGAACTCCGCGCTGCTGAGAAAATCTTCGGTGACCGGCTGGACCTGGCCAAGCGCTACGTGGAGCATCTGGCCACGTCCGGAACCGAGCGCGGCCTTATTGGGCCGCGGGAGGTTCCCAGGCTGTGGAGCCGGCACGTCCTCAATTGTGCGGTCATCGAAAGCGAAATTGCCCAGGGAAGCCATGTTGCCGATGTCGGAAGCGGCGCCGGACTGCCTGGACTATGCCTGGCCATCGCACGACCGGACCTTGAGCTGACGCTCATCGAACCGTTGGAACGCCGCGTGATCTGGCTCCAGGAAGTGGTGGATGACCTGGGACTGGACAATGTCACGGTTATGCGCACACGCGCGGAGCTGGCCGTAGGACAGGTTGAGGCTGACGTGGTAACCGCCCGTGCCGTTTCGGCCTTGACCAACCTGGCCGGCCTGACCATCCCGCTCCTCGGCGGCCACGGTGAAGTGGTGGCCATCAAGGGACGCAGCGCCGGGGAGGAAATCGAGAAGGCGGCCAAGACCATCCGTAAGCTGGGTGGCGTGGAGACCTCGGTGGTGACAGTAGGTGACAACCTCCTCGAGGAGCCCACTACCGTGGTCCGCATCGTGGTGAACAAGTCCCAAAAGAAGTCCTGACCCGGGCCCGCTGACGGCTGTCAGCAGGCAGGAGCGGCTAGGCTAGACAACGGCAGCAAAATTGGCTGAACGAGAGTGAGTGTGCCCCAGTGACCAGTAGTGAAGCCTCCGCACAACGGATCCCGCCGTTTGTGTCTTTGGGGTCGGCACGTTCTGTCGCTGGGTCCGGGCTTGCCGGTGTCGGCACGGCTCCTGCCCGAGGTGGAAATCATCCGAAAACGGGTGTCTCTGCAGCGTCCGGTAAGGCAGTTTCACGTGAAACAACCGGTGGCGGTCGATCCAACGTCATTGACGCTATCGATGATTCCAGCCCCATCGCACGGGAGCTTGCCCATGAGACGAAGCGCCGTGAACGCCTAATGGGGCGCCAGCTCCCTCGCCCGGAAAAGACTCGGATCTTTACGGTGTCCAATCAGAAGGGCGGCGTGGGCAAGACCACCACCACGGTCAACATCGCAGCCGCCTTGGCAGCTGCGGGACTCAATGTGCTGGTCATCGATATCGATCCCCAGGGCAATGCCTCCACAGCTTTGGGCATCGAGCACCACGCTGACGTGGACAGCATCTATGACGTCCTGATCAACGATGTCCCTCTTGCCGACGTCGTAGCCCCGTGCCCGGATATTGGAAAACTCATCTGTGCGCCGGCCACGATCCACCTTGCAGGGGCCGAAATTGAGCTCGTGTCCCTTGTGGCCCGTGAGCAGCGGCTGCGCCGGGCCATTGATGTCTATGCCAAGGAACGCGAGAAGAACGGCGAGGAGCGGCTGGACTATGTGTTCATCGACTGCCCGCCCAGCCTCGGCCTGCTGACCGTAAACGCTTTTTGTGCAGCCAGCGAGGTACTGATCCCCATTCAGTGCGAGTACTACGCGTTGGAGGGCCTGAGCCAGCTCCTGAAGAACATCGAGATGATCCAGAAGCACCTCAACGCGGACCTCGTTGTGTCAACCATCCTGCTCACCATGTATGACGGCCGTACCAACCTTGCTGCCCAGGTTGCCGCGGAGGTACGCCAGCACTTCCCCGAACAGGTTCTCTCCGCCGTGGTTCCGCGGTCTGTCCGGATCTCCGAAGCCCCCAGCTACCAGCAGACGGTCATGACGTACGATCCGTCCTCAAGTGGTGCCCTGTCCTATTTGGAAGCAGCCGCTGAAATAGCGGAACGCTAAAATCTTCAATACCGCAACGCACGGAGCAAGGCCCAG
This sequence comes from Arthrobacter sp. FW306-07-I, assembly GCF_021800405.1. NCBI lineage: Bacteria > Bacillati > Actinomycetota > Actinomycetes > Micrococcales > Micrococcaceae > Arthrobacter > Arthrobacter sp. FW306-07-I. The sequence goes on along the minus strand of NZ_CP084550.1, from coordinate 4,455,111 downwards.
CCTGGCTCTACCACTGGAGGGATTTACCCATGAGCGAGAAGCGACGGGGCCTAGGCCGCGGTCTTGGCGCGCTGATTCCAAGTTCCGCCGCAACCAATGGTTCCGGTAACGGTGGGGCGGTATCGCGGCCTGTGGACCTTTTCTTTCCGGAGGGCCGCAGGAAGACAGAACCCACGGAGCAGCCAACAGCCGCAGCAGCGACCAGGACGCAGGAGGCGGAAACGCCTACTACCCCTCCGTCTTCGGTTAAGCCAGCTGCCTCCAAGGCTCCTGCCGGCAAGAGCAGCGATGATAAGAAGGCCCCTGCGGCTGCGCCCGCTCCGGCAAAGAAGGCTCCTGCCAGGAAGTCCCCCGCCGCGGCATCCAAGGCTGCTGCCGCTGAACCTTCTGCCATCGTGGAAGATCCGGAAGTGCCAAAACGGGACGACCCCGTAGGCCCTGAGGAGCCGGCTGAGACTGGTGCGGCCCCCGACTCCGGTGTTGAGCTGGTGGAAGTCCCCGGTGCCCGTTTCGCTGAAATCCCGGTCTCGGACATCCACCCGAACCGGAAGCAGCCCCGCAATGTCTTCGATGAAGACGACATGGCCGAATTGGTGCACTCGGTTCGTGAAATCGGCGTTCTCCAGCCAATCGTGGTTCGCACATCAACCGAAACCGGTAGCGAACCATATGAACTCGTCATGGGCGAACGCCGCTGGCGCGCAGTCCAGGCTGCAGGGCTTGACACCATTCCCGCGATTATCCGTGACACGACGGATGACGATCTTCTCCGTGACGCGCTTCTCGAAAACCTCCACCGCAGCCAGCTGAACCCGCTGGAAGAGGCGGCGGCGTACCAGCAGCTCTTGGAGGACTTTGGTACCACCCATGAGCAATTGGCGGATCGCATTGGCCGTTCCAGGCCGCAGGTATCCAACACTCTTCGCCTGCTGAAGCTGCCGCCGTTGGTGCAGCGGCGGGTTGCTGCCGGAGTGCTCTCGGCAGGCCACGCACGTGCCCTTCTGTCGCTTCCCGACGCTGCTGCAATGGAACGGCTGGCGCAGCGAATCGTTGCAGAGGGTATGTCTGTGCGAGCCACAGAAGAGGCGGTGACCTTGTACCAGGATCCTGCAAAGCCTGCCAAGAACAACATTCCCCGCCCTGGGGCCCGGCATGAGCGCTTGGATTACCTGGCATCTTCGCTCTCCGACCGCCTGGACACCAACGTCAAGATCTCCCTTGGCGTAAGGAAAGGCAAGGTAAGCATCGAGTTTGCCAGCGTTGATGACCTGAACCGCATCATGGATGTTTTGGCTCCTGGATCCACCAACTAATCGCCACAGCAAAAGGGCCCGGTTCGTCTTGAACCGGGCCCTTTTGCTTTGCTCTTCAAATCCCTACTCGCCGGTGTTTCAGCGTCGGACCGCTAAAAAGTGACAATCGAACCGCATAACCGTGCAAAGCATCTCCAGTTAGCGTGCAAATTACATAGCCGCCGGTGTTCATCGACATTCCCAGGGGGCGTTAGTCGGGGTATCCGTCGGGAAGGCTGACTCGGTAGCGGCGGCAGTCAAGTGGCGGGGTGCTCGGCAGCAGTGAGGGTGGTTATCTCCTTCTTTGCGGAACCGTTGGCGGCCGCCGCACCAACGGGTGACATAGGGCGCGAAAGGTCCCATCAAAGGGGCCGCGTTCTCTTGCACGCGGGCAGCAAATGACGGGTATGACCATGCGATTCGTTGCGGATAAAGGCCGTATTCACGATTAGAAGAGGTCCGCGGGAGTTATCGGTCCTACTCCCATGGCCCAACGCCTCGTGTTTCACGTGAAACGATGCCAGCGGGAGGCTTGCGTACACGCTAGTCCCCCACTCGCAGAAACGCCGCCCACACCGCATTCGCTTACGCGCGACGTCTGAAAGCTTGACGCATGTGCTACGCGACCGCGTTCGCGTGGCCGTCGCATGGAGCACCGCCGGGTCCATCCGTGATGATTGAATCGTAGTGCGAGGGCGCAAGAATCTGGTGGCTGGCGGTCCATTCGCAAATTCCTCCAACAGAACAACTAAGCGAATAAGCGATACGGAGGCGAGTGGCTCTTGGTGGATACAGCCCCGCTGCCTTTTCGAACAACCGGAGCACTAGGCGAAGTCGCACGCGAGAAGTCGTGCGCGCGGGTTTCGAGGCGGGTTTATGGTCCAGGCTCGCATCTTGATCAGTGGCTGTGAGGAATCCACTCGGCAGCGTGCCCTTCGTAAACTGACTGCCCCAGTTGGAGTCGACGTTGCTGCACTCAGCCCAGTCTGCTGCTCCGTAGCTGCCGACACGGCAAGTTCTTCCAATGCGCTCTGACCTGCGCGCCTAGCTGCCGGCGCTTCACTTTTTATACCTGTCCCCGCTCCGCGTTCCAGGCTGTCGGAGACATGCGGGTAACGCTTGCAGTAGAAGTGGGCTTGCCCGGCCCTGCAGTTGACGCATCGGTTTCACGTGAAACATGAGGAGCACCCTACAAGGTTGACTTGTTCTCCTTGGCCGCGGGCCGGTTCACCCCTGCTAAGGGCTACCCTTTCAATTTCAAAGCACGGTCTGAGGCGGTGACGAAGCGGTCCCCCAGGCACGGACACTCTGCCATGCCTGTTTCACGTGAAACGCTTCCACGGCCCTTCACTGCCCCTTCGGTAAAGTCTCCGGCTACTGCGAGGGATGACAATGCGGCGTTGCCCGATCTCGGCGTGGGCTTGGACATAGTTCTCCGCACTTGTGATGGAGCCGGATGTCCGCGGGAGGCGCAGCAGACCGTCTCTTGCGATCGCACTGTTTAGGAGTTTCGTGTAGTGCTAGATGGCCACCATGTTCCTCAGGATCATACGTTCGGTGTCTCTATCCGGTGGTCGTCCGGCACAATACCGTATTCGGCTCACCCGGAGGCAGGTATCGATGCCACCGTTGCAGAGGTCCTGCGTCTGCCCGAGGAAGAGTGGTCGTGCACTTCAAACCTTCCTCTTTCGGAAGGGCTGCCAGTACATACGATCGTGGGCCATCGCCTCACCAATGTGGATCCCGGGGCATCGCGGGGCTTCCTGTCCATACGCACTAGTTTGCTGAAGTAGGGGGTGCACTTCAACCGGCATTTGGGCAACTCTGGGCCCTAGTGTCGAGCAAGACTCTCGGCTCCCTACTCCTTTAGCGACGCGTCGGGGCGTTGGATGGCTCCAAGTCATCAGCCGCGCACCCACGTCCAACTCATCCTAGTCTGTCGACTCACGAGCTTCCTGGGTTGGAGGTATGAGTACAGGCCTAGGGGCTCTTCGTTATCAAGACGCTCGAGTGCACGAGCCCTCATGAGCGGTGGATAGTGCTGTGGATAACTTTGTGGATAGGCTCACAGGTGGATCGGGCCGCTCCAGGTCGCCTTGCGTCTCAAGAGGCGATGCCCAGACGAATTCTTTTCTATATGCTTTCATCTTGCTTGCGTGACGTTCCAACGTTTCACGTGAAACAAAGGAAGTGGTCAGGCCTATAGGCGGCCGGAGTACCTGCTGAGACGTATAGCAGTTGCTAAATCTCACCTATCGGGTGCTGGAGCCGTTCTTGCGAACAGCACCGACGGCTTCAAGATTGGTAGTCGCAGTATTTGAGCAGCAGGCATCCACTGGACTGGCTTCCGCTAGCCGCACGTCTGCCAGCGATGGGCACGCCTGAGCCTGTGGACAACGCTGTGGATAGTGATCCGCGACCCTGTGGATAAGGCTGGGGAAAAAGCCAGCTGCGGTAGTCCGCCTTCGCCCCATCCTCCTCCCCCGTCCTGTCGCTAGTGACTGCAGTAGACGCTGTGTACTCGCGCATGTTGGCGCCACTCATTCGGTGTCTCAATCTACTTCGCATGGATCCCTACACGGCCCGTAATCCGTGGGCGTTCCTAGGTGGCGACTAGCCACGAGGATGACAAGAATCCCGATAGGTTGGGCGATGTCGCAGTCCATGTCCTCTCCCTTGGGATCATCACGGACACTCCCGTAATTGCTAGTTGCCGCGGCGGCCGGCATGCTTCGCCAGGCGTGTTGCTGCCCTCGAATACGTGTGTACCGAGATCTCATGAACGAGCCCAAGGTAGAGCCCCTACCCGATATTCTGTTGAGGTCGTGAGCCGGAAAATTCTGAACCGCATGAGCGCCGACCGGAGCAGTCATCTAGAGCTGAGCTGGGGTACGGGCAATCTGCATGTATAGCAGCACTGTCTCTACCGGAAACTCATGCGCCTGCGGGCCCCTCCACGCAAGCGGTTTCACGTGAAACAGCCCATCGAAGGTGCTGCCTGTTTCACGTGAAACAAGCACGTCGCGGCGGCAGGCACTGCTTGGGCGTCCGCCCATGCTGAACGACCGCTGTGGTGGGTCTCCTCCCCCTGCAGGGTAATCGCTATGGTCGCGTGGTCTTCCTGTGGGCAGGACGCACGTGGGCGATGTGCGCCCGGCCTATCGATCCAGCTCCCTTGGTGTGGGCAATGGCGCCGCAAGCGCTTGCTACCGGACCGGCGTGGCTCGACCTCATCGCAGGCTCCATCAACATCAAAACGGATCGGATCTGTGCCCTGTGAAGGGCCAGGGCCTCGGCTGTGGGGGCGCCCGGCTAGGGAGTGCCTACCATTCGCGCCGCTCACAACGGCTTGCTTGTGTGTAGGTATCGTGCGGCGGCTTGGACTTAGTGCCTCTCAGTTTTCGAGCGAGGTCGCGTCGACAGTGGGACGAGGAACGTAGAACTACTGAGGCTGTTCCCGTAGGCGCGGTTCCAGCGGACGAGGAGGGCGGGTCTATAGATCCTAGTTGTCCGTCTGACGGTCAACGAGTCAGAGCCGTAATGGGGATTCCTTGTACGGTAAGAGGCCAGCGCGCAGCCAGCGCGGCGCTCCAGGGTGGTGATATTCATAACCGCGCGCGGTACGAGAATAACGCACGAAGGAATACGAACCCCGACAATGCCAAGTGCAGCGGCGGGGAAAGAATTACGCGCTTCACACCTGCTGCTTTTGTGCGGGACGATGGTCTGACGACTCATCGCGCTGGGGGCGTTTCTTGGCCCCAACTCTGCGACCGCCCCAGGGCGGTATTCGAGACTACGTTGCCGCATTAGGTCCCTGGCGGCGTACTGCGGTACGGGCGTGGCGTGCTGGTTTCACGTGAAACACGCCTGGCCGCGGCAGTGCAGGTAGTGCCCAAAAGACGTGAGAACGTTACAGCTGATGCTTGGCTTCAATACTTTCATACAGTTGCATACCACCGACTCGACCTGAAACTTGCATCGTGCAGGTTCGCCCATCAAAGCTAGTCGAAAAACTCAGTCACAGCGATACGGTGTGCCTGGCTCGATCGATTCAGGGGGCACCCACCACCGCTCCGGAAATTGCAACCAGCGAGTCGATGTTTCCCGTGAAACAGGCACCCCTGGTAGCTACCAACGCTGGCGGCAACACCGCCGCGTATGAGGATGGTGCTCGAAACCCTATAAATAAGACCCAGAAAGGTACCGAACGTCCTGCACATAAAAGAGTGGCCACCGCCTCCCGGCGATGGCCACTCCTACAGGAAACCCATGTTCACCATGGGCGCTACAACCTAGGACAGGACGTCAGCAAACTCCTTCTCGAAAAACTGCTTCGGCTTTGCTCCGATAACGGTGCTCTTCACCTGGCCACCCTGGAAGAGGTAAACGGCAGGAATGGAGGTGATTCCGTACTCCGCAGCGATCGCGGGGTTGTCGTCAACGTTTACCTTGACGACGTCCACCTTTTCACCGTACTCGACGGAGATCTCATCCAGAATGGGGCCCAGCTTGCGGCAGGGGCCGCACCATTCCGCCCAGAAATCCACGATTACCGGCTTCTCGGCCGACAAAACGTCAGTGCCGAAACTTGCGTCAGTTACATCTTTAGCGTTGCTCATAACCTATCTTTCTCTTCGGATAACAGTGCGCGGATCAAGCCGGCAGGTCTGCCAGGTAGTGTTCGACGTCGATTGCTGCGACACACCCGGAACCAGAAGCGGTAATCGCTTGGCGGTAGGTGGGATCCACAACGTCGCCGGCCGCAAATACGCCGGGAAGGCTTGTCTTGGAGCTTCGACCCTCTACTGCAATGGTCCCTTCCGGGGTCAGGTTGAGGACGTTCTTGACCAGGTCAGTTCGCGGGTCGTTGCCGATCGCCACGAAGACACCTGTAACGGCAAGCTCCGACTCCGTGCCGTCCACCAAATTCTTCAACCGAAGACCGGTGACCTTGTCGGTTCCCAGCACGTCAGCAACAGTGCTGTTCCAGATGAAACTGATCTTTTCGTGCTCCAAGGCTCGGTCAGCCATGATTTTGGAAGCCTTGAGGGTGTCGCGACGGTGGACAACCGTGACCGATTTCGCAAACTTCGTAAGGAAGAGGGCTTCTTCCATGGCGGAGTCACCACCGCCGATGACAGCGATGTCCTGATCCTTGAAAAAGAAACCGTCACAGGTTGCACACCAGCTAACACCATGACCGGACAGCCGCTTCTCGTTGGGCAGTCCCAGCTCCCGGTATGCAGAGCCGGTGGAGAGGATGACGGCCTTCGCCTTGAAGGTCTCCCCCGTGGCGATGGTGACCGTCTTGACCGGCCCCTCCAGCTCCAGCGCGGTTACATCCTCAAACTGGATCTCCGTCCCAAAGCGGGCGGCCTGCTTCTCGAAGTTCTCCATCAGGTCCGGGCCCATGATTCCCTCGGGGAAACCAGGATAGTTCTCCACGTCCGTGGTGTTCATTAGCTCGCCGCCGGCAGTAACCGACCCGGCCAACAACAGTGGCTTGAGGTCCGCCCTGGCGGTATAGACGGCCGCCGTATAGCCCGCCGGGCCCGAGCCCACAATGATGACGTCGCGAACATCCGACGCCGTCTTCTCTTCGATGGTCACTGGACCGTGAACCTCTTCCTTGTTCGACTCGCCTCCCTGTGGAGGCCGGCCACATGGCACAACTGCGTCCGCGTGCTGAATATTCCAGCGCCTGGGCAAGGCAAACCCCCGACAGCATGAGAGATAGTTGCAGTCAGGGCGCACTTTCCAGACTACATTCCCAGCCAGGCTGGTTCGCGCCCGGCAGCAACATGCGGAGTCGTAAAGCCGCCCAGGCTCCCGCCCTACTGGACCTTGATCTCAGCCAGCCGGAGGCCGTAGCCGTAACGGGTCTTGGGTGCCGCGAGCTTGGGCAGTGAGTTGATGGACACAATGACATACTGTGCCTGCACGGGCTCCGGGAGGGGCATGTTCAGGTCCGTGGACGTGAAGCTGTTGGTCCCAACCAGCTTGGCACCGTCCGTGGTGGGCTGGTCATTGGTGTACACGCTGATGTTGCCGCCCGATCCCCCAAGCTGGGAGAGCGTGATGGAGGAGACAGTGGACTGGCTCTTCAGCTTCACCACGAGGGGAACACCCTGCGGGGCCAGGCCGCCCCAGTTCTCCGTGGCGAACTCCATGTCGGACCAGTAGCTTGCGGCGTTGCCGTCGTACGCCTTGATCAAGTCGCGGTCGAAAGTGGCGGCAAAGTCGAAGTTACCCTGCCTGCTGACACTCTCGATGGCCGGCGGAACTACCGGTGGTTTTGAGGGAGCTGCCTGCGTTGCCGGCGCGGATGCCTGCGGTGCAGTGGTGCTCGCTGCCGGTGCGGCCGTTGGCTGGGCCTGTGGTTCGGAGGTGAATAGGCTGCCCAGGTTGGTGACGGCAAAGATCAGGCCAGCAATCAGAACCACGGCCAGCAAACCCCCAACCAGCCAACGCATGGAACGGGGCTGGTTTTGGGATTCATCCCGGTCATCGTCGTAGTCGTCCCGGTCAGCGAAGGAGACTCCCGCGGAAGCGGGTGCTGCCGCGCGGGCGAACAGGGCAGACTTGCTCTTGACCGGCCGCGCTTCCTGCTGTGCTTCGTCGGTGTCCTCGTAGCGGTCCTGGTCCCCCGCGTGTGTGTAGTCGTCGTCGGACCACAGGGAAACCTTTGGCTTGCGCTGCTCCGCGGCTGGGTGGGCCTGGGTGCTGCCGACGGCCGCCGTATCGTTCGGGCCCGTGTCTGCCTCCGCGGAACCAGCACGTTCAGACGGAGAAGGAGCACGATTGGTTACCGGCTGGGCGGCGGTGGCATCCGGGTCGACCCGGGAGGCTCCCAACCCGGCCTTTGATGCTGCGGCACCGGAAGCAGCGGCAGCACCAGCAACACCGGCGGCTGCACCCGCAGCAGCTCCGGCACCGCGGTGGCCGTTCGAGGCACGCGGCGGAGAGGCAGGCTGCTGAGAGCCAGCCTGCTGCGGACCAGGTTGCTGTGCTGCGGGGCGAACGGGAGGCCGGGGCGGTACAGCGGGACCGGAACGGTAGGGATCAACCTGGCTGGGGTGCGAATCGGCGTAATTGATGTACCCGGCCTCGACGTGGTCTTCCTCGTCGTACGGCTCAGGCTCGTGGGACCGGGGCTGGCCAAAGATTTCACTGCCCAGGGTGTCCGTGAAGAAGGGCTCAACGTAGGGCGGATTCGAGGTAACCACCAGGTCCAGCAGGTCCGCGGCGGACGTGTGGTTGGTGATGAGGTAGGTGGTGTCCTCGGTCACGCCAAGGTCCAGGACCTGCACGGTGCCAGGGCGTTCGCCGGTGGCCACTTCACGGGCGCTCTGGGCAACCTGTTCGGTGTTTTCCGGCCCGGCAACCAGGATGCTGACCGGGCGGTTGAGGACCTGGTCCACACCGTCCAGCACCAGATCGTGGTCATGCGAGGCCAACACTGTGGCGGTGACCTTGTAGCGGCCGCCCAGTACTGATCCGACATCGATCGGGTTGGACACGTGTTCCTCCTAGACTGTCCGGGATTGCCGGCCTCTATGACGCAACCGCCGTTCAGGCGCCGCGCACGGCCAACCCTGAATGCAACTACCCCTGTACCTGTTCGATCCTAGCCGATCCGCCCCGGACGGCCGCGGAGAAGACGGGCTCCGGGGCACATTCGCGTTACTTTTTGCGCTTGCGCCGGCTGCTGAAATACGGGTTTTCGCCGGCTTTCCCCTGGTAGGTCCGGCGGCCGGGGAGCGGGATCCGTTCGCTGAGCAGGCCGCCCCGAGCCGTGCTTGGCTGGTCCTCGACCGGCAGGTAGCCGCCCTCGGCACCTTGCTGGCTGCCGCCGTCGTACGTTTCCTGGCGGCGGGAACCCCGCTCCGGATCGGGGCCCGCACGGAAGGAGACGGCATCGAACTCGCCGGAGATCCGGGGGATGAGGCCGGTGTCCACGGAGGTGGTGGCCCGTTCAGGACGGTGCCCGGAGGAACCTTCGGCAGGAGCGGACGACGGCGCGTCCCCGGCTTCCGGCGCAGGGGCCTGGCCGCCGCGGCCAAGCCGTCCCAGCAGGGGCCGGAGCATGTCGCTCAGCTCCGAGACGCGGAACAGCCGCAGCAGCAGGAAGTAGACGGCCAGCATGACCGGCCCTGCGATGGCTACCGTCACCAGCGCTTGGAGGCGCCCGCTCCACGCGAAACCGTCCGGGTTGTAGCTGCCCATCAGCCACAGGGCGCCGGCGCCGGCAATGGCCGAACCCAGGGCTGCGTACCCCATCCGGATGTACGAGTTGGCAATCCGCGGCCCGTCGAGGCTGCCCAGCATGCGCCGCAGGAAGAACGCGCTGATGACCACCGAGAGGATGTTGCCCACCATGTACAGGACGGCAATGGCATAGATGATCTGTCCCACCGGCAGGAACTGGATGACGAACGCACCGGCCACGTACACGACTGCGAGAAGCAGCTGCACGTAGAAAGGCGTGCGGGCGTCCTCGTTGGCGTAGAAGACGCGGGACATCATGAAGTTGGCGCTCATGAACGGCGTGCTGAGGGCCAGGATGGTGAGCGTCTGGGCCAGCATGACGCCGTCCTGGCGCAGGCCGCCGGAGAAAAACATGCCCAGCGGACCGGCCAGGGCGAACAGTGCCAGGGCACCGAAAACAGTGGCCACGGCCATAGTCCGCAGGCCGTGCGAGAGGGCGTCGCGCAGTTCCGCGCGGTTGCCGTCCTGCGACGCCCTGGTCATCCGGTTAAAGAGGACAGTGGCCAGGGACAGCGCGATGATTGAGTGCGGCAGCAGGTACAGCTGGCTGGCAACCTCGAGCACGGCATTGCCGGGAAGGGTGGAGGCGGACGGGTCCCCCGCCTCCTGCAGCCGGATGCGTTCGGCGCCGGGGATGGTGGCGATGCGCATGACGTACAGGAAGGCGAGCTGCCCGACGGCGGCCGTCAGGAGGGTCCAGACGCTCAGCCGGGCAGCGTGGCCCAGTCCCACGCCCCGCCACCCGAACCGGGGACGGAGACCCAGCTTCAACCGGAAAACTGGAACCAGCAGGATGGCGGTCTGGGACAGCACGCCGATAGTGGAGAACCCGGCCACCAGGAGCGTCTGGGTGGGCCCCCAGTTGTCCAGGGTGTGGGGGCTGACCTTGTTCGTGCCGAAGATCCAAATGAACATGCCCAACCCTGCGATCGACACCAGGTTGTTCAGGATAGGCGCCCACATGGCAGGTCCGAACGCGCCATTGGCGTTCAGGACCTGGGTGAGCAGGGCGTAGAGGCCATAAAAGAAGATCTGCGGCAGGCACCAGAAGGCGAACGCGACCGCCAGTGCCTTCTGCTGCGGCGAGTAGCCCTGGGTGGTCAGCTCAATGACCCCCGGGGCCGCCAGGGTGACCAGTGCCGTCAGGCCGAACAGGAGCAGGACAGCCAGCGTCAGCAGCCGGCTGATGTAATCCGCTCCCCTGTCCGGAGCCTTGCTCGCCTTGATGATCTGCGGAACCAGCACCGCATTGAACACGCCGCCGGCCACCAGCAGGAAAATCAGGTTGGGCAGGTTGTTGGCGTTGATGAACGTGTCATTGACCGTTGAGCCAAGGCCCAGGGCTGTTCCCAGCATCCAGGTCTTGCCGAAGCCCAGGAAACGCGACACCAGCGTGCCCGCAGCCATGATGGCGCTGGAACGCGTCTCGCTGGCTCCCGCTGCTGCGGGCTGGTCGATGTCCGGCGCAGCTGGCTCGGGGGGCACGCCGTCGGGTGCCGAATCATCGGGCCGGCCGGACCGGTCGGAAGGAAAGTTGGTAGCTGACATCGACTTCATCGTCTCACCCGCAGGCACTTAACACCGCAATGACGACGGCGGCGTCCGGGCTTAGAGGTGTCCCGGCAGGACTTCGCGGGCGAGGTCGGCGATGCGGCGTTCGTTGGGAAAGGACAGCTTCCGGGCCAGTTCCTGGATGGGCACCCAGGCGACGTCCACGGCTTCCTGGTCCGGATCGTTCTCGATGGTGAGCTCGCCGCCGGTGGCGCGCAGGAGGTAGTGGTGCACGGTCTTGTGCACCCGGTGTCCGCTGACGGTGAACCAATAGTCGATGCTGCCCAGGGGGGCCAGGATGATGCCCTCGATGCCGGTTTCCTCGGCAATTTCCCGGACCGCGGCCTCTTCGTTGTTTTCCTTGCCCTCCGGATGGCCCTTGGGCAGGCACCACTCGAGCCGGCCACCCCGGTTAAGGCGGGCGATGATCGCCACCCTCAGTTCGGCGTCGGACGTGTCCACCACGACGCCGCCGGCGGAGACTTCCTCCACCGTGGGCAAGGACGCCGGCGCCGATTGCTGGGCAGGGGCAACGTGCGCCCCGATTGCCGACGGCAACGGTGCGTTTGTCCTCCTGCCTGGAGCGCTCGGTACTGGATGGGCCATGGAGTCCACTCTAACGACTGTTGCCCTCCTGTGATGACCGGAACATGACACGAAGATGGACGGGATATGACGTACTTTTTGGCGGGGAAGGCGAATCAGCGCGGATCGTGACGCTTTTTTGGACTGCCGCCGCGCTGGTTTCTGCCAAGCTTAAGGAACTATGTCGCACGCACATCACAAGATTGATACCCACACCGTCGACTTCAAGGTGGATCCGGTGGTCCTGGAGCTCGGGCAGCGCTTCGTGGACGCCGGCCACGAGTTGTCCCTTGTGGGTGGTCCCGTGCGTGATCTGTTCCTTGGCCGGACCTCCCCCGATCTGGACTTCACCACCGACGCCACACCCGACCAGACCGTAGCCCTGATCAAGAAATGGGCTGACAATTTCTGGGAGATCGGCAAGGCCTTCGGCACCATCGGCATGCGCAAGGCCGGTTTCCAGATCGAGATCACCACCTATCGTGCGGAGGCCTACGATCCCGAGTCCCGCAAGCCCGTGGTGGCGTTCGGTTCCTCCCTGACGGATGATCTGCTGCGCCGCGACTTCACCATCAATGCCATGGCGCTGAAGCTGCCTTCCATGGAATTGGTGGATCCCTTCGGTGGCGTACGCGACCTGCACGCTTCCCTGCTGGCCACGCCCGGTTCTCCGGAGGCGTCCTTCTCCGATGACCCTCTGCGGATGATGCGGGCCGCCCGGTTCGCCGCGCAGCTGGGGGTCTCCGTCCGGGACGACGTCCGTGAGGCCATGGCCAACATGGCGGACCGGATCAAGATCATTTCCGCCGAACGGGTGCGCGACGAGCTGGTCAAGATGGTGTGTGGGGCGCGGCCGCGGACAGGCATCGACCTGCTGGTGGACACCCGGTTGGCCGAGCACGTGTTGCCGGAGGTTTCCGCCCTCCGCCTCGAATCCGACGAGCACCACCGGCACAAGGACGTCTACCAGCATTCCCTCCAGGTCCTGGAGCAGGCGGCCCGGCTTGAAACCGATGCGGAGGGCCCCGTGCCCGGGCCGGACTTCGTGCTGCGCTTTGCTGCATTAATGCACGACGTCGGCAAGCCGGCTACGCGACGCTTCGAACCGGGCGGAGCGGTGAGCTTCCGCCACCACGACATGGTGGGTGCCAAGCTCACCACCAAGAGGATGAAGGCGCTGCGGTTCGACAATGACACCACCAAGGCCGTGGCACGGCTGGTGGAACTTCACATGCGCTTCTATGGCTACGGCGACGCCGGCTGGAGCGACTCGGCCGTCCGGCGCTACGTGACCGATGCCGGTCCGCTGCTGGAGCGGCTGCACCGGCTGACCCGCTCCGACGTCACCACCCGCAACCAGCGCAAGGCCGACCGGCTGTCCTTTGCCTACGACGATCTGGAAGAACGGATCGCCGCACTCCGCGAACAGGAGTCCCTGGATGCGGTGCGCCCAGACCTGGACGGAGCCGCGATCATGGCGCTGCTGGGGCTCAAGCCGGGCCCCGTGGTGGGCCGCGCCTACAAGTTCCTCCTCAACGAGCGGATGGAACACGGACCGCTGCCCACCGAGGAAGCGGAGGCGCGCCTGCTCCGCTGGTGGGCCGAACAGCCTGAATCTGCACCTGCCGGACCGGGGGCAGAAGCCTCTTCCGCCGTCGTCGAACGTTCACCCGTTGAGGAGCCCAAGTGACTAATTCCGCCTTTGCCCCGCGCCCCCAGCTCTGGATCCTTCGCCACGGTGAGACCGAATGGTCAAAGAGCGGGCAGTACACGGGCCTGACCGACCTTCCCCTGACAGTGGAAGGCGAGCAGCAGGCCGTGGAGGCCCGCAAGGTGCTGGACGGCGTCGACTTCGACCTGGTGCTCACCTCTCCGCTGCGGCGCGCACGGCGGACGGCCGAACTGGCCGGATTCCCTGACGCCCGGCACGAGCCGCTCGCCGTGGAATGGAACTACGGCGACTACGAGGGCATCAGCTCGGACCTGATCCGCAAGGACAACCCCGATTACCTGATCTGGACACACGGCGTGCCCAACGGTGAAACGCTGGACGAGGTGGCCGCGCGGGCGGACAAGATCATTGGACGGATCCTGGAATCCGGGATGGACAACGTGCTGATCGTGGCACACGGCCATTTCTCCCGGATCCTCACCGCCCGTTGGCTGGAATTGCCACCCACGGAAGGCCGGCACTTTGTCCTGGGCACCGCCAAGGTCTGCACCCTGGGATGGGATAAAAAGACGCCCGCTATTGTGCGCTGGGGCCTCTAAATCTTCTTTTTGAATAAACTTCTTACCTTTTTACGGGAATTGCTGGCCTTTCGCTGATTCCTGGGGTAACTTTATTCCTGACCCCACGGTGATCTGCCCGGGTCCCAGACCGCAACGCAACCCACGCAGCGGACAGCAGAAAAGGAGGTTGGGATAATGATGACTTTGACTGGCGAATGGAATGCCCCCATCAATGCGTTCCCGGCCTTTGCTGATGACGCACGCGTAGCTCCGGTCTACTCCGGTTCCCGCCGCCCAGCCGCCCTCGCGGGCTTGCTGCGGCGCCGCTAACCGGCACCTGCATCCGCTCACCCGCCAGGACTCCTTCCAAGGCTTCGGCCCTGGCTCTCGGCCTGCCCGGAATGCTGCGCTTCTTCGCTGACTTCCCGGAAAAGCTTTTGGCATAGCCCCCGCTCTTTCTTCGAATAGTCCCTGCTCGGAGAATTTTGCATCCGGCTTTGTGGTCTCACTTCAGCTTCGCCATAGTCAGGCACCCCTGGAATTGCGCTTTCTTGTGCGATTCCGATTAATTCCCTGGTGGAATTTATGCACCCTTTTTACTGCACTTTCCCGCGCACAAAAACAGCGCTAATTCGCCGTGCCCTTTTGCACCTAATGATCAACGAAAGGAGGTGGTTCCCTTGATGCGAATGATCATGGGACTCCTGTCCCGCCCCCTGCAGCGCCGCAGTTCCTTCAACAGCGCCCTGCTGGAGCAGCACCGGAACGATGTTTTTGTGCTCATGCACCAGCAGCTGGGCGGCCTGCGCTGACGGCCGGCCCCGATCCTGCCGGACACTGATCTCCTGGGACGGGGCCGGCGGTAAGCTCGATGCCATGCACGAGACCCAGCCGCCGGAGGATGAACGACGGCCCCGCATCGTGGTGCCCAGCCGCAGTGATGACGTGTTGCGGAATTTCACGGAGGTGCTCGGTGGCCCGCTGGGGACCAGGACAGCGCCCGGTGTGGTCTCCCCCGGCATCTTCACCGTTGAACGGGTGCTGATTGTCCTCACGGCGCTGGCAGCCTTGGTGGGAATCCTGTTGAAGGGATACTGCAGGGCCAACGGCTGGGAGACGCCCACACAGTTCTACGCCACCTGCTACTCGGACTTCCCGGAGCTGTTCCGGAACCGCGGCATGGCAGCGGGGATGTTCCCCATCCTGGGCAGCGGCAGCCAGTTCGAATACCCGGTGCTCATAGGACTCATCGCAGGGGTTACGGCCTGGTTGGTGCCGGGCGGAGACCCCAAAACCATGGCCCTTGCCTACTTCGACATCAACGCCGTGCTGCTGGCGGCAGTGGCCATGGTCACCGTGGTGGTGGTTGCCCGCATGCCAGGCAGGCGGCCCTGGGACGCGGCCATGGTGGCCGTGGCCCCGGGGATCGTGCTGGCCGGCACCATCAACTGGGATCTTTGGGCCGCCTGCCTGCTTGCCATGGGCATGTACCTCTTTGCCCGGAAGCGGCTTGTCCTTGCAGGGGTGCTGATCGGGCTGGCCACCGCCACCAAGCTGTATCCGGTGCTGGTACTCGGAGCCATCCTGCTGCTCGCCGTCCGGTCGGGCAGGTGGCGACCGTTGCTGGTAACCGGCGCCAGTGCAGCGGCCACGTGGGTGCTGGTTAATCTGCCGTTCGCGCTGATGAACCCTTCCGGCTGGGCCTATTTCTTCCAGTACAGTGCCGACCGGGGCGCCGGCTACAGCTCGGCATGGTTCGCCTACAACCTGGTGGCGGGCAGGCTGGGCTGGTCCGGTCTGGGCGCCGAAGGCGTCAGCATCCTGTCTGCCGGGTTCTTTGTGCTGGCCTGTGCCGGGATTGCCGCCGTTGCCCTGACCGCGCCCCGCCGTCCCCGCCTGGCCCAGCTGGCATTCCTGATCGTCGGGGCCTTCATCCTCACCAGCAAGGTCTATTCGCCGCAATACGTGGTGTGGTTGATCCCGCTCCTGGCCCTGGCCCGGCCGCGCTGGCGCGACTTCCTGGTGTGGCAGGGCATCGAAGCCCTGCATTGGGCCGCGATCTGGATGTACCTTGGACAGGTGACCAGCGCAGGTTCCTCGCAACACAACCTGGACATGCCGTACTACGTCCTCGCCGTTGCCGCGCACATGGCCGCGGTGGCGTACCTCATGGCGCGCGTCACCTGGGACATCTACAACCCCGCATACGACCCCATCCGAAGGCACCACCTCGATGACCCGCACGGCGGGCCCTTCGCGGACGCACCGGACCGGTTCCGCTGGCGCATCCGGCGCCGCGCCGCTTCGCCCCTCCCTTCCAAAGCTTCACCCTCACTTTGAAAGAAGGTCCCATGGTTGATGTTGCGGTAGTAGGTTCCGGGCCCAATGGGCTCTCGGCGGCAGCGGTCATGGCACGTGCCGGGCTGTCGGTGGAGGTCTTCGAGGCAGCATCGACGATCGGCGGCGGCACGCGGACCACCGAGTTGATGCAGCCCGGCCACCTCCATGACGTCTGCTCCGCGGTGCATCCCATGGCCGTTGCATCCCCCTTTTTCCGCGCCTTCGAGCTGTCCCGGAGGGTTGACCTGATAACCCCGGACGTCTCCTTCGGGTCCCCGCTGGAGGGTGGCCGTGCTGCATTGGCCTACAAGTCCCTGGACAAGACCGCGGAAGCCCTGGGGCAGGACGGCCCGGCGTACCGGCGGCTGATGGAACCGCTGGTCCGCCATGTCGCTGACGTCATGGACTTCACCCAGAACCAGCTCCTCCGGATCCCCCGGAACCCGCTCGTGGCCGGCATCTACGGGCTGCGGACCCTGGAACAGGGAACCGGCCTGTGGAACCTCCGGTTCCGGGAAGAACTTGCCCCGGCCCTGCTCAGCGGGGTGGCGGCCCACGCCATCTCACACCTGCCGTCCCTGGCCGCGTCCGGGGCCGGGCTCATGCTGGGCGCCCTGGGGCATGCGGGCGGATGGCCCATCCCCCGCGGCGGCTCGGCATCAATCGCGGCAGCACTGGCTGATGACATCCGCGCCCATGGCGGCGTGATTCACACCGGAACACCGATAGACCGGCTCGAGCAGCTTCCGGCGGCCCGGGCCACCCTGCTGGATGTGGCGCCGCGCGGACTCCTGGACATGGCAGGGGAATCACTTCCGGGCCACTTCCGGCGGGCACTGGACCGCTTCCGCTACGGCAACGGCTCCTGCAAGGTGGATTTCATCCTGTCCGGGCCGGTGCCATGGCAGGCCGACGGACTTTCCGAATCCGGTACCGTCCACGTGGGCGGCACACGGGCCGAACTGGCGCGTTCGGAAAATGAGGTCAGCGCAGGACGCCACCCTGAACGGCCCTACGTGCTCGTGGCCCAACCCTCCCGTTTCGACCCGAGCCGGGCACCCGCCGGCAGGCACACCCTCTGGACCTACTGCCATGTTCCCTCGGGCTCCACAAAGGACATGACCAACCAAATTGTGGCCCAGCTGGAACGGTTCGCTCCGGGCTTCCGCGACCTGGTGGTGGAATCACATGTCATCACCGCTGCGGAGCTGGCCGAGTACAACCGCAACTACATCGGGGGCGACTTCAGTGCCGGCGTCATGGACGTCCGGGGGCTTATCCAGAAGCCTGTGATATCCCCCGTCCCGTGGCGGACGCCGCTGCTGGGCGTCTACCTCTGCTCGTCGTCAACCCCACCGGGGCCGGGGGTGACAGGCATGCCGGGCATGCATGCGGCAAGGCAGGCCCTCAAGGATGTCTTCAAGCTGCCGGTCCCTGACCTTGGCATCGCCTAGGTTCCAGGCATGGCCGGCGCGTGGTTGGGCCGTCCGCTGCTTACACAGTTGCGCAGCAGGCGGCCGGCCCGGGGGATAATGGCGCGATGGGGAAATCAACAAAACTTTCGCTTGCCGTAGCTGCGCTCATTCTCGGAACCTCGCTGGTGGCCTGCGACGACGGGAAGTCCGGGGCGGAAGCCGCCGCGCAACAACTGGCCGGCGCGGTCTCGGCGCTGGATGTGGGATCTGTGGCCTTTGAGGGCAAGGATGCTGCGGCAGCCAACGACCAGCTCCACCAGGTCTTCGCGGCCCTGGATCCGCAAAAGCCGCAGGTCCAGGCAGGCGGGCTTACGCTCGACGGCGACAAAGCATCCGCCCCACTGAATTACACGTGGAAGTTTGGCGACGCCGAGTGGAAGTACACCATCGCGGCAAACTTCAAGAAGTCCGGCGACAAGTGGCTCACTGTCTGGGACCCGGCCATGCTGGCACCCGGCCTGGCGGACAGCGAGATCGTGACCAAGGGCTCCCAGTCGCACAAACGCGCGGACATCCTTGGTGCCGGGGACGTCCCGCTGGTCACCTACCGTCCCGTGGTGAACGTGGGGATCGACAAGCCCCAGCTCGGTGGCGCGGACCCGGCCGATTCCGCCGGCAAGCTGGCCGCACTGGTGGGAGTGGATCCTGCCGCCTACGTACAGCAGGTCAAGGCTGCCGGTGAACAGGCCTTCGTTTCCGCGATCACCCTGCGGGAAGAAGGCCGGACCATCTCCGACCAGCAGATCCAGGCCATTCCGGGTGCCCGGGGGATACCGGCGTCGATTCCGCTGGCGCCGAGCCGGACGTTCGCCCGTGCCGTTCTTGGGTCGGTGGGTGAAGCATCCGCAGAGCAGATCGAGGCATCCAACGGTGCCCTTGTGGCAGGTGACGTGACCGGCGTCGGCGGTCTCCAGCAGCAGTACGATGAACAGCTCCGCGGCTCGGACGCTGTCGTCATCCGTGCACAGCGGGCCGACCTGACCCGCGAACAAATCCAGTCCGCCGGCACCGACCCCCGCCGCGTCCTCTTCCAAGTGGACCCCAAGCCCGGAACCCCGCTGAAAACCACCCTCGATCCGCGGCTGCAGACCCTGGCGGAAAGCACCCTGGAGGGCGTGAAACCGGCGTCGGCGATCGTTGCCCTGCGTCCCTCCACCGGCGCAGTCCTGGCAGCTGCATCCGGACCGGGCAGCAACGGCTACAACACCGCCATGCTGGGACAGTACGCGCCGGGCTCCATTTTCAAAATGGTGGACTCGCTCGCCATGTTCCGCAACGGGATGACGCCCGATTCCACCGTCCAGTGCACTCCCACCCTTACGGTGGACGGCCGCACGTTCAAGAACTCCGAGGGCTACCCCGAGACCTCCCTGGGCGCGGTAACGCTGCGGGACGCCTTTGCACACTCCTGCAACACGGCCTTCATCTCGCAGCGGGACTCGGTGTCACAGGGCCAGCTTGAAGCCGCCGCCACGTCCATGGGTGTCGCGGTGGAAGCGCCGAAGCTCGGTGCTGAAGCCTTCCTGGGTTCCGTACCCGGCCAGGCCCAGGGCACCGAGCACGCAGCCTCCATGATCGGACAGGGAAAGGTGCTGCTGTCCCCGCTGGCGGCGGCAATCATGGCCGGGTCCGTCGCCAAGGGCGCGCCGGTGTCGGCGCAGCTGGTCCTCAACGCCGACGCCGGTGCTCCCGCCGCCGGAACGACGGCAGGGTCCACCGCCCCCGCAGCAGAACCGACGGCCACAGCCACGGCCGAGGCGCCGTCCACGGCCTCGGACAAGCCCATCACCGCAGCGGAGGCGGCATCGCTCGCAGACATGATGCGCGCCGTCGTCACCTCCGGACACGCAGGATTCCTCTCCAGCGTCCCCGGTGCCCCTGTGGGGGCCAAGACGGGAACCGCCGAATTCGGCACCGAGAACCCGCCGAAGACCCACGCGTGGATCGTGGCCGTGCATGGCGACCTGGCAGTGGCCGTCTTCGTGGAGGACGGCGGCCTGGGTGCCACCACCTCCGGCCCGCTGCTGAAGCAGTTCCTCACCGCCGCCGGCTAGGGAGGGGCGTGGGAGGATTGACGGTGTGGCCCATATTGACGTTTCCGGCATCGACTACTTCCTCTCCGACGGCACCCAGCTCCTGAACGGGGTCACCTTCAAGGTCCCGGACGGCACCAAGACCGCCCTGATCGGGCCCAACGGCACCGGCAAGACCACGCTGTTCCGAATCATCGCGGGAGACCTGGTTCCGGACGAGGGCGTGGTGGGCCGTTCCGGGACCATGGGCATCATGCGACAGTTCGTGGGCCAGGTGCGGGACGGTTCCACGGTCCGGGACCTCCTGGTCTCCGCCGCTCCCCCGGCGCTGGCGGCGGCTGCGCGCGAGGTTGATGAGGCGGAGCTGGCCATGATGGAGCACGACGACGAACCCACCCAGATGCGGTACGCCCAGGCCATTGTGGACTGGGGGGACGCGGGCGGCTACGACGTCGAAACCGTCTGGGACGAGGTCTGTATGGCCGCGCTGGGACTGCCCTTTGACCGCGCGCAGCACCGCCCGGCGTCGACCCTTTCCGGTGGTGAGCAGAAACGGCTGGTACTGGAGGCGCTGTTTGCCGGCCCGGACGATCTCCTGCTCCTGGACGAGCCGGACAACTACCTGGACGTCCCCGGGAAGCGCTGGCTCGAGGAAAAACTGAACGAGTCCAGGAAGACGGTCTTCTTCATCAGCCACGACCGCGAACTGTTGAATAACGCTGCTGGACGCATCGTGACCTTGGAGCCGGGCATCAACGGGGCTGCGGCCTGGATCCACGGCGGCGGCTTCGGCTCCTATGTTGAGGCACGCGCAGACCGGAACGCGCGCTTCGAGGAACTGCGCAAACGCTGGGACGAGGAGCACATCAAGCTCAAGGAACTCGTCAACATGTACAAGAACAAGGCCGCGTTCCGTTCAGACATGGCCAACCGCTACCACGCTGCCCAGACCCGGCTGGCGAAGTTCCTCGAAATTGGGCCGCCGGAGGCGCTGCCCATCGAGCAGAACGTCCAGATGCGGCTCAAGGGCGGGCGGACCGCCAAGCGCGCCATCGTGGCGGAGCGGCTGGAGCTGACCGGCCTCATGAAGCCGTTTTCCACTGAAGTATGGTTCGGTGACCGCGTGGGCGTCCTGGGCTCCAACGGTTCCGGCAAGTCCCACTTCCTGCGGCTGCTGGCCACCGGTGGCACTGACCCCGAACGGGAGCACCTGCCGGTTTCCGATGTGCAGATCGTTGAGGTGCCGCATGAAGGGACGGTGAAGCTGGGTGCGCGTATCCGGCCCGGCTTCTTTGCACAGACGCACGTCCGGCCCGACCTGCTGGGGAAGACTCTGCTGGAGATCCTGCACCGCGGCGACGAGCACCGTTCCGGGCTGGGCCGTGAGGCCGCCGCCGGCGCGCTGGACGGCTACGGCCTGGCGGGGCAGTCGGAGCAGAAGTACGAGTCCCTCTCCGGCGGCCAGCAGGCACGGTTCCAGATCCTGCTCCTGCAGCTCAGCGGTGCCACCCTGCTCCTGCT
This sequence comes from Arthrobacter sp. FW306-07-I, assembly GCF_021800405.1. NCBI lineage: Bacteria > Bacillati > Actinomycetota > Actinomycetes > Micrococcales > Micrococcaceae > Arthrobacter > Arthrobacter sp. FW306-07-I. Next base: position 4,433,811 of record NZ_CP084550.1, on the reverse strand, counting down.
GGACGAGCCCACGGACAACCTGGACCTGCATTCGGCCGAGGCCCTGGAACGCGCCATTGACCACTTCGAGGGGACCGTCCTGGCTGTCACCCACGACCGCTGGTTCGCCCGGACCTTCGACCGGTTCCTGGTTTTCGGATCCGACGGAAAAGTCTACGAGTCCGCCGAGCCCGTGTGGGATGAGCAAAGGGTGGACCGCGTCCGCTGAGAGGTTGCTCCATCAGATATCGCTGTTTCACTCGTGGTTTGGCAGCCGCAACTGATAGAGCAACTGCAGAGTTGCTCTTTTGCAGTGACCAAGTGATCAGAGACTGTTAGCATTTGCTCATGAAGACCGATGAGCGGCACCGCACAATTGCCGAAATCCTTCGGCAGCAGTCGGAAGCGAGCGTCGAACAGCTGATGCAGGCGTGCGGTGCCTCGGGCGCCACCATCCGCCGCGACCTTGAGGTGCTCTCAGGCCACGGTGTCCTCCGCAGGGTCCACGGCGGTGCCAGGAGCCTGATCGGGCAGGGGCAGAACCCCGGCTACGGGCAGCGCGAGCTGGAGGACCGGGATGCCAAGACCCGTATAGGGGCTGCGGTGGCAGGCCTGCTGGCCGAACGGGAACACGTCTGGCTGGACAGCGGAAGCACGGCGACGGAGGTGGCGCGGGCCGTGTCAGGCAGGGCGCTGACCCTGATGCCCATGTCCCTGCAGGCCCTCAATGCGGCAACTGCGGGTGAGGGAAGTGCAGGCTCCCGGCCTGCACTGTTGCTGCCGGGCGGGAGCGTGGTGCCCGGAGAACTTTGTTTCCGTGGACCCCTGGCCGAGTCCAATATCCGGTCCCTCCGCTTTGATACCGCCGTGGTTACCCCCTGCGCAGTGCATCCCAACGACGGCCTGCTGGCCCACGACCTGGAAGATGCAGCAGTCAAGAAAGCAGGCCTGGAATCAGCTGCACGGGTGGTGGTAGCCGCCTCAGCGGCAAAGTGGCAGGCCCACGCACGGGTGCTCGTGGCCGGGCTGGACCGCGTGGACATCATCGTCACCGACAGGCAGTTCAGTGCGCAGGATAAGGCCGAACTCGAAAAATACTCTGTGGAAGTAGTGAGCGTATGAGCACCAGCACCGGCATGGAACAGCACGCAGGATTGAAAGCCGCCGCCGCGGCCACGTTTGTGGTCTTCGGCATCAACGGGCTTGTCTTTGCCAGTTGGGCAGCCAGGATTCCCGCAGTCACCCAGACGCTGCAGATCACATCCGGCCAAATGGGCACCCTGCTGCTGTGCACGGCCATCGGCTCGCTGCTTGCGCTGCCCACCGCGGGACTGGTGGTGGGCAGGATCGGTACGGCCAACACCGTGCGTTTTGCCGGCCTGCTGGCCGCGGCGGCAGGCGTGGGTATCGCGATGTCGCTTTCGGCTGTTTTCATTCCCGGAACGGCGGTGTCCCTGTTCTTCTTCGGCATCGGCATTGGGCTGTGGGACGTGGCGCAGAATATTGAAGGGGCCGACGTGGAGCACAAGCTCCGCCGGACCATCATGCCGCAGTTCCACGCGGCCTTCAGCGGCGGCGCGTTCATAGGTGCCCTCGTCGGCGCGGGGCTGTCCACCCTGGGCGTGGACCTTCCGCTGCATCTTCTGGTGATCGCCGCCGTGGTGGTTGTGGTGGCCCTGGTGGTCCCACGCTATTTCCTCCCCCACCTGGTTACAGCCACCGTGGAGGGGGCCCCGAAGCCTGCCAAGGGGCAGTCCGCCTGGCGGGACAGCAGGACGCTGCTGATCGGCGTAGTGGTCCTGGGCGCCACGCTCACGGAGGGTGCCGGAAACGACTGGATTGCCAAGGCATCGGTTGACGGACTTGCCACCTCAGAGTCCACCGGTGCCCTTATGTTCGCCCTGTTCGTGCTGGCCATGACCGCTATGCGATTCCTCGGTGGCCGTGTCATTGACAAGTACGGACGCGTCGCCGTGCTGCGCGCCAGCATGGCAGCGGCCGCCGCAGGGCTGGGGCTCTTCGTGCTGGCATCCAATATCTGGCTGGCGGGGATTGGTGCCGCGCTGTGGGGCGTGGGCGCCGCCCTCGCCTTCCCGATGGGAATGTCCGCCGCGTCCGACGACCCGCAACACTCAGCCGCCCGCGTCTCCGTTGTATCAACTTTGGGGTATATCTCGTTCCTGGCTGGACCGCCGCTGCTGGGCTATCTGGGGGACCTGACGGGGATCCACACGGCGCTGCTGGCGATCATGGCCCCCATCCTGGTTGCCCTCCTGCTCGCCGGAGCGGCCAGGCCCTTACAGGTGGAGCAGGCGACCGCCGCGCAGGACACCGATCAGGACAGCGTGCAGGAGTCCTCCAAGCACGAGTAGCCCTTGGGGTTAGGGTGATCACATGCAAAGCAGCAGGCCACGGGGCCGGACCTGGATCAGCCGGCTCGATAGATACCTCTTGAGGCATGTTTCAGACCTGCCGGGCGGTAACCACGACGTCTTCTTCCGGCGGCTTTCCGCTGCCGCCAACCAAGGCAAACTCTGGATTGGCACGGCGGCTGTCATGGCGCTCTTCCCGGGCAAGACGAGGAGGGCTGCGCTGCATGGCCTGATTGCCCAGGGGGTAGCCTCGGCGGTGACCAACGTGGTGTTCAAGACGCTGCTCCCCCGGACCCGTCCGCTCCCTGAACATCTGCCGGTCTTCCGCTTCGTGCATCCGCAGCCCACCAGTTCCTCCATGCCGTCCGGCCATTCCGCATCCGCCGTGGCGTTCGCAGTGGGAGTGGGTTTGGTCCGCCCCGCCCTGGGCGCCGCATTGGCACCGGCTGCCTTAGGTGTGGCCTATTCAAGGGTGCACACTGGGGCGCACTGGCCCTCCGATGTTCTGTTCGGCTCCGCCCTCGGTGCCGGCGCTGCCTTGGTGACCCGCCACTGGTGGCCGGTCCGCCCGCCCATCCCGCAGACCAACCGGGCTTGGACCAGTGCCCCCGAACTGCCTGGTGGTGAAGGCCTCAGCATCGTGGTCAACACCCTTGGCGGCTCCTTCAAAGAAGAGACCGCCGAGGCTTTGCAGGAAGTATTTCCCAAAGCTCATATAAATACCGTGCAGCCTGACGAGGACCTGGTGGAGCGGATCGCCGCTACTGCTGATTACCCTGGTACCCGCGCCCTGGGTGTGTGGGGCGGAGACGGGACCGTGGGCACGGCGGCTGCTGCCGCCGTCGACCGTTCTTTGCCCCTGCTGGTCCTCCCCGGTGGGACCTTGAACCACTTTGCCCGGGACGCGGGGACGGGCAGCCTGAAGGATGCCGTGCGGGCGGCAAACAACGGTGAGGCCGCACTCGCAGACATCGGAGTGGTGACCGCAGAGCGGGGCCTGGCCGGGAACCCGGAGGTATCCGAGGTGGCAATGCTGAACACGTCGAGCATCGGCCTCTACCCGAACTTTGTCCGACGGCGCGAGCACCTGCAGCCCGCGCTCGGAAAACCGCTGGCCGGCGTCGTTGCCATGTTCCGGACCTTCGCCGCGGGTACGCCCACCACTCTCACCGTGGACGGGAAGCGGCACAAAGTGTGGATTGCCTACCTGGGGAGGGGCCGGTACTACCCGCGCGACCATGCGCCCCTGATCCGGCCCGTCATGGACGACGGTGTGCTGGATGTCCGGCTGATCACCGCCGATGAGTCCTTTGCAAGGCTGCGCCTGCTCTGGTCCGTGCTCACGGGCACCGTGGCAAGCTCCCGGATCACGCATCTCCGGGAGGCCACGGGGGTCAGGATCGACGCCGACGGTGCCCCCATGGCGCTGGCCGTGGACGGAGAGGCCCTGGCCGGAGTCCGAAGCGTGGCCTACAAGGTCCGGCCGAAGGCGCTGACGTACTACTCACCGCGCTCCTGAGGGGAGCGGGCGCGGGGAGGACCCTGATTCTCCCCTGAATCATCCCTGATACGAGGCGAAACGCTGCCCGCACCCCGGTAGCGTGGGGCAAGAACACCCAGCGAAAACCGTCCGCAGCCGCGTGCTGCCGTCCGAAGGATGAATCATGATCGAGGCAAACGGGCTGACCAAGGTCTATGGTGCCAAAACCGCCGTGGCCGGTGTCAGTTTCACCGTTAAGGCAGGGCAAGTCACCGGCTTTCTGGGCCCCAACGGGGCAGGAAAGTCCACCACCATGCGCATGATCATGGGATTGGACCGGCCCACATCCGGATCTGTCACGGTGAACGGCCTGCCATACGTCCGGCACAAGGCGCCACTGCGGCAGGTGGGTGCCCTCCTCGACGCCAAAGCGGTGCACACCAGCCGCAGCGCCTACAACCACCTGCTGGCCATGGCGGCCACGCACAGCATCCCCAAAACGCGGGTGCATGAGGTGATCGAGATGACCGGGCTGGAGGCCGTGGCCCGCAAGAAGGCCGGCGGCTTTTCACTGGGCATGGGCCAGCGGCTGGGTATCGCCGCTGCCCTGCTGGGGGACCCGCAGACCCTCATCCTGGACGAACCGGTCAACGGCCTGGACCCCGAGGGGGTGGTGTGGGTGCGGAACCTGGTGCGGTACCTGGCCGGGCAGGGGCGCACAGTGTTTCTTTCGAGCCACCTGATGAGCGAGATGGCGCAGACTGCGGACCACCTGATAGTCATTGGCCGCGGCCGGGTGATTGCCGACGCACCCATCAAGGACATCATCACCGGCAAGGGCCAGTCACGGGTCCGCGTCCGTACCGACCAACCTGACCGGCTCCATCAGCTGCTGTCTGCGCGGGGTGCCTCCGTTGACGTGCCGGAGCGGGAACTGCTCGAAGTAACGGGTCTGGAACCCAAAGCAATCGCCGCGACCGCCCTGGAAAACCAGGTCATGGTCTATGAACTCACCCCCCTTGTTGCCAGCCTTGAGGAGGCATACATGGAACTGACCAAGGACGACGTCGAATACCACTCCCTGCCCACTGTGGAGGTCAGCAAGTAATGAGTTCCACAACCACTGAGTCAACGTCCTCCCGCGAACCGGCACCGTCCCCCGCCGGACCAGCCTCCCGCAACGCCGGAAGGTCCCTTCCCGGTCCCACCTTCTTCCGGGTCCTCAACTCGGAGATCATCAAATTCCGCAGCTTGCTCTCCACCCTGATCCTGCTCGCCTCCACGGCGGTGGTCATGGTGGGATTCGGTGCGCTGTCGGCGTGGGGGACAGGACAGTTCACGAATGCCGCCACCCGTGATCCGCAGGCGGCCTCGAGGATGGCATCCCAGGGCGGAGACCTTGCCATCAGCGCCCCCACCTCCGGTATCGCCTTCGCGCAACTGATCCTCGGGTCCCTGGGTGTGCTCCTGATGAGTTCCGAGTTCACTACGGGCATGGCCCGGTCCACCTTCGCAGCCGTACCCAAGCGGATCCCCGCATTTGCCGCCAAGCTGGTGGTGGTGATGGTGACGTCGTTCGTGGTCACCGCCGTGTCCACCTGGGTGGCCGGGCTGGTTGCCGTGCCCATCCTGGACAACTACGGCCTGAAACTCGACCTGGCCAGCTCCCAGTCGGTGAAGCTCCTCCTGGTCAACAGCATCTACGTGGCCGCCGTCGCCGCCATCGGCATGGCCCTGGGCACGCTGCTGCGGAACTCCGCCGGTGGCATCATGAGCCTGGTGGGCATCTTCTTCGTGGCACCTCTTGCCTTCCAGCTCATCCCCGGGGACTTCTTCAAGGAAGCCCGGAAGTACCTGCCCGGCAACACCGTTGAGCCGCTGACGGCTGTGCAGCACGTTCCGGACACCCTCGAGGCGTGGCAGGCCGGACTGGTCCTGGGCGCCTGGGTGGTGGTTCCCGTCCTGCTGGCCGCCGTGCTGCTCAAACGCCGGGACATCTGACCTCCGGGCTCCTGCTTCCGGCCAATGCATCCGCAGCGGCGTGGTTTCCGGCACATGACAAATATGCCTGGGAGGAAACTTTTCTTGCTCGTGATGGTTCCTGCTTGGAGGGCCGTCCTGTTCGCCGGGGGCAGATCTGTTGAACTGCACAAAGCAGGGCGGATAATGGCGGACCTAGGGTGAAACGACGATGTGGTGCATCACACGGTCCGCCGGTGTCCACCAAGGCACGTCGCTCAACCCATGCTATTTCCCAACAGGACGGCGCTTCCATGCATGCTGACCAGCAACTTTCAAAGTCCCTGAAACCCAGGCACCTGTCCATGATCGCCATCGCCGGCGTGATTGGTGCAGGACTTTTCGTCGGCTCGGGGGCAGCCATTCAGCAGGCCGGCCCAGGCATCCTCGTGGCGTACGCGGCCGCCGGCCTGGTGGTCATCCTGGTGATGCGCATGCTGGGCGAGATGGCCGCGGCCAACCCCGAGACAGGCTCGTTCTCCACCTACGCCGACAAGGCGCTGGGCCGCTGGGCAGGGTTCAGCATCGGCTGGCTCTACGCCTGGTTCTGGATCATCGTCCTGGGCATCGAAGCCACCGCAGGCGCTGCCATCATGCACCGCTGGGTGCCGGGCATCGACCAGTGGGTGTGGGCCCTTGTCCTCATGGTGCTGCTGACGCTGACCAACCTCGGTTCCGTGAAGTCCTACGGTGAGTTCGAGTTCTGGTTCGCGTCCATCAAGGTCGCTGCCATCGTCCTGTTCCTCCTCTTCGGCGCTGCCGCCATCCTGGGCCTCGTTCCGGGCGTCCCCGCACCGGGGCTGAGCAACCTGATCAACAACGGCGGCTTTATGCCCAATGGCCCGGGTGCGGTCCTGGCAGGCATCCTTGTGGTGGTCTTCTCCTTTTTCGGCGCTGAGATCGCCACCATCGCAGCCGGCGAATCCGAAAACCCTGTGGATGCCGTCAAGAAGGCAGTGAAATCCACAGTGTGGCGCATCCTGGTCTTCTACATCGGCTCCATCGCCGTGGTGGTCACCCTGCTTCCCTGGAACTCCGCCTCCGTGGCCAAGAGCCCGTACGTGGCGGTCATCGAACTCTTCGGCATCCCCGGCGCCGGAACCATCATGGACGTCGTAGTTCTTACTTCCGTCCTTTCCTGCCTGAACTCCGGTCTTTACACCGCCAGCCGCATGCTGTTCTCACTCTCTACCCGCGGTGACGCGCCGCGCTCATGGACCCGCATCTCCCGCCGGGGTGTTCCCGCCGCTGCCGTCCTTGCCTCCACTGTGGTCGGGTTCGTCACGGTCGGTCTGAACTACATCGCACCGGACACCGTGTTCCTCTTCCTGGTGAACACCTCGGGGGCCATTGCCCTGTTCGTATGGCTGGTCATCTCGGCGTCGCAGCTTGTCCTCCGCCGCCGCATGGGCGCCGCGGCCAAGGACCTGCAGCTGAAGATGTGGCTGTTCCCGTACCTCACCTGGGCAGCGATCATCAGCATCGTGGCCCTGCTCATCGGCATGGTGATCGTGGAGTCCACCCGGGAATCGCTGCTGCTCTCCCTGGCCCTGGCTGCCGTGGTCGTGGCGGTCGGTGTGCTCCGTTACCGTCGGCACGGCGCTGCCGCCGGCCAGCCGGACGCCGTGGAGGTCGAACCCGCAGCGGCACCTGCGGAGTAGGCGCGGCGCTAAACTCGGGACCATGCCTTTGCCTTCCTCTGCCGCAGACCACATCCAGGACCTTGGCGCCTATGTCAGCGCATCGCCGTCGAGCTTCCATGCTGCGCACGAGGGCGGCCGGCGGCTGGAGGAGGCCGGGTTCACCCGCCTGGATGAACTGCAGCCCTGGGAGGGCGGGCCGGGTCGGTTCTTCATCATCAGGGACGGCGCACTGATCGCGTGGGTGGTCCCCGAAGGTGCGGGGCCAACCACGGGGTTCAACATCCTCGGGGCGCACACCGATTCGCCGTCGTTCAAGCTCAAGCCCAAGCCCACCACCGGTGCCCACGGCTGGCTCCAGGCCGGAGTGGAAATCTACGGCGGACCGCTGCTGAATTCCTGGCTGGACCGCGAGCTCCGGCTCGCGGGCCGGCTGGTGATGCTCGACGGCGCAGAGCACCTCACGGCCACCGGCCCGCTGCTCCGCTTCCCGCAGCTGGCCATCCACCTTGACCGGGCCGTGAACGAGGGGCTCACCCTGGACAAGCAGCGGCATATGAACCCGGTGTGGGGGCTGGGGAATCCTACGGATTCGGACCTGCTGGGCGTGCTGGCAGGTTCGGTTGCCGGCTCCCCCGTCGATCCGGGACAGATCGGCGGGTACGACGTCGTCATCGCGGACACGCAGGAGCCTGCGGTTTTCGGCGGCAAGGGGGAGTTCTTCGCATCAGGGCGGCTGGACAACCTTTCAGCCACGCACGCCGGGCTTGCGGCGCTGGTTGCGCACGCGGGCTCCGGGGATGCCGGCGGCCCCATTGCCGTCCTGGCCGCGTTCGACCACGAGGAAATCGGCTCCAACTCCCGATCCGGTGCGTGCGGACCCATCCTTGAAGACGTGCTGGTGCGCATCTCTGACGGCCTCGGCGCGACGGTGGGCCAGCGGCGGCAGGCCCTGGCGGCGTCGTTCTGCCTCTCAGCCGACGCCGGGCACGCGGTGCACCCGAACTATCCGGAGCGGCACGATCCCGCCAACCATCCCGTGCTGAACGGCGGTCCGCTCCTGAAGATCAACGCCAACCAGCGCTACGCCACGGACGCGTACGGCGCCGCTTTCTGGGCACGGCTGTGCCGCGAAGCCGGCGTGCCCTACCAGGAGTTCGTGTCCAACAACGTGGTGCCCTGCGGCTCCACCATCGGCCCGCTCACCGCCACCCGGCTGGGCATCCGGACTGTGGACGTGGGCGTGCCGCTGCTGTCCATGCACTCAGCACGGGAGCTGTGCGGGGTTGAGGACCCCCTGCGCCTGGCCACGGTGGCGGAGCTGTTCTTCGGGACGGCTGCGTAGTTTCCTAACGGATGAATCCCCGGTGATCAATCTCGTGGGCGGGTACCCCCACCCACGTTTCCCCGTCAGGGACGTTGCTGAGGACTGCGGCGCCCATTCCGATCGTCGCGTAGTCTCCCACTGAGGTCCTGTCCCGAACGCTGGAATTCAACCCCAGGTAGGCGCCCCTGCCAACCCTGACTCCGCCGCCCAGCGAAACGCCGGCGGCGAACGTGGCAAAGTCGGACACGTCGTCGTCGTACGAAAACGTCACCGCTGGCATGGCCACCACGTGCGACCCCAAGGTAACAGCGGCAGTGAGGGTGACATTCCGCAGCAAGATGCTGCCCCGCCCCACCCGGCACCCCTCGGGAAACTGGACGGTGGGATCCACCGCCGTGGCGTACCTGGAGTCGTTGATTCCCAGCGATGCAAGCCGCGCCACCACGGCCTCACGTTCCTTGCTGGCCATCACGCACACGAGCAAGAAGGCGTGTGTGTAGTTCGGAGCTTCACCAATGCTGCCCAGGACGGGGGCGCCGTCTACTGTCACACCCGCCATTTCCTTGTCATCGTCGAGCAGGCCGACGACGTCGTACTGCCCGCTGCTGCGAACCATCGCAAGGACTTCGCGGGCGAGGCCAGTTGCGGCAACCAGTATCAGTTCGCTCACGTGCCCACCGGGGATGCTGTTTTCCGGATGGCGTTGATGACGCGGTTGATGCTGGTGGCATCCAGTTCATGGAATACCGGCAGGACCAAAGTCCGCTCACTGAGCCGTTCAGTGTTGTGAAGTCGCGTGTTGCCGGTATCCCGCCATCTGTAGGCGGGCTGCCGATGGGCAGCGTAGGCTCCCCGCCGCGCAGTCACCCCGGCCTCTGCCAGCCGTTCCAGCAATAATTCGCGCGTCGCCGGGAACGCCGGAAGGACTTCCATCCAGAGGGACTGGAAATTCGTCGTGCCATAGGGAGGATCAGTTACAAACCGCAGGCCATCCAGGCCTGACAAAGCGCCTGCATAAATGCCCGCAATCCACCGCCGGCGTTCCACCATGGCCGGAAGCCGCCGTAGCTGGCAGATCCCGATCGCTGCCTGCAGGTCGGTCATCTGGTAATCGAAGCCCACTTCCAGGCACACCTCCCGGGGAGGGACGAACTGCTCCGTGTTCGGCCGCGTCAGGTTGCTTGCATGCCCGCGCAGGGCCCGGGCGCGGGCGGCCCAGTCCGCCCGGCGGGTGGTGAGCATGCCGCCCTCACCAGTAGTGAGAATGTGATCGGGATGAAATGACCACACGGCAATGTCTGATCCAGTCCCAACGGGCTTTCCTCTATAAAGTGACCCCACCGCGCAGGCGGCATCCTCGATCAGTGTGATCTCGTGGCGGTTGCAAAGGTCCCGAATAGGGTCGAGATCCACAGGCACACCGGCTTGGTCCACTACGATCACCGCGCGCGTGTCCAGGGTCAGGGCGGCATGGATCGTTTCTGCAGTCACGTTCCCGGTGGCAGGGTCGACGTCACAGAACACAGGCCTTGCACCCACGTAGGTGACGGCGTTCACTGTGGCTACGACGGAAAGGGACGGAACCACCACATCGTCGCCCGGGCCGATACCGGCCACCACCAAGGCGAGGTGCAGGGCTGCGGTGCAACTCGACGTTGCGACGGCAAAGCGGGCGCCCTGGGCGGCTGCGAAAGCAGCCTCAAATTCCCTGACTTTCCTGCCTTGGGTAAGGCAACCGGAATGAACCACGTCGGCCAAGGCATCGGCTTCCTCTTGCCCGAGCCACGGCTTCACGACTTCTATCCTGGCAACTACTGACTCAGTAGCCACGGGACACCAACTTTCCTTGGAGGAGCAGGAGGAAGACAATGGCTGCCTCTACGTGGTCCACAAGATGCTCTGCGACCAGTCCCCGGAGAGATCGCCCGGGCCTTCCTGAAGCGGCGCAAGAACTCCGGACACTTGGCCATCAAGGCTCCTGCTCCGGGCGACGGCTTCCAGCACTGCCAGGACCCTCAGCCCGGGCAGGTGCGGTGCGTACCCGTCCCTTTGGCGTCGGATCCGGTTTGAAAACTCAGCCGCCAGCCGATCCATTGTTTGCTGCTCAATGGTCAACAGGGTGCCGTCTTCGCCCAGCAATTGGAGAAGGTCGGGTTCCGGGCAATATGGGGCCGTCAGTTTCTGCTGGGCGGACAGGCAGGGGTCAAAGACCCGCAGACGCTCCTTGTGCAGTTTGGCATCCCAAACCAGCGTGAGCCGGGTACCCGCTATCACCAGTTGGTGGCTTCTGGCCCGGCTGAGCCTGTTGACGTGGAGGTGGACAGGGGCATCATTGGGAAGCCTGAAATAGATGTGGCCCACACAGTCACGTCCGGTGCCCAGAGGGTCACCGCCGAAGGCTGAGACGTCCAGGGGAGCCAGGCCGTCCGGGAGTACCTGGTCCAGGATGGCAAAGTCGCCCGGCGCCAGATCCCAAAACACGTCCCGCTCTGTCTTCAGGAGGTTGGTTTCGGACAGGAGGGCTTCGACAAAAAGGATCTCGCCCAATGAACCGGTTTCCATCAGCTTTTGAATTTTCTGGATGGCCGGCTCAAAGGAATGGGGATGGTCGGCCATCAGGACAAGACCACCCGTTTTCGCTTGCGACACCATCTCCTGTCCGTGTGCCAAGCTGTCTGCGAGGGGCTCTTCCACCAGGACATGCTTGCCGGCCCGCAAGGCCGTCATGGCCGCTCCATGGAGGGCACCCAGCGGGGTGGCAATTGCGGCAGTATCTACGTCGACGCTGTCCAGCAGTTCATCTATCGTTTCGAAACAGGGGACAGCTCCGAGTTTCGCGGCGAGCCTGCGTGCCCGGTCAATGTCTACGTCGCATATTGCCGCCAATTCCCAGCCGGGGGAGGCGTGGAAGGTCCTGGCCAGAGCAGCGCCCCTGGATCCGGCGCCGACGACGGCCATTCCCAACTTGGCAGCCGACTGGTTGTCCAAGCCAAAATTGTGTGCCACGGCATTCATCTCGTCCTCTTCCTGCTTGAGCTGTCAGTAGGCGCCGGAAGGCTGAACAACGGCACGGAAAGTGCGCCACAGAATCAGCAGGTCCCCGGCGATCGACCAGTTTTCGACGTAGTACAGGTCCAGGCGCACGGCTTCATCCCATGAAAGGTCCGAGCGCCCGTTGATTTGCCAGAGCCCCGTAAGGCCGGGCTTGATCAGGAGGCGTCGGTGGGTATGCCGCTCGTACGCGCTGACCTCGCTGGCGAGGGGAGGGCGGGGCCCCACCAGGCTCATATCGCCCACCAGGACGTTCCACAGCTGCGGCAACTCATCCAGCGAATACTTGCGCATCCAACGGCCGCATTTGGTGACCCGCGGATCGTTGTGCATTTTGAAAAGCACGCCTGAGCCCTCGTTGTTCTTGGTCAAAGTTGCCAGGCGTTCCTCGGCATCCACCACCATCGACCGGAACTTGTACATTCCGAACGTCTTTCCATCCTTTCCGATGCGCTCTTGGCGGAACAGGACCGGGCCGGGGCTGTCTTTCCTGACGACGACGGCAAGGAGGAGCAGAATCGGTGCCAAGACCAGGAGTGCGGTGCCGGCAAGTGCCACATCCACCACCCGCTTCAGGATGTGCCTTCCGCCCGAGTACTGGGGGATGTCAACGTGCATGAGCGGCAGTCCCTCCACGGGGCGCCAATGGATACGGGGCCCTGCCACGTTGGTCAGGGTTGCTGCCAGCACCATCTCCGCCGAACACTCCTCCAGCTTCCACCCCAGCTCCCGGATGAACCTGTTCCCTCCTGGGAGAGGTCCGGCGATGATCACAGCATCCGCCGTGGCGAGCCTTGCCGTTCGCGGAATGTCATCCGTGGACGAAAGGACCGGGACCAGTCGGTCGTCTACCCGCAGCCGTGCCCCCCGCCGGGAACCCGGGAGGCAGACACCCAGGATTTCGTAGACGGGACCCGATTTCTTCTCGATCTGGTGGACCACATAGCGGACGTCCTCAGGTTCGCCGACAACGATGGCCCGCGACAGGTGCCGCCCCTTTGCCTTTTCCGTGGCAAGCCGGCGCCGGAACGCCCAGCGGTTGGCGGTGAGCGCAACGATTCCCACGGGGAGGGAAACGGTGGCCAGGGCGGCACCGCCTTGGATCGAAAAAATCACGGCGGCCAAAGCAAGGAAACCAAAGACGCGGAAGGTAGCCCCAGCTACACGCTTATACTCGTCAGCGCCGACCCCCAAGACCTTGGGATCGCGTGTCCGGTGAATCTCCAACGCGGCGATCCAAATCAAGGCCACTGCTGCCGTGGCTACGGCTCCAGCCTTGGACCCGTCACGGAACAATCCGCGGTTGGCCAGCTCGGAACCCAGCATGACGGAGCCTGCCACCAGGAGGCTGTCCGTAATTCTCAAAAGATTGATATGGGTTGCGATCCAGTCGGCAGACGATTCCCGTCCCTTGGCTGGTACGTCCACGAGGGCAACAGGCTCTGCCGATCCTGCGTAGATGCCACGGGGAGGATAGTCGCTTCCAAGGTTGCCGGCGTAGATAGGGCGGCCAGTCCTCTTGTAGGGGATTGTGTTCCGTTCCCGGGTAATAGGTACTTCTGCCATCGTGGCCCCTAACGGTTTGTTCACCTGTAATGTGACTCTGACGCAAAGCTAGCTGGGGAGAGCAGCATGCGCCGGGTTTCGGCAGGTTCCCTGTGGATCCTGCGACGGTGTGTTGTGGGAAATGCGGAGACTGCGGAGCCCTCGGACTTAAAGGACAGGCAGGACGTAGGGCTCCGGCTGGGACTTCGCTTTCCCCGCAGCAAGGGCAGTCAGCTGGGCCCGTGATTCGACGCCGAGTTTGCGGTAGATGGCGGTAAGACGCACTTCCACCGTCCGCACGGAAACGAACAGCGTGGCCGCTATTTCCTTATTGCGCATGCCCCTTGCGACCATATTTGCCAGGGCCCGCTCATGGTCGGCGAGCAGGAGCAGGGCCGGGTTACCTTGCGGACCTGGTGCTTCCACCCTTTCATTGAGCAGGAGGGCATCCACCTGCTGAAGCCAGGCGTTGGCCCCGATTTCGTCGAATATGACCTTGGCCCGCATCATCTCGTCCCGCGCGTCCCGCAACCTTCCCAGCGCCTTTAGCCGTTCGGCGTAGGACAACATTGTCCTGGCACGCTCAAGCAGAGACTCATGCCGGTTCCGGTTCTCGAGCGCCTGGGCAAACAGCTGGAGGGACTGTTCGCCGTCTGCCAAAATGGCCCGGCTCCGTGCAACCGCTGCCATCAACCAGGGGGACCGAAGCCCTACGGAGCGGCTTTCCAGGCTTGCTAGGGCTTGGGTAGCCTCGCGGTGGCGTCCCAGTCGAACCAGGACCTCCACAAGATCCGCATCGCAGCGGAGCAAGGTGGGATTGTTGAACCGCACGCCGATCTCCGCAGCGCGCGAAAGCTGGGCAAGCGATTCGGCGAGGTCGCCTCGGAGCAACGCGAAGTGCCCCTGCCAGGAGGCAAGCTGGGCGGTGATGGCGGCATGGCTCTCAACGCCGGCGTGGCGCTGTGCTTCCTTCGCATGGGTCTGGGCCATTGGCTCATCACCCAGAGCGTGGGCCCGCCATGCCCGGAGGACATGGCGCATCCCGCGGTGGTAGTTGGAGTCGGGCTCGCGCAGTTCGAGCTCGTCAACCAGCTTCACGGCAGTCCGGACATTGCCCGCCCTGATTTCGTTGTCTGCCGCGGCGAAAAGGGCCGTTTCTCGCCAATTACAGTTGGCGTCTGCTGCGGAAGAACGCACCCGCGCGAAGATTTCCTGCGCCTCACTGTGCCTTTCCGCATAGCTGAGGGCGCGGCCATGGATCAGCAGGCCTGCAATGGTGTTGTCACCGTCCGGGGCATACTTGGGCTTTGCAGGCTCCGGCTCGCCGCCAACAATCTCGGTCAGCATCCTTGCGCGCTGCGTGATCTCAAGGCATTCTTCGGAAGCGGAATCCGCGAACTCCCGTGCGTGGCACAGGATGTCCCTCGCGTCTGCGAGTTCCCACCGTTCCGCATAATAGACGGCAGCGACAGCAAGCAAGTTGGCAGCAAAGGATGGATCGAACTGGCCGAATTCCTTCACGAGGCGCAGGACCATGGCAGAACGGATTGCTGCACCCTGGATGAAACCTATTTCGAATGAAAGCCCCGTCAGACGCAGGATGAGGGCCGGATTCCGGGTTATCCGCTGAGCCCACTCCAGATAGCGCTTGGAGTAAACAAACTCCCCGCGGTTGAACAAAAGCTCAGCCACAGTGGAAAGGCGGGCAGCGGTCTCAGCCTCCCAGGGGTTGATGCTAAGTGCCCGCTCGATGTATTCGACGGCGAAGGGGACTTCCCCGGCCCTTATCAGGTCGACCGCGTGGCGCAGCAAGCCAAAGGGTGTCTGCCGTTCCAGGGCGGTGAAGCTGAGGTGCCACCTTCGTGCGTAGGGATCTGTAGCTTCCGAAGCTTCCGCCAGTGCCGAGTGGCTGGCAGTGCGGACGGCAGGCGTCATCGATCCGAAGATGTACCCGCGAAGCAGTTGGTCGCGGATACCTACATAGGACCCCGTCCGTTGCACGAGTCCGCGGCCCAGCAGCTCCTCCACCGCGGCCCAGACATTGGGGTTGACTTTTTCTATTGCGGAGATGTCGCTTCGCAACGATAGTGATAGGAGGTCCAGGACGCTGCGGGCCGCTGCCGTCAGTCCTCCTACGGCCAAGGCGAATTCGGCTTCGAAACTGCCCTTGCAGGGCAGGGGGACAGGGAGGGCAAACTTGCCCTCGGCCTGGCGCTCCAGCAACTGGTTGTAAAGTTCGACGGCGGCGAGCGGGTTCCCGCGGCTGGCTCCGGCGACTGCGTGGGCAGCGGCGTTGGTACCCTGACTGACCGGAAGGGCCTCGAGCATCTTGACTGTGTCGCTGTAGCTCAAGGGATGGAGGGCGAGGACGGGCAGGCCCGAAAATGGGCTGTCAGGAATCTCTTCCCGCAGGCAGACAATCAGGGCGATATCCGTCCCTGCAAGGCGGCGGGCGAGAAAACCGATCACTGCCTGGCTGCTTGGGTCCAGTTGGTCTGCGTCGTCGATAACAATGACGGTCCTGGACGAAGAGCGCTGATGCAGGCCCCTGAGCAGCAGGGCAGATATTGCCGGCGCGTCGAGGGTTCCAGGCGTATCGCGGAGGATTTGGTCTGCAATTCCGTTGAGAACGGGATCGTCCATCGCATTCAGGAGGGCGGTAAGCCCGGACATAGGCCAGGCGGACTCGAATGCGCTCGCGCCGAGAAAGACGGTCCGGTAGTCGGAAAGATGCGGAGTTTCGGAAACCAGTGCCGACTTCCCGACCCCATGGACACCGATCACGGCAAGGGCGGCATCCTTCGGCCCTCTAATCACGGAGAGGAGCCTGTCCAACTCCCTCTTTCGTCCTGCCAATGACATGGGGTCCCCAATTCTCGAAGAAGGAGACCTGCATTCTTTCGATTTTTAGTAGTAATAAATCCCTAAGCGTCGCCTCGTGGTTATGCTAATAACCACGGGAGCGGCAGGCCGTCGGCTTATCGCCTTCGGCGCGGTACCCAGCCGTAAATGAGAATATAGCCGTGAATCCGGAGCCAGCGCCATACAAAGTTCTTCTGGATTTCATCAAGATCGCCCCTTCTTTTCATCAAGACGCACGCCATGCTCCCTAGCTACCTAATGGACTGCGGCGCTACCCTCCCCTACCTAACGGCCACCGCCGCGCAGCTACCCCCATACTTACGTACTCCAATGGGCTTCCGTCCATAAAAGCGAGTACTCACTACTCGTGATGCCTGCTCAGGGGCGGCGTATGCTCACCAGACGGCCACAAGCCATGGCTGCGTTGCCGGCAGCAGTGACCAAACTGGGAGCACGCACTCCCTTGCCGGCCCACACGGCCCGGTCCGGAAACGACGTGTCTTAAGGGGTAAGTGAATTGTCGATATTTCCCGGGCTTCCGGATTCGGTTGCACACCCTAATCGGTTCGCCAAGTTTATACCCGATTCCGGTGCCCAGTTCGAACCAAATATCAATCCTGTTTTGATGTCCGTTTTTCGGACCTTGGAAGATACCGGACAGTCCTGGATTCTATTGCGCGGTGAGGATGATCTTATGCACCCGGCCGGTGACGTTGACTTGCTGGTTTCCCGAAAGGTACTGCCCCGTTTGGACCGCGTCCTTGAGGCTGCAGGATTCCGCCGGGTAATGGCACAAGGACACGGAAGCCACCGTTTCTATTTTTGCTATCTTCCAAATGAGGATTCCTGGATAAAACTGGACATTGTTTCGGACATTGATTTCGGAAAGTTCCAGGAGCTGCGGACAGGCCTTGCCGCCGACTGTCTGCGGCGCCGGGTCGCCCATGGACCACTCTGGCTTCCGGAACTCCGGGACAAGGCATGGCTTCAGATCCTGCACTTGGTGCTGGACAAGGGACACATTGCACCCGAGAGAGTACCGGTTGCCCTTTGGGCCGCTGCCGTAGCTTCGGCTTCTGACCCAGTGGCTGATTTCCTTGACCGCAAATTCGGAAAGGGGAAAGCCCAGGACCTCCTGGATTTACTGGGTTCCGGCAATTTTCAGGTTGTCCCCGCCGCCGCGGCGTCTCTGTCAGGAAACTGGACGCGAAACACATCCGCGCCCAAGATGATTTCGGTAACCCACAGAGTGCTTCGACGGGTGGGACCGTATCTCAAGGGCAGGGGACCTGTGATCGGAGTGCTCGCGCCGGATGGAGCGGGCAAAACCACTCTGCTCGTCGAATTGCAGTCGCACTCTCCACTGCCCTCGACTTATGTCTACATGGGCCTTTGGTCGGGCAGCCGGCACGATCCCTGGGTCCGTCGGGTTCCAGGCGCTGTGGTTGCCAGGAAGGTATTCCGCATACTTCGCGGTAGCCTCACCGCAAGGTACGTCTCGTTCCGCGGCCGGCTGGTGCTCATGGACAGGCTCGCTGAAGACACCTTATTGGCCAGTCCCGAAACTAAAAGCCGCCTTGGTGCGCTGACCGATGCACTTGCCCTGCGCCTTCAACCGACACCCGATCTTGTGCTGGTCCTCGACGCGCCCGGTGAGCTGATGTTCAAACGAAAGGGAGAACACAGTCCCCAGATATTGGAGGAGTGGAGGGCGGCCTACCTGGAGCTGGCTGGGAACCTTCCAACGGCCCGCATTGTTGATGCCAGCCGATCAGCCTCCGAGGTGAGGAAAGAGGCATCAAGCCTTATGTGGCGCACGTTGGTGGGGGAGGAGGCCGCGGACCCTGCTGAGCCGGCGCGGCTGCCACTGCACTTGTGGACCTTGCTCGATTGGCGGTTCCTGCTTCCGGTCGCACAGTGCGGAAGGGTGGGCTACGGGGGCCACATTGGTCCGGACACCGCCGCATCCCTGAGCCTGTTGGATCCGGGTGCCACCCGGATTGCCATGGATGGAAGTACTGGAGCAGTTGAATTCGACCTTGTCTTGCTCTCGCAGCCAGACCTCCTGCTGTTTGAAAAGGGTATCCGGTCCCTTAGCGCCGACGGCTGGATCTGTCTGCAGGTAAAACGGAAATTCACCCCGGGTCGAGGCCCGCATACCCTCGGCGGCTGGAAACGTGCCCTGGAACGGGCAGGCTTCGACGAGGTGGAAATCCATTGGCTCGTCCCGACGCTCGAACATCCGGAGCGTCTTGTACCCACTGCCTCTGAAACCGCCGTCAGGAATACCATCGCCCACTACTCAAGTGCACGCTTTGGGAAGGCCAAGGCACCTGTCGCGAGGCTGGCCCTAAGGCTGGGCCTGTTCAACATTGCCGCGCCCGCAGGCATAGTGATCGGCCGACGGGTGGAAGAAGCCGGCCACCAGGAGTCAGCGTGAAATACATTGATCAGATCCTCCGCGACCACTACCGCGAACTCTCACTTGGATCCTTTGGTCTTCGTGGCGGGTGGACCTCCCTGCTGCTTACACCGCAGTTCGTCACGTCCCGCCACGTAGTGGCACTGATCTTCGCCAAGGGCGCGCGGGACCCCAGCCTGGTGGTGAAGATTCCCCGCCAGCCGGGGGACAACGCCAGCGTGTGCAAGGAAGCAGACGTTTTGCTCCAACTCAGGGCGCTGGGGGTGGGGTCCGGACAGGGGGCACCGGAGGTCGTTGGCGTCCTTGATGTCGACGGACAAACAGTGCTTATCGAGACGGCTGTGACGGGCGCCTTGTTGGAGCCCCACATCGTCGCGGAAGACTTTGGCCGTGCGCTTCAAGCGGGCGAGGACTTCGTGGCTGCCCTGCCCTGCACCAAACAGGTCGCGGAAAACCCGGACTGGTACGAAAGGACGGTCCGCTCTCCTTTGGACGATCTCGCTTCGCTGGTTCCTGGCGATAATGAAGTCCTCGAGCTCATAGACCGCACCCATGAAGTGCTCGTGCCACTGCGGGAGGAAAAGCTTCCGGCCGTTGTTGAACACGGTGACCTTAGCTACCAGAACCTTTTCCTGCAGCAGGATGGACGGTTGCAGGTGGTCGACTGGGAGCGTTCGCGGCTTGACGGACTGCCCGCGCACGACTTGGTTTTCTACCTTCAATACCTTGGTCAATCCCAGGAAAATGCGCTGTCATCCCGCCAGCTCCAGCTCCGTGCCTTCGACAACGCCTTCAGTGCGGGCGGCTGGGCAGGCGCTTCGGTGACGCAGCACCTCAGGCGGCGGGGCGTTAACCCGGACCTGCTCCCATATGTGGTCATCGCAACCTGGGCGAGGTCCACCGCAACCATGGCCTACCGACTGGCGGACCAGGGATCCGTTTCCGGGGAGGCAGGGCGTCTTCGGTCGGCCGTCACCTATGACCGAGATTTTTGGCTATGGCGCCACTCGGTCACCGACTGGGCCGACCAGGCTCTGTAGGCAGTCACGGGAAGGTTCCTTACATGACTAATGATGGTGGTGGACTGGCCCGGGTCGGTTTCAGGGGAGCAATCTGGCAAGGTATCGCACTCGTGTCAGGCAAGGGCATCGTGCTCCTCACGACAATCGTGCTTGCGCGTCTCCTGTCGCCGGAACAATACGGGCTCGTGGCTGCAGCCCTTGTCCTCATGGCTTACATGGAAACTGTCGCGGATGCCGGAGTGGCACAAGCCCTGGTGTATCTGCCTGCTTCTGCAGTAACTGCGCGCTCGGCGCTCCTGGTCTCGGTGGTGCTTGGTGCCGTGCTCGCCGTCTTGGCCATACTGGCGGCGCCTTGGATCGGAGAACTGTTCCAGTTGCCCGAGGTTGCACCTTTGGTCAGGGTGCTCGCTATTTCACTGCTGGCCACAGCCCTCGGGGCGGTCCCCGAGGCGCTTTTGAGGCGGGACCTGGAGTTCAAGAAGCTGGCAGTCGCACCGGTCCTCCGCGCATTCACCACCGGAACGGTTAGCCTCATTCTTGCCTTCGCCGGGTATGGAGCATTCTCCCTCGCTGCAGGAACAGCCTCAGGATCAGTTGCGTATGCGATTGCCTGTTGGTTCCTTGTTCGCCACTCCGCTCCCTGGCAAATCTGGCGGGTGGCCGGGGATGCGATCCGGGCAACAATCAAGTTCGGACTTCCCGTGGCCGGCAGTAACTTGCTCGCGAGGCTCATCTTCGACGTGGACTATCTGATCATTGCGGCCGTGCTCGGGGCCCAGGCCCTGGGCTTCTACACGCTGGCATTCCGGCTTCCCGAGGCGCTCATCATCAATGTGTTCTTCGTACTTTCCACCGTCCTGTTTCCCTTGTACACCCAGGTTCAAGACCAGCCCGGGCGCTTGCGGGATGGCTATCTTAGAGGCGTCCGGATACAGGCCCTCTATGGCATGACAGCCGGTGTGGGGCTGGCCGTGCTGGCGCCCGTGGTCGTACCGTTGGTTTTCGGACCCAAGTGGATCGATTCCGTTATCCCACTTGTATTCCTCTCGCTGTATGCCGCGGCGCGCTCGCTTGGAGCGGGAGCAAACGACGTATACAAGGCAATCGGCCGGCCCGGAATTTCGATCGCTTTTTCCAGCGTTCGATTGGCGGTGCTGGTGCCCGTCCTGCTGTTCGCCGCCCAGTGGGGGATTATCGGAGTAGCGCTGGCCCAAATGGCGGCAGCTGTCTTTTTCGCGTTCGGCATGCAGGCCGTGGCAGCCAGAGTGCTGGGCATAGCGCCGAAAGCCCTGCTGCAAGCGGTCTTCCCTGCGCTGGCATGCAGCGTGATCGTGGCAATTACCGGGCTCGGCATCTTCCTCCTTCCCTACCTCGGCGGATTGCCCACCGCCGTACTGGTGGTGGCAGCCGCCATTGGCGCGGTGTACGCCGCCCTGAGGTTTTGCTTTACCGCACTGCATGACGAGCTTCTGGTCCTCCTCCGCAGGAAGAGGCCTCAACCTGCATGACCCAGGACTAAAGGCAACGGAACCTTCAAAGCGATCCAACCTGAAGCATGGAGTGACATGAGCAATTCAAAAGAAGCGGCCACGAGTGATCCTAAATTGATTCCCGCCTCCCTGATACTTGTAGCGCCGCGCGTGAATTCGGGAGGAGTCGGAGACTACGCACAAGAGCTCATTGCTGCGGCAATTCCTTCCTTCTGCTGCTTCCGTGAGATCAGGACCGGCGGGCCCGGAGATGCGGGAATCCTCGACCTGGTGCGTTACCGGGCACAATTGGCAGAGGTCATCGACAAGGCGGCATCGGACGGACCAGTTGTTGTCCATTTCGAATTATCCGCAGCATCGCTGGCGCCCTTCTGGCTGTTGGCAGGTTGTCCCCGGCACGTGATCATTACAGCCACGGTTCACGACCCGCCATGGGCGGTTTGGTGGCCCTTCCGGTTCAAGTCCGTGGCGGCGAGGAAGTGGCTCCACCACGGCATCCACCTTCCACTTCGGCCGGTAAGTAAGCAGTTTGAGCGCTTAGCTTTGAGAGGGACTGCTTTGTTCGCGCTTACCGACGTCGGGGCACGGGCTTTGCGGGAGGCATTCCCTGCCTGCACGGCAGTGGCGGCGCGGCACTTCATACCCTCCAGGGCCGCCCTTAAACCAGCTTTTGACCGGCCACTGGCCGTAGGACTGTATGGCCATGCCGCCAAAGGCAAGGGTTTCGAGCGGCTCGTGGAATTGCGTGCGGCGCTTCCGCCCGAGGTTGATGTGATCGTGGCGGGGCGTGGAACGGAAAAGCTTCCGCACGTCCCTGGAGTAACCATTCTTGGCGCCGTTGAGGGCGCTGAGGAAGACGCCTTCTTCGAGTCCGTGAGGGCGATCCTTTTGCCGTACGACAAAACAAGTCGGTTCTACGGAAAAATGCTGCCGGCGTCCGGCGTGGTTTCGCGTGCTTTCGCCTATGGCACGCCTGTGCTCGGCTTCGACTCCGGAACGCTCGGTGAAGCGTCGAAAGCGGGCGGACTTATTGCAGTCCCGAATTCCGTGCAGGCGCTGGCCGATGCGGCTTCCATGGTCATCACGGACCAGGCGGAACTTGAACGACTTGAAAGCGAGATTGGAGAACTGCAAAAGGAGCATTCTGTCCGGCAGGCAGTCCTACCTTTTGTCTCGTTTTGGCGCGATGCCGTGGATGCACTGCCGCCCGGGCGTGAGCCCTTGCCGTGAGCTGAGCATCTGTGGAACCGCTGTCAGCCCTTGTTCCGGCTGCGGTTATCCACATACTCCCGCCAGGAACCTAGGGGCCCGGCGGCACCCGGAATAACGTGGAAAACAAACACGAAGCAACGTGCATAAGCAGCGGAGAGGATCTGCGCGTGGAGTCCCTATATCTTGGATTTGGCAGTGCCGCAGTCATACTTTCCGTGGTGGCAGTCCTAACGCATCCGGACCGCCGCTCTGCACTTTCGTTTCTGCTGGGAGTATCCGCCGGGCTGGTCGGCGTGCAGGTTTTCCGCATTCACATCTTCACGATCCTTGCGGTAATTTGGCTGTGCCTGCCGGGAGGTGCCGTCAACAGGAGCTCTGCAAAGTTCCTGGCACCGCTTGGCTTTGCCGCCGTGTTGTTTGCCTCCACTGCGCTCCTCGGAGATCTGGTGAACAGCCCAACCCTGGCACTGCAACTGCTTGGACTCGTTGGCTCAGCCGCAATCGTGGTGCTGAGGGCCAGCCGGGAAGATGCGAAGGCCATGCTGTGGGGCTTGCTTGTCATTTCCACTATTGGCAGTGCAGTGGGTCTGTTGCAGGTCTTCAAGCTCGTGCCGAGCGACCTGTGGCACTTGCAGATCAGTGCCATTGGCCGTCCTACAGGCATTTATCCCGAACCCGACTGGCTGGGCATGTACGCCGGCGTCGGGGTCATTCTCAGTTGGCGGTTGGCCCTGCCGAGGGTGGCGAAGGTGGTTTTCAGCCTGACAAACTTCATGGTTCTTGTGTTGGCAATGGCCCGGGCGTCATGGGTCGCCCTGGTGGGGACGCTGCTCCTGGTCGCGTGTGCCGCGGTGATCTACCGGGGCACACATGCAGTCGGCCCGAGGCTCAAAGGGCCTCGTAAAGGCCGCTTGGCGGCCATTGCTGCCGCCGTTCTGGCATCGGCAGTTGCCCTGACCGCGGTCCCGCAACTCCAGGAGGACCTGGTACGGCGGATCTCGACAATGATAGGCACCGTCCAGGAAGATGACATCTCGGGCCAGGCCCGGATCAGGCAAAACGACTCGTTGATGGCTCTGGCGGACACGGTGCCGGTATACGGGCACGGGATCAGTGCAGCCGGCAGGGTAGGCGCCTGGGGACAATTCGAGGCCGTGGGCGAGGCACAGAACAACGTCGCCAGTAACTGGATTTTGGGCATGTGGGTTGACGGCGCATGGTTCGCTGTCCCGCTGATCGCCTTCCTGATCACACTGGCGTTGGTAAGGATCCGGACGATTCCGGGGCAACTGCTGACTTTCTGCCTGATCAGCAGTCTTTTCTCGAACGCGGTCTTCTTCCCGATAACCTGGATCCTGGTCGCTCTGGCAATCACTGCGGGCCAGCGCCGGCACAGCACACCCGTCACTGAACAGGAAACTGCGGGCGTCCCGGCAGGGGCGGTGCCGGGACCCTACCCACCCCGCGCAGCTGTGGCCCAGCCTTAGAAAAGGCCACCCCAGTCCGGCAAGGACTCCCAGTACTGCTGGCGACGTGGGCGTGATGGCAGGAGCCGGTGATGGTTTCGCTGGGGGTGCCGCGGCGAAGGTCAGACAAACTGGTAAAGCTGCATGCAGGCTCTTGGAACCGTGAAGGTTCGGGCCAGCCGGAGAATGACTGTTCGAGGCGATCGCAAATGCGAGCCCTCTTCCTCCCCTTCAGTAAAGGCCTGAACGGTTTGCTCAGCGCCCCTGGGTCCGAGCTCCAATCAGCCCAGTCCCTCGGCCCAGGGCAGGCTCCGCGGGGCTGTGCTATGCGTCCGACGGGCACCTCCGGACGTTGTCGCTGCCGCCTAAACCCCACTCAAACATAGGCCGCCCCAGCATTGCTGCTGGTCGGGCTCCCTTCCAACCATGGAAATGCTCCCCGAAAGTCAACACTGATTCCTCAGTCCGGCCTTCGGGGAGCAAGTCCATGCGTCCCCGGTCTTATCGCTCTGGCAAGATCCAATTTCGGTACAGGGCAGCCCAGTCTCTGGAGGCATCCGCATGGAAGAGCTTGCCTGCGAGTGCTGCTTCAGTCCTGCCCTGGCCCACGGCATGTTCGATCGCACCGATCCAGCCGGCGATTGATGTATCCCGCTGTTCGCCTGATTCCGTCACCAGCAGCCTGGACTGCGGTCCATAGAGTTCCCGGAGGCTGGTGCCAGCACGTCCAACGATAGGAACGGCCTGTTCCAGCGCACGGATAGCGATGCCGCTCTGATAGAAGCGCTTGTAAGGGATGATAATTGCGTCACTGGTGGCAATCAGCTCATCAAGCTCGCCTTCACTAACAAAGCGCGCGTCCACAGTCCAGCCGTTGACGGCGGGCCAACCACGGCCAACTATTTCAAGGTTGTACTTTGGCGTGAGCCTGGTGGCCAATTCCTCAAGCAGGGCCACGTCCCTGTCGGGCTTGTACTGCCCAAGTACGCGGACAGTTGGCCTTCCGGTGCCACCGGTACGCCCTTGTACCGCATCACCCACTGGAAGCATGGGATGCGGCAACAGGATCATCCCGGGTGCCAGGCCCAGGTCGCCCATGGCCTCCGCCGCCTCCTGGCTGTGCACAAGGGCTCCCGGCCTCTTCTTCAGCTGCCCCACAAGTCGGGCAACCAGGGGACTGCTGCCAACAGACCGGACCAGCGGGCGCGGATCATGGTAGACGATGATCCCGGAGTTGCCGCAGGTGATTTTGACAGTAAGGAAGTCCAGGAAACCGAGTACAGGCCATGTTAGAAGAACGCGGGTCGGTACAGGGCTTCGGCGTGCCAGGCGACCCGCCGAACGGAGGGCCCCCGAATAGGCAATAAGCCAACGCAGCCGCCCCTTTCCGGATTGCGACGGTTCCGGGACGGAAATCAGCTCTGTCTCCGCCCCGGCGTCCTGCAGATGGCCGCACAGGGCTGAGGTGTAATGTTCCAGCGCAACGCCAAGCGGGTTGACGACGACGATTCGCGCAGTGCCGTTAGCGAAGGGTAGCCCGGAGATTGCCGGCGCTGTCGACGTCATTGCTCTGCTCCCCCTGCCTTTCCGCCGTTTTCTCACCCATGGCCGCACGCATGGCGCGTTCGTAGCGCTGGCACACGTCGGTCCAGTCGTACTGGGCAGCTGCCCGTTCCCTATTGGCCTCCCTGGCCTTCGCCCGCTCGTCGTCATCCTTCAGCATGCGTTCTACCGCCCTCTTGATGGCCAGTGGTTCCGGAGGCACCAGATACTCGTCCGACCCCAGGACTTCCGCGTTATAGGGGGTGTTGCGGGCGACAACGGGTGCCCCGCATGCCATCGCTTGAACGAGGGCAGGATTTGTTCCTCCGACACTGTGGCCGTGGAAGTAAGCGCCGGCATGCTCCCACAGGGAAAGGAGTTTTTTGTCGTCGCTGAGGTGGCCGAGCCAGTCGACATTTGGATGCTCACTCAAGCGGCGGGCAGCTTCGTCCAAGTCACCGCCGTATCCGGTGGATCCAACAATCACCACCTTGTGCTGCTCGGCAAGGAGCTCGGCCGCTTCGAAGAACTCAGATACGGTGTTTTCGGGAACGAACCGGGCGACCATGAGCACATATCCATCGTGCTCATATCCCGGGACCACATCGCTCCTGGCGGGAATTCGTCCGCCATAGGGGATGAAAACACTGTCGCGGCCGAACTCTTCCCTCCACCGGCGCTGGATTTCCAGCGAGTCACTCACAAGGATGGTGCCGTACCGGGCCGTCATCCGCGCCCCAAGCTTGAAGACGGATTTGGCAATCCGGTTCCACTTGGCACGTTCCCATTCAATGCCGTCAACGTTTACAACACTCGGTATTCCGCGAAGCCTAAGCAGGGGAAGGAAGAAACCATTCGCCACGTTCATCACCAGGGCAACCCGGGGCTTGTGCAGCAACGAATGGAGGACCGAGGACAACCCGAACGAGAGGGTGCTGAGTGATTTACTCTCAAGCCCCCACGTTCTCGTGGTCCGCACGCGTGGGTCGCGGGCCTCGTCGTCGTCCTTTGTTTGGCCTGCCCGGCAGTAGACGTTTACATCCCAGCCGCTTTCTGCGAGGAATGGCGCCAGGTGGCGGACGGCAGTCTCGAAACCGCCGTAATAACTCGGGTAGCCACGGGTCCCGATAACAACTACAGACTTGGACATTCGTTCTCCTCTGGGAGCGTGAAACCAGTACCCACAGATCCGCGGGCGGGTGACGGCAGGGCCATGAAGGTAAAGCGGAGAGCCAGCCGCCTAGGATGAGGGGACGCTTCTCCGTGCTTTCTCATTACCGGCCAAGGGAACAGCAGCGGGGCGCGGCGTTGTCCTGGTTTCATGCGCGTTGGACCGGTCACGGGGAATCGGAAGGCGTTCGGCCTCCGGTTCAGGCGTGTAGTACGTATACCCGTCAAACTCCTTGGCAGGCAGGCCGTTGATGAGCGTTCCCAGGACGCTTGCATTGACCTTCCGAAGGTTTCCGAGGGCCTTCCGCAACTGGTCGGTGGTTGTCCGGCCCGCCCTGACAACGACGATTGCTCCATGCGCGATGCGGCTCAGGAGTACGGCGTCCGTTACCGGGAGCAGCGGGGGAGCGTCGATGATGACAATTGCCCGTTCCGCCAAGGAATCAATGAGGTGCTTCATGGCGTGGGAGCTGAGCAGTTCGCTGGGGTTGGGTGGAATCCGGCCGGCCCCCAAAATCGACAGGTTTGGCAAGTCACCGCGCTGTTGAAGGACCTCATCGAGTTCAGCTTTGCCAGTGAGGATGTCGGTGACACCTACGCCGGGAACCACGCCGAAAATCTTGGCGACGCTAGGGTGCCTCAAGTCTCCATCGACGACTACCACCTTTTCCCCAGCTGCCGCCATTGTCGCGGCCAAATTGGCAGCAACGGTGGATTTACCCTCACCACTGACGGAGCTTGATACGACGATAATTCGCGGCGGGTTATCAACGTCGAGGAAGGCCAGGTTGGTGCGCAGTTCACGGAGTGATTCAGCGAATGCGGGGCTATGACCGGCTCCACCCTGCTTTACTGTTGCTCCTACGGCACCAGTGTGATCTCCCTTCAGCTTGGCCTCCACGGGAAGGGCCGCGATCACGGGCAGGGACGAAAGGCGCTCGACGTCGTCGGCAGTACGCAGCCGGCGGTCAAGGTGATTCCGGAGGAGTGCGGAGGCATAAGCCAGGAGAAGACCTCCGGCGAGACCGAAGATGGTAGCCAACGCCAGCCCTGGAGAAGCAGGGGCGGTGGGGACAGTGGCTGCGTCGAGCGGAATCAGGGAGAGCCGCGGGATTGCGGGTGCAGCCGGCTGCCCGGAGGCAGCGGCGGCCTCCCTGTCACGGACCTGCTTGGCCAGTTCGGTGATCCACGCGTCCGCAACTTTTTGGGCTGTTGCCGGATCATCAGACTCGGCTTTGACATAGATTTCAGCCGACTCAAGCGGGACGGTGACCGTGACGTCCTTCAGCAGGTCATCGCTGGCCTGGGACAACCCCAAAGAGGCACGCACGTTGTCGGCCACCAAACGGGATTCTGCCAGCGACTTATAGTTCTTGGCCCTTGCCTTGGCCAACGTGTCACCCTGCAGCAGGGTGCTCACATTGTCGGTTCCCACTGCAAGTACCACCGCAGAAGCCTCCGCGGCGTAGACGCGCGGTTGGAGCGCACTCCACGCCATGACTGCAAGCGTGATGCCAAGGGTTACGGCTGTGATCGACTTCCAGTAAGTGCGGGCTACCCGTACGTAGTCCCTCAATCCCATTCCGGCAGCCTTTTCATCGCTGCCGCCAATCTCCTGATAACTCAAGACTTCGATCCCTTCTGTGGGTTGAAGCGCCGGATAGGCAGCTTCGGCAAAGGGGCCCGGGAAGTCCGGGTCTCTGCGTGTGACCACTTCTGCTGCCATGGATGCCCCTTTTCCGGCTGTTGCCTGTGTCGTTGCTTGACGAAATGGCGTGAAGCAACGCTATGGCGCCTGGGGCCGCCGTGGTCCTTGTGGCCAGGGCGGCTGCGGACACCCGGGGCCAGAAATGTGGATACTGCGGGTACCTGCGGGGTTGCCTGGAGCGCCAGGCAACCCTGAAGGTGCTGGTGGGGAGCTAGCTTGCCGGCTTCAGGGCAGCTTGCCAGGCCCCAGCGGCCTTACTGGCTGAGAACGTCCAGGTGCTGGTGCCGCTGGCTCCCGCAGATGGCTGGACCCTGTCGGCTTCCTCGGTAATCTGGCCGCCTGCCGCTTCCCAGCGTTCGGACCAGCCTGTGGGAGCCGTAATCGCCGGCGTGCCACTGTCGTATCCCGCTCCACCAATGAGCATGGCACCGCTGCTGGCAGTCGTAATGCTTGGGACCGTGATGCTGGTTCCGGACGATACCTGGGTTGCCGCGTTGGCATCCAGAGGAGTGGTGGTGTTAACTCCCCGGTAAGCGGTGATTCCCCCGCCCCACTTCACAGCCGGATTCGTGGTCCATGAGTATGAGGTACCGTCGGCAGTTCCCACGACGTGGTAGTAAGCGAACACTTCTGCACCCGACCAGACGCGCAGTCCATTCACAATGGGTGTCCACCCGGCGGGCACCGAGCTGATCGAAGGGTTCAGGTCTGCTGTAAAGGACGCCACCAGGACATCTCCCGCCGCTGCGCCGGACGGTTTGGGCAGCGTAACGGTGGCTGCCGTGCCGGAGTAGCTGCTTGCCGTACCCACCACTGTGATGCTCCCCGTCGGCGTTGGCGTCGGCGTGGGGGTCGGCGTAGGAGTTGGTGTAGGCGTTGGGCTGGGTGAAGGGGTTGTTCCCAGGGGCCGGTCCGAGTACCAGTACCGCTTTGTGGCGTTATTGCTGGCCATGACCACCACACCCGTAGTTGCGTTGACGCTTTGCTTGGTGGTGGTGACGTCATTCATGTTGGCAGAAGCGCCGTCCTGGATAACCGGGGTTCCCCGGCCGGTGCCAAAGACCGGGTTGTCCATGGAGGCGGTCTTTTCGTAGATACTTCCGGGAATGCCGGAGTAGGCACAGCCTGATACTGAGGTGGACGGGCCGGTGTAAAAGGCCCTGACCAGGTTGTTGGTGGTGTCCAGCAGGATCTGGGGGCGCGTGACGCAGTCGGCAATGGTGGCAATAGTGGACCGGGTGAAGGAACCCGTCCCGGGCCGGAATACCAGGAGCTGCAACTCCGGCAGTGTGGGGTCTGACGACGTGTCGTTCAAGCTCGTTTTTACGGCTGCATACACGCGTCCTGCTGAATCTGCCATGAGTGCTTTCAGGTTCAGGTGGTCATCCGCCTGGCCTTTACCCTGGACAGCCGGCTGGAAGTTCCAGGAGGATGCAGCGGTGGTCGATGTCCCGTCCGTGCGGGTGGCCCAATAAACGGCATTCGAAAGGTGGTCACTCCACATCACGCCGATCTTGTTGCTCCCGAAAGCGACCACGGCCGAGATGTCATCCGGCGCGGGATTCGGATCGGCTACAGGAAGGACGAACGGCGTGCCCCAACTCGTTCCTCCTGGAGCGGACGAATTGACGTAGACGCTGCTTGTGTAGCCGCTCGTGGAGCTCCCGGAGACTTGGGTCCACGTAGCCCAGATGGCACCGGTGGTGTCTTTGTCGATTGTCATCGACTCACTGCTGTTGTTCGTGATGGTGGTGGGGAACCCGCTGTCGAGGGTGTATTTGCCGGCCGAGTAGCTGTACCTGTACAACTTGGCCGGCTGTCCGGATACGGAAGGTTGCGTGCTTGAGTCTCCTGACACCGTCACCACATGGGAAGCGATGTACAACTTGTTTCCGTCCCACAGCGTGTCCGCCAGCGTATTGCCGCGGCTATCGTTGAGGACGCCGGTGTCCACCCATGTTTTTGAGGTCCGGTCCAGCCGGAAGATATGCCACCCGCTACCTGTGGCCCACATGTCTGCCCACCAGGTACCGTCGTTCCACCACAGCTTGCTTTGCGGCTTGTCAGCGGTGGGAGGGTTGCTCACTCCTGAATAGCTGATGCTTTGGTAGCCATAATTCTCGGCGGCCCGGGCACTGTCGATTCCGGCGATAAGCGTTAACAACAGGGCGACTGCCAGGGCCAGGGAGGAAGCAACGGAGGCAGGCGTTTTAGCTCTGGACATCTTGGGGTTTTCCTTAGGCGCAGGTTCATGGACATTTCCCTTGGCACCCCAGCCGTGCCGGACGTTCGCGGGCGAACGTCGAGATTAGGGACAACGTAGTCCGCGCCTTCCAGATGGGGCAATGGGGTCTTTGCCGGCCGCATTTGATAGGGAGATGCGGGGATTCGGCCACTCTTCGCGGAGCTCCAGCAAGACGGAAGTCCTGGCCTTCCTGCCTCCTGTTTTCCACATAGCCCGTCCGGCTGCTGCCGGGCTGCAGCAGCATCCGGCTAGCCTTGAGTCAAGCGCGAATCGCCTATCGGGTCCATATGCACTAAGATATTGAAGTCTGTGCTGCGTCCTGCCCCCGTTCCGGTGGCAAGGCATTGCACGGAATCGCAAATGAACCTCCTGTTACGGAAATGCCGTAACCGCTTAGCCCAAAGGAGGTGGGTTCACATATGCGTCCTTACGAATTGATGGTAATCATCGACCCCGAGGTCGAAGAGCGTACCGTTGAGCCGTCGCTTCAGAAGTTCCTGAACGTCATCACCAACGATGGTGGAACCATCGAAAAGGTTGACATCTGGGGCCGTCGTCGTCTGGCTTACGAGATCAAGAAGAAGTCCGAAGGTATCTACGCCGTGGTGAACTTCACCGCCAAGCCGGAGACCGCCAAGGAACTTGACCGCCAGCTGTCTCTTAACGAGACCATCATGCGCACCAAGATCACCCGCCCCGAAGAGCAGAAGGTTGTTGCTGAGTAATTCAGCCGGCTTCATTCTTCACCCCGCAGGAAACGCACTCTTCACCCAGGATCGAACAAGGAGGCAGTAGATGGCAGGCGAGACCACCATTACGGTCATCGGTAACCTCACCAATGACCCGGAATTGCGGTTCACACCGTCCGGTTCGGCAGTAGCGAACTTCACCATCGCTTCCACCCCCCGCACCTTTGATCGCCAGTCCAACGAGTGGAAGGACGGGGAGACCCTGTTCCTCCGCGCCGCTGTGTGGCGTGAAGCAGCCGAGAACGTTGCCGAGTCCCTGACAAAGGGAATGCGCGTCATCGTGACCGGCCGCCTGAAGAGCCGCTCCTACGAAACAAAAGAAGGCGAAAAGCGCACCGTTATCGAGCTTGAGGTCGATGAAATCGGCCCCAGCCTGCGCTACGCCAACGCCAAGGTCAACCGCACCCAGCGCTCCGGCGGACAGGGTGGCGGCGGCTTCGGCGGTGGCAACAGCGGCGGTGGCTTCGGCGGCGGCAACTCTGGTGGAAACCAGGGCGGCAACTCCGGCGGAGGCTGGGGCGGCGGCAACCAGCAGGCTGCGCAGGACGATCCCTGGGCCACGCCCGGTGTGTCCAACGCAGGCGGCTGGGGCAACGGCCCCGATTCCGAACCTCCCTTCTAAAACCCAAACAACGGCCCGGCGCCGGGACTGCCTGGGTGCACAACGCACCCAAAGCAGCTGCCGCCGTCGGACCACCACCATCCCGTGGATCAATATCCACGGGCTCCCTAGAATAGGAGCTCCACGATGGCTAAGGCTGAACTCCGTAAGCCCAAACCAAAGTCCAACCCCTTGAAGGCCGCTGACATCACTGTCATCGACTACAAGGACGTAGCATTGCTGCGCAAGTTCATCTCCGACCGCGGCAAGATCCGCGCCCGTCGCGTCACTGGCGTCACGGTGCAGGAACAGCGCAAGATCGCCCAGGCAATCAAGAACGCCCGCGAAGTTGCTCTGCTGCCTTACTCCGGCGCTGGCCGCGGCTAAGGAAGGGATTAACTAACATGGCAAAGCTCATTCTGACCCACGAAGTAACCGGTCTCGGTGCTGCTGGCGATGTTGTCGAGGTCAAGGACGGTTACGCACGTAACTACCTGCTGCCCCGCAACTTCGCCCTGACCTGGTCCAAGGGTGGCGAGAAGCAGGTTGAGTCCATCAAGGCTGCCCGCGCCGCCCGCGAGCACGCTTCCTTGGAAGATGCTCAGAAGCAGGCCGCTGCTCTGTCCGCCAAGCCGGTCAAGCTGGTCGTCAAGGCCGGCGAGTCCGGCCGCCTGTTTGGCACCGTCAAGCAGGGCGATGTCGCCGACGCTGTTGAGGCCGCTGGCCTTGGCAAGATCGACAAGCGCAAGGTTGAACTGCCCGCACACATCAAGTCGGTTGGTTCCTACCAGGCCAACGTCCGCCTCCACGCTGACGTTGCCGCTGTGATCGAACTCGACGTGGTGGCAGGAAAGTAATTTCCCACCCCACGTCAGGACCCCCGTCGCCGGATTCCGGCGGCGGGGGTCTTTCGCTTTGGCGGTGGTAGCCTGCTCCGGTGAACCCGACACCGCGCAGCCGTCCTTTCCACCAGGTGGATGTATTCGCCAGCCAGCCCTACCGCGGCAACCCGCTCGCCGTCGTCCTTGATGCTCAGGGCCTGGATGCCGCGGCCATGCAGCACTTCGCCAACTGGACCAACCTTTCGGAAACCACCTTCCTGCTGCCGCCCGAGGATCCCCGGGCTGATTACAAGGTCCGGATCTTCACGGGCTCTGAGGAGTTCCCGTTCGCGGGCCACCCCACGCTGGGCTCGGCCCATACCTGGCTGGAAGCCGGGGGCGTACCCAAGGCGGACGGCTACGTGGTGCAGGAGTGCGCTGCCGGGCTGGTCCGGGTAAGGCTCGACGGCGGGAGGCTGGCCTTCGCGGCACCACCCCTGACGCGCTTCGGCCCCGTGGAAGCGCCGGTCCGCCGGCAGTTGGCGGCAGCACTGCGAGTGCGCGTGGATGATGTCCTCGACGCGGCCTGGCTGGTGAACGGTCCGGAATGGATCGGCGTCCTGCTGGGGTCGGCAGAACAGGTGCTGGCCCTGGAACCGGACCAAGCTGCCATGGGCGACCTCAAGGTTGGCGTAATCGGGCCCCACGCACCGGGCGCCGGTACCGACTTTGAGGTCCGCACGTTCCTGCCGGGTGACGCCATGGTGGAGGACCCGGTCACGGGCAGTTTCAATGCTGGAGCCGCTCAGTGGCTGATTGGAAGCGGGCGCGCGCCGGAGCAATACCTGGCTTCGCAGGGGACCGTCCTGGGCCGGGCGGGGCGGATCCATGTCGGCGCCGGGGACGGGGAGATCTGGGTGGGCGGCGATTCCACCACCTGCATCAAAGGGAGCGTTCTGCTCTAAGCCGGGGCTCCGGCCGGGTCTGGTTGCGTACTAAATGCCTTGATCCGGGCGCCCGATACTCCGGGAATACTTCCGTGCTGCCCGCAGTTCATTGGTATAGATGCAAACGCATGTAGAATCAGAATGAACGAGCACCAGGAGAACGCCATGGAAACCCGCCGCATCACCGTCATTTCTGCCGGGCTCGGCGTACCCTCATCCAGCCGGCTGCTGGCAGACCAGCTCGCCGCAGCCGCCGAGCGGCAGCTAAAGGCAGGCGGCTATGACGTGGCAGTGGATGTTGTGGAACTCCGCGACCTGGCCGTGGACATCGCCAACAACTTCGTTACCGGTTACGCCGCACCACGCTTGGCGGAAGTTACTGCCGGAGTGGAGGCGTCGGACGGAATCATCGCGGTCTCCCCGGTCTTCAGCGCCTCCTACAGCGGGCTTTTCAAGTCCTTCATCGATGTCCTGGACCCGAAGTCACTGGACGGCAAGGCAGTCCTGCTGGGCGCTACCGGCGGCACGGACCGGCACCAGATGGTGCTGGACTATGCCCTGAGGCCGCTCTTCAGCTACCTCCGCACGCGCATGGCTGCAACCGGCGTCTTTGCGGGGCCCCAGGACTGGGGAACCGCAGAAGAGGGTGGTGGATCACTCGCGGACCGCATCGAGCGCGCGGCGGGTGAGTTCACCCGGCTGCTTGAGGGGCCGCAGCCGGGCCGGAAGCCCGCTCCGCTGGAGTCCCTGCCGTTCGAGCAGCTGCTGGCGGGTATCGCAGGGCCCCGCTAGTCCTCCACCTGCTAGTCGTCCAGCAGCGCGATGAACTCCCGTGCCTGGGTGAGGGAGATGTCGGAGTGGCGGGTCAGTGCGTTGGCCGCCGCCTCCGTGTCGCCGCTCCGGGCCAGGGTACGGATCCTGCCGTAAATCTCATCGTTGAGCATGTTGCTGCTCACCTCGCGCGTGACGTCGCCCTTGCTGGTGATGGCCCGGTAGCGGTAGGGGAACCGCTGCGGCTCGTCGTCGTCGTCCTCCTCCTGGACGGACTGTGGCGGCTCGTGGCGCCGATAAGGCTGGGGGTGGGCCGCCAGGGCGCCTACGGCGTCGCGTGAGGCCCTCAGCCCCTCTCCGGTGATCTCGTAATACAGTTTGATGGCGGCCATGGCCTGGCCCTGCGCGATCAATGCGTAAAGCCGCCGGTGTTCCTCTTCCGACAACCGGTCCGCCGCTGCCCTGGCCAGCTCCTGAGATGTGGCGGCAGGTTGCGCCGGTGTGGAAGGGTGTGCGGCCTTGCGCTTTCGGCCGGCGCGGTACGCCACCGTCACCCCCGCAACCACCGCGAGCAGGATAAGGACCGGGACCACAAGGGATTCCATTTTCACGAGCCGTTCTGTGTACTTCCTGGCCCTCGCCAGGTGCGGTTGCTTTGCTGGCCATCAGCCCAGCCATTGCCTGCTGCCGGGTGTGCGGCTGCATGTGCTGGCTACCAAGAATCTTAATCCAGATACTGGTTATCCACAGCAATATTCACCGGTGCGCATACAGCCCGGGGTCCTGCCCGTCAAACTCCCCAAGCGGAATATGAGCAAGCCCACGGCATTGTCCTGCCTGCCCTTGGAGCCACCCTCCTGCCCGCTCCCCGGCGCCGCGCCCCGCGGGGCCTGTGGATGAAATTCCCCGGAAGAAATATTTACTCCACATGCTATTGGATGCGTTTCCGCAGGTCAGAACGCTGTGGGAGGGTAAAAAACTTTTATATCCACAGGCTTCCCCACAGGCTGTGCACAAGCTATGCCGCTTACTGCACAGGTTATCCACAACCTTGCGGGCATGCTGGCTTTGCTGCCGGGACCCCGGCGGTTAGCGTAGCGGGGTACCTGTTCTTCGCGGCCGAAACAGGGCCTCTCCTGCTTCGGCGCGGGACCCAGTCGGCCGCTTCCCACGTGTAGCTGTGGAAAAGCTGTGGATACTGGGGATAACTCCAGGCGGGGGCTGTTAGGGAACGCTTGGGGCGCTCAATTGTCAGAGCCCGAGGGTAGAACTGGACACGTAGCGGGAGCCGGATTGCCGGAGGCCGCGAGCAGGACGGAACACCGGACGCACGCCCGGTACAAATGGAGGACGGCAGCTTTGTCAATCGCGCATCTGGACCCTGTCGAGGCAACCCGTGGATCGGACGCCAGCAGGAAGCCCCCGCAGGACATCGCTGCCGAACAGTCCGTACTGGGCGGCATGATGCTTTCCAAGGACGCGATCGCCGATGTTGTGGAGATCCTCCGCGGCCAGGACTTTTACCGGCCCGCCCATGAGACCATCTACGAAGCCATCATCGACCTGTACGGCCGCGGCGAACCCGCGGATGCTGTCACCGTCTCGGACGAGTTGACCAAGCGCGCTGAAATCAACAGGATCGGTGGCCCCGCCTACCTGCACGAGCTGATCCAGACCGTCCCCACTGCTGCCAATGCCGGCTACTATGCCGAGATCGTGGCCGAACGTGCGGTGCTCCGCCGGTTGGTGAACGCCGGCACCAAGATCGTGCAGTTGGGCTACGGTTCGGACGGCGAGGTAGAGGACCTGGTCAACCAGGCGCAGGCAGAGGTTTATGCCGTGGCCGAGCGCCGCACCGCAGAGGACTATGTGGTGCTGAAGGACGTCATGGAGTCCACGGTGGACGAAATCGAGGCCTCGGGCCACCGCGGTGAAGGGATGGTTGGCGTCCCCACCGGTTTCTACGAACTCGATGAACTGACCCACGGACTCCACCCGGGCCAGATGATCGTCATCGCTGCCCGCCCCGCGGTCGGCAAGTCGACCTTCGCCCTGGACTTCGCCCGTTCCGCAGCCATCAAGCACAACCTGGCCACTGTCATGTTCTCCCTGGAAATGGGCCGGAACGAGATCGCCATGCGCCTGCTGTCGGCCGAGGCAACCATCAGCCTCCAGGATCTCCGCAAGGGAACCATCAAGGACGAACAGTGGTCCAAGATCGCTACCACCATGGGACGCATGAACGAGGCGCCGCTGTTCATTGACGACAGCCCCAACATGTCCCTGATGGAGATCCGCGCCAAATGCCGCCGCCTTAAGCAGCAGCACGACCTCAAGCTCGTGGTCCTGGACTACCTCCAGCTCATGAGCTCGGGCAAGAAGGTGGAGTCCCGCCAGCAGGAAGTCTCGGAGTTCTCACGTGCACTGAAGCTTTTGGCCAAGGAACTCCAGGTCCCCGTGATCGCGCTGTCCCAGCTGAACCGTGGATCGGAACAGCGCCAGGACAAGCGGCCCATGGTCTCGGACCTCCGTGAGTCCGGCTCCATCGAGCAGGACGCCGACATGGTCATCCTGCTCCACCGCGAGGACGTCTACGACAAGGAGTCCCCACGCGCGGGCGAGGCCGACATCCTGGTGGCCAAGCACCGTAACGGTCCCACCAAGGACATCGTGGTGGCGTTCCAGGGTCATTACTCACGGTTCGCCAACATGGCCGGCGACGCCGGTGGCGGCGGTGGCTTCTAGGAGCCCTGCGCCAGCAGATGGTTGGGCAGCCGGTTCCCGGGCGCCGTACCCCGGATCTCCAGGAGTTCGCGGGCGTGGGCGTGGAGCCGTTTGTCTTCGTCGCTGACCGGCACCCAGGCGGGGACGGGCACTGACGTGCCTTCGTCGTCGCGCGCCACCATAACGGTGAGGCAGTAGGTGGTGAGGTTCAGCTCCCTGCCCTTGGGATCGCCGGAGCGGACGTGGACGGCGATGTGCATGCCCTTGGTCCCGGTGTACACCAGCCGGGCTTCCACCTCCACCACATGGCCGATGAGCAGCGGGCGGTAGAAGCGCACGCCCCCTGAGAACACCGCCACAGTGTCCCGGCCGCAGTAGCGTGAGGCACAGACGTAGGCGGCCTCGTCGATCCACTTCATGACGATGCCGCCGTGGACCTTGCCGCCCCAGTTCACGTCGGTGGGGGCCGCCATGAACCGCAGCGTCACCCGTTCGGCCGTGCCGGCGTCGGTATATTCCTGCCGGTTCATGGCTTCCACGATCTGCTCGCGGACCTTGATCCTGGCCAGCGCATGGTCGCGCTGCTCGATCTCCTCCGGAGTGACGGGCTCGAACTGCTGTACCGGAACGGGCTTGCCGTCCGCTCCCACGGCCACGAAGATCACCATGCACGTGCTGCGCATCGTGGCCGGACCGCCCTTCGGGTCGCCCGAGGAGACAACGGTACGGATGTGCATGGATGACCGCCCGGTGTAGACGATGGTGGCCTCCACCTCCACCATGTCCCCGCTGTTGACCGGATCGGCGAAGTGGATGTTGCCCACGTAGGCGGTCACGCAGTAGGACTTGGCCCATCCCACCGCTGCGGCATACGCCGCCTTGTCCACCCATTCAAGGACCGTGCCGGCATCCACCGATCCGCTGTGGCCCACGTCGGTGGGGGCGGCGAGGAAGCGGAGGGTCACGGAGTTGGGGCGGCCGGTCTCAGTCATGGTGTGATCTTACTGACGGCCCTGGTTACCGGCCGGTGGGGACCGCAACAAACTGCCCCCCGCATTATCCACAGCGGCGGCTACGCACCTGGGTGCGCAGCCGCCGTCCGGCAGTGGTGCTTCCGTTCAGGCCGGACTAGGCCAGGGCCGCAAGTTTGGAGTTGCTGCGGGCGAACAGCGCGCGGTCTATGGAGAAGCGGCCGGCACCGGTGAGGGCCAGCGCGAACGATGCCGCGGCCAGGAGCAGGACAAGCTCATACCCTCCGTTTGCGGCAAAGATGCCTGCAGGGGCATGAACCAGGAAGAGGGCGCCGAGCATGTCCAGGACAAGGAGTGCGGCCACCACGCGGGTGAGGATGCCCAGGATCAAGGCAACCCCGCCGGCCAGTTCCAGGACGGCGATGGAGGGAGCCATGAGTTCTGCGGCGGGAACGCCCATTTTGGCGAAGGAAGCCTGGGTGCCGGCAATGGTCCATTCGTTGAACTTCTGCCATCCATGGGCTGCGAAGAGGAAGCCGAGGATCAGGCGGAGGGCGGTGAGGGCTGCGGTGGTCAGTCGTGGCTGGGTCATGGCTCCACCCTTCCGGACAATTGGTTGAACTGTCAACTAAAGGTGGTGAGGTGTGGTGTTTCTCATGCCCGTCCGCGTCCTGTCGGTGCACCCGGTTAGGCTGGCACCGTGCCCCAAAAATTCGCCCCGGCAACCACGGCCGCCACCCGCGGCCCGGCCCGGGAGATACTCCGCCTCGCCGTCCCTGCCTTCGGGGCGCTGGTGGCCGAACCCCTCTTCCTGCTGGCGGACTCCGCCATCGTGGGGCATCTGGGTGTTGCCCAGCTGGCGGGGGTGGGGCTGGCATCGGCCGTGCTGCAGACCGCCGTCGGGCTCATGGTCTTCCTGGCGTACTCCACCACTCCGGCTGTTGCCCGCGCCATTGGTGACGGGCAGTTGGGCAAGGCCCTGGCGGCAGGGCGCGACGGCGTATGGCTGGCGTTGATCCTGGGCGTGCTCCTCGCCGTGGCCGGCTTTGCCGCCGCAGAGCCGCTGATTGACCTCCTGGGCGCCGAGGGCAGCGTCCGGACCTTCGCCGTCGACTACTTCCGTTGGTCCATGCCCGGGCTTGTGGCCATGCTGTTGATCTTCGCCGGCACCGGCGTGCTGCGCGGACTGCAGGACACCCGTACCCCGCTGGTGGTGGCCACCGCTGGATTTGGCGTCAACATCGTCCTGAACCTCTGGCTTGTCTACGGCCTTGGCTTGTCCGTGGTGGGCTCCGCGGTGGGGACCAGCCTCGCCCAATGGGCCATGGCACTGGTCTACCTGGTGATGGTCCGCCGGAACGCGGTCCGGCACGGCGTAACCCTGCTGCCCAGCTGGCGGGGAATCGGCAGCATGACCCGGGTGGGGTCCTGGCTCATGCTGCGCACACTCAGCCTGCGCGCCGCGATCCTGGCCACCGTGCTGGTTGCCACCGCCCAAGGCGAGGTGAATCTCGCAGCCCACCAGCTGGCTATGACCATCTTTTCCTTCCTGGCGTTCGCGCTGGATGCCCTGGCCATCGCTGCCCAGGCGCTTATTGGAAAGGAGCTGGGCGCATCCAACGCGGCCAGGGCCCGGCTGCTGACCGGAACCATGATCCGCTGGGGCGCTGGCTTCGGCGTGGTAACCGGCCTGCTGCTGGCCGCGGCGGCACCATGGGCCGGGGCGCTGTTCACCCCTGACCACCAGGTGCAGCAGGTGCTTACCGTGGCACTCTGGGTCCTGGCCGCGGGGCAGCCCATCGCCGGTTACGTCTTTGTCCTGGATGGTGTGCTGATCGGTGCGGGGGACGCGCGCTACCTCGCCCTCGCGGGACTGGTAAACCTACTGGTCTACGTGCCTCTGCTGGCATGGGTTGCGCTGTCCGGCGCCGATGGCGCCTCCGGGCTCGGCTGGCTCTGGGTGGCCTTCGCGCTGGGGTACATGGCGGCGCGCGCAGTCACCCTGGGCCTGCGTTCGCGCTCCGACCGCTGGATGGTGCTCGGCTCCGCCTGAGGCGGTCCCGGTTAGACCTCCCAGCCGCCTCCACTAAACTGGACCGGTGACGCAACCATCCACCCCCGCGGGCGCTGCTCCCGGAACCGCCCCCCGTAACGACCTCTGGAAGCCGGTCCTGCTCCGTTCGGCTGCTGCGCTGGTGTTTGGCGCCGTGACGGTCTTCTGGACTTCTCCTTCCGTCGAGGTCATGGGCTGGGCCGGGGGACTCTACCTCCTGGCCGCAGGGGTGGTATCCCTGCGGACCGTCCCCGCAGCGGGCTTCGCCCAGAACTCTGCCCCCGGCAAGCTGCTCTCCGCCGGCGGCGCAGTCCTGGCCGGGGCCGGCTTTGCCGTACTGCTCCTGCACAGCGACCTGTTGTTCGGCGTGGTCGCCGCCCTGGGGCTGGGCGTGGCCGGCATCCTCGAGCTCGCCTGCGGCCTGCAGCACAAGGGCCGCCACGTACTCGCAAGGGACTGGATTGCCTCGGGGGTCATCAGCATCGGAACGGCGGTGCTGCTGCCGTTCTTCATCAACCTTGGCGCCCACGCGCTGCTGGGTGTAGCCGGTGGCGGAGCCATTATCTCCGGCGTCCTGTGGGTACTTTCCGGGCTGACCCTGCGGCACGATGCCCGCGCCGGGGCAGGAAAGCCGTAAACTAGGGGGAGCGCCTTCTACTTTCTGTAGAAAATGGGTGCGACACCGCAAATGTAAACCAGGCCGGCCGCGCGCCGCCTGCAGGGAGGAATCACTGTGGCTGACCAGCATCAAGGAAAACCGCGCAAGCTGCGGACCTCGGTGAAGGGTCCCCTGATGTTCTCCGCATTCTGGGCCGTCGTCGCCTTCGTTGCGGTGCTGATCTTCGCCTCCGGGGGGAGCGCACGCGCACCCCGCTTCGACCTCGCTTTCACCGCAGCCGGCATCGCCTTCATCGCCACCCTGGTGGTCGCCGCGATGCTGTCCATGAGCTACAAGGAGAACGCGGAACACCTGGGCAAGGGCTCGGGCGTGAACTTGAGCTCCGCGCCCAAAGCCCCCCACGGAGGCTCCAGCCACGGCTTTGGTGCTCCCGGCAGCCAGAACCCGCCGGTCCCCGGCGAAGATACGGACGGCACGCCCCGCTAACCTGCCGCGGCCTGCCTGGCGCGGTAGGCGGCAACATGGGCCCGGTTGGCGCAGTTGCCCGTATCGCAGTACCGCTTGGACCGGTTGCGGCTCAGGTCCAGCACGGCGGCGTCGCAGTCCTCCGACTCGCAGATGCGCAGCCGGTCCATTTCCTTGCTGCGGATGACGTCAGCCAGGGCCATGGCTGCCTCAGTGCTCATCCGGTCCGCCAGCGGCGCCTCCGGTGCAGTGGCATGCAGGTGCCAGTCCCACCCGTCGTGCTTCATCAGCTGGGGCAGGGCATTCGCGTCACGCAGCAGCCGGTTGACCGTGGCCACGGCGGCGTCCTCGTCCGCCGTCCATACGGCGGCCAGTTCGCGGCGCAGCTTCAGCACGCTCTGCAGTTCCGCGGCATCCCGGGTCCGGGCTCCGGAAAATCCTTCCGCGTCCAGGAAGCTGTCCAGGTCGGCAACGGAGGCCAGTCCTTCGCGGCCGTTTGCGGAGGTGTTGATGAGGTTCACCACCGTGCGCAGCGCCACCTCCGTGTCAGGGGCGAAAACCATGTTGACTCCTTACAGCGCCGAAGCGTAGTGTCATGAGCATTACCCCACTTTACTCCTGACAGGAGGCGACGTTGCCTGCCGCCAACAAGCACCACCCCACTTCGGAACTGCCCGCCACGCGGACCGGCTTCCTTGCGTCCGGGCTCGGCATCGCGTTGTTCTCTTCGGCCGTCTTCGGCCTGTCCGGATCATTTGCCAAGTCGCTGCTGGAGACCGGATGGTCCCCGGGCGCGGCCGTCACCGCCCGCCTCACAGGCGCTGCCCTGATCCTCGCCCTGCCCGCAGTGTCCGCATTGAGGGGCCGCTGGCACCAGTTGCTGGACAACTGGCTCACTATCGTGCTGTTCGGCCTCATCGGCGTGGCGGCCTGCCAGTTGTTCTACTTCAATGCAGTGGCACGCCTGTCCGTCGGAGTCGCGCTCCTGCTGGAGTATCTGGCCCCGGTCATCATCGTCCTTTGGCTCTGGGCCGCCAGCCGCCGTCGCCCACGGGTGTTGACCGCCGGCGGGACGCTGCTGTCCCTGGCCGGACTGGTGCTGGTCCTGGACCTCACCGGCGCCGTGAAGGTGGATCTGGTCGGCGTCCTCTGGGGCATGGCTGCCGCGGTTTGCCTGGCCATCTACTTCTTCATCACGGCCAAGGAAAACGACACCCTGCCGCCTATCGTGCTGGCTTCCGGCGGACTCATGGTGGGTGCTGCAGTCATGTGGCTTGCGGCCGCCACGGGACTGCTGCCGATGGCCTTCAACACCGCGGACACCAAACTGGGACCGTGGACCACGCCCTGGTGGGTGTCGCTTGCGGGGCTGGTGGTGCTGGCAACCGTGCTGGCCTACACCTCGGGCATCATGGCGGCAAGGGCGCTCGGCTCCAAGGTGGCGTCCTTCGTGTCCCTCACCGAGGTCCTTTTTGCCGTGCTGTGGGCATGGCTGCTGCTCGCTGAACTTCCGGGCCCTGTCCAGCTCCTGGGCGGCGTCCTCATTGTCGGCGGCGTTATCCTGGTCAGGCTCGACGAGCTGCGCGCATCCGGGGCCGGCAACGGCAGGCTGCCGGCCTCACCGCTGGAACACGCGAACGACGTCGAACCAGTCCCTTAACCGCGCCCGCCGCCGTCGTGCGCAGAAAAAGTGGTATGCCAACAAAAAGGGCAGGGACACCGCGTGGTGTCCCTGCCCCGCCAGTATGTGGCGGTAAGCCTAGTGAGAGGCCTGGCTCTGCTCTTCGGCGTTGCGCTTGGCCTGCGCGCCGGCTTCCTTCAGTGCCTCGGCAACCTTGGTGAGCATGGCGGTGTGCGTACCGGACCACTCGTTGCGGAACTTGGTGGCGTCCGGGCCTTCCCAGTTGGTGCTGCTCAGAACCTTGGTGAGAGTGGACTTCTGCGTCTCGATCTCGGACGCCCCTGCCTGAAGCTTGCTGCCGAGCTGGCGAAGCTGCTCAACGTCTGCACCCCAAATAGCCATCAGTTTCTCCTTGTTAGGTCGTGGATCCGAACCAGATCGGCATCCCCAGCGGCCCCCCGGCTCATCCGGAAGATCCATTGCCTAAAACCTATCCCGGCCCCCAAACAGTGTCGATGGGCAGCCCTGCCCATGCCGGGCTCCCCATGGACGCCGGGTGGAGACCATGAAAAAAAGGGGTCGATCCCAGGCGTTGGAAGAGCCTAGCATGGCGTTATGTGCCGGAATATCCGAACCCTCCACAACTTCGAGCCGCATGCCACGTCCGAGGAAGTGCACGCGGCGGCGCTGCAGTATGTCCGCAAGATCAGCGGGAGCACTAAGCCTTCCAAGGCCAACCAGGACGCCTTCGACGAGGCCGTGCACCAGATCGCGCACATCACGCAGCACCTGCTGGACTCCCTGGTGACGCAGGCCCCGCCCAAGGACCGGGAGGAAGAGGCTGCCAAAGCCAAAGCCCGCGCCGCAGTACGGTACGGCGCGGCCTGACCCAGCCTTCGCTGCCTGCCGCTACTTGCCGAAGCTGCGCAGGCGCAGTGAGTTGGCCACCACCAGGACGGAACTGGCGGCCATGGCGGCGCCGGCGATCATCGGGTTGAGCAGCCCCAGTGC
Source organism: Arthrobacter sp. FW306-07-I (assembly GCF_021800405.1). Classification (NCBI taxonomy): domain Bacteria; kingdom Bacillati; phylum Actinomycetota; class Actinomycetes; order Micrococcales; family Micrococcaceae; genus Arthrobacter; species Arthrobacter sp. FW306-07-I. The sequence continues at coordinate 4,389,906 of NZ_CP084550.1, read as the reverse complement.
AGCCACCGGGATCCCCACCGCGTTGTAGAAGAACGCCCAGAAAAGGTTGGTCTTGATGGTGCCCAGGGTCTTCCGTGACAGTTCGATGGCTTGGGCCACCTGGTGGAGGTCATTGCCCATCACCGTCAGGTCCGCCGCTTCGATGGCCACGTCCGTTCCCGACCCCATGGCAATGCCCAGGTCGGCCTGCGCCAAGGCCGCGGCGTCGTTCACGCCATCGCCGGCCATGGCCACCGTGGCACCCCGGGACTGCAGCTGTTTCACCGCTTCCACTTTTCCTTCGGGCAGGACGCCGGCGTAGACATCGCCTGGCGCAATGCCGACGGCGGCAGCCACCCGGGCGGCGACAGCGGCGTTGTCCCCGGTCAGCAGGATGGGCCGCAGGCCCAGCGCCTTCAGCCGGGTGACGGCGGCGGGGGAGCCTACCTTGACGCTGTCCCGCAGGCTGATGATTCCGGCCGGCGTGCCGTCCACCGCCACGCAGATGGCCGTGGCACCCCCTTCTTCAGCGCCGGCCAGCTGGGCCCGCTGGCCTGCATCCAGGACAACACCACGCTGCTCCAGCCAGCCGCTGCGCCCGGCCATGACCTGCCTGCCTTCAACGGTTCCCGACACTCCGCCGCCCGGGGCGGAACTGAAGCCCTGCACCGGCGGCAAGGTGCCGGCGTCGTTCGCTGCAGGTGCGGAACGTGCCCCGGACGCTGCAGCCGCGATGGCGCGGGCCACGGGGTGCTCGGAGGCGGCCTCCACTGCCCCGGCGAGTCGGAGGACGTCCTGTTCCGTGAAGCCGGGGAACGCGGAGGTGGCGTCTACGGCCAGGATGCCGGTGGTCACTGTCCCTGTCTTGTCCAGCAGGATGGTGTCTACGGTGCGGGTGTCCTCCAGAACCTGCGGGCCCTTGATCAGGATGCCCAGCTGCGCACCCCGGCCGGTGCCCGTGAGCAGACCCACCGGGGTGGCCAGTCCCAGGGCGCACGGGCAGGCAATCACCATGACGGCGACGGCGGCGGTGAACGCCTGGCGCAGGTGCCCGCCGTCAGCGTCGGGGCCGGCTGCCAGGAGCCAGAGCACGAAGGTCAGGACGGCAATGCCAAGGACCACCGGCACGAAGACGGAGCTGATGCGGTCCGCGAGCCGCGCGATCGGGGCTTTACCGGTCTGGGCCTGCGACACGAGTCGGGCCATCTGGGCAAGGGTGGTCTCCGAGCCAACCCGGGTTGCCCGCACCAGCAGGCGGCCGGACGTGTTGATGGTGGCACCTGTGACGCGGCTGTCCGGGCCCACCTCGACCGGTACGGACTCGCCGGTCACCAGCGAAGCGTCGACGGCGGACGCACCGTCCACCACCACGCCGTCGGTGGCGATCTTCTCGCCCGGGCGGACCACCAGGACATCGCCCACCTGCAGCCGGTCCGCCGGGATCTTCTGTTCGCTGCCGTTGCGCAGGACAGTGGCATCCTTGGCGCCCAGGTTCAACAGGGCCTGCAGGGCATCGCCGGCCTTCTGCTTGGCGTTCGCCTCCAAGTACCGACCCAAGAGCAGGAAGGTGGTGACTACCGATGCAACTTCGAAGTACAGGCCGCCGGGCATGCCCTCCATCCCGGGGTGCTCGGTCATTCGCGGGTCTGCCAGCAGCTGCCAGGCCGAGAAGAGGTAGGCCGCCGCCACCCCGAGCGACACCAGCGTGTCCATGGTGGAAGCAAAGTGCCGGGCATTGATGGCGGCCGCCCGGTGAAAGGGCCAGGCCGCCCACGTGACCACCGGCAGCGCCAGGACCGCGGCCACCCAGCCCCAGTTAGCGAACTGGAAGGCGGGGATCATGCTGATCATGAACACCGGGACGGTCAGGACAGCCGCCAGGATGAGGCGGGGCCGGAGCCGGGAAGCCGGGATCGCAGCGACCTGGTCCGCTGGTCCCGCCTCAGGAGCCACTGTGTGCTGCGGCCGAAGTGTGGCCTTGTAGCCTGCGGCGTTGACCGTATCCACCAGCTGTTCGTCGGTGATTCCCGCCGGGACCGTGACGTGGGCTGACTCCAGGGGCAGGTTGACCGTTGCTGCGACGCCCTCAAGCTTGCCGAGCTTCTTTTCCACGCGGTTGACGCAGGAAGCGCAGGTCATTCCCTGGATGTCCAGTTCGACGATCCGGGTTCCCGGCGGGTGCAGCAGTTCTTGGTGGCTCATATCAGCTTTCCGGTGTGGGAATGGTTCTTAGGCTTCGTTGGCGACCACCAGGTAGCCGGCCTCGGCCACGGCTTCCCCGATGTCAGTGGGTGAGAGTTCCTTGTTTGCGCTGATAGTCACGGTGGAGATACCGCCGGCGTTCAAGTCGACCTTTACTTCTTCGACGCCTTCGATGGCTTCGAGTTCTTCGCTGACAGCCGATACGCAGTGCCCGCAGGTCATGCCGGAGACGCTGATGGTTGTGGTGGTGGGGGAGGTGGTGCTCATGGCTTGCTCCTTCTGTAGGTTCCGGCGGTGGCCGGGGGATTGTGGGATGGTGTCAGCGAAGCAGCCGGCCGATGGCGTCGGCGGCTTCCTTGACCTTGGCGTCGATGGCTTCAGCGCGGGCGTCCGGGTCCGGCTCGGAGGCTGCACCCACCACGCAGTGGCCGATGTGCTCTTCGACCAGACCAAGGCTTACTGCGTGCAGGGCCTTGGTGACGGCGGCAACCTGGGTGAGGATGTCGATGCAGTACTTGTCTTCATCCACCATTCGGGCAATTCCCCGGACCTGGCCCTCGATGCGCTTGAGGCGGCGGAGGTACGCGTCTTTGTTGCCCGTGTACCCGTGCTGCGGGGCAACATCCGCCTCTTCGGGAGCCTGATCAGCTGCCGCGGCGGCGACGGCTTCTTCGATAGCGTTCATGAGATCACCGTATACCCCGGTAGGGTATAACCGCAAGTACCCCCAGGGGGTATCTCTTACCTCCTCGGCGCCTCCTGGGCGCCTACGGGGGGCTGCGGGCTGCGCTGCGGGGGCACAAAAAAGCTCCGGAGTGCGTTATTGGGGGATACGCACTCCGGAGCAGCTTTTGGGCAATTCCGGCTTCCACCGAGGTGGAGCGGCTTTGCTTGAATCAGCTTACTGGCTGGTAGTGGCGCTGCGCCAGCATCCCGAATAACTACTTTCGCTTTACTTTAAGCTCCCCTACATCGGCGCGGATTTCCGTGCCGATGAGCGCCTAGGGACGGTCTTCGTGGGCCGGCTTCCGGTAGGGGACCACCAGCACCGGCCGGCTTTGGTGGTGGCTGAGCCACGCGCCGACGGACCCGTTGAGGGCCTCTGAGAGCCGGTGCGAAAATCCGCGTTCGGAGGTGCCCACGATGATGATGGGGGCGTCGAGTTCGGCTGCCACCTGGCCCAAGGCGCGGGCCGGATCCCCGGTGAGGGTGCGGAAGGACCAGTCCAGGGAGGCACCCTCTGATGCCAGCTTGTCCACGACGGCCTGGACATGTTCTTTCAGTTCTGTTGCCAGGGCCAGCATGTCGTCATTGGCGTGCGGGTCGCGCGAAAGCCGGTGTGCGGAGCGAGCAGGATCCCATTCCACCAGGTAGCTTGCTTCATCCACGTAGGCGCAGACCAAGGGTGTGCCCAGCCGGGCAGCCAGGGTCGCCGCGGTTTGCAGGACTTCCGGGTGCTGTTTGGGCATGATTCCCACCAGCAGCGGGGTGCCGTTGAAGTATTCCCCTGTCATGGGGCCCATTGTCCGTCCGGCGAAGGGGTGTGAACAGGTACGTTCGGCCCGGAAGGGCCTGGAGGTCGCGGAAACCTCCGGTGCCGGGCGCGGAGCGGCTAGGAAGCGGCAGGGTACGCCGTGACCACAACATTCTTGCCCCAAGGGTCCTCGGTGTAGCAGCTGATGAGGACCAGCCGGTTGGGCACCATGTCCCACACGGGGCTGTCCTTGAGGCCGGACTTCAGGTAAGTCTTGATGCTTTCCACCTGGTAGCTGATGGTCCCGGCTGTGGTTTCGACATCGAAGCGTTCCCCGACGGCTGCGGCTGAGCTGAGGTGGTTGAAGGGGGCGTCTGCGCCTTCCCAGCTGTGGCCGATCACGTAGGTGGTGTTGCTGGAACCACTGCCCGGGATGCCGAACGGCGTCAGCCAGTATCCGTCCTTGGTGGCGGGGGGTTCGATGGTCCGGCTGGACTGCGCTTCACCGTCCAGGTCCAGGGGGTGGACGGCTACGTCGAACTCTGCGGATGGATACCTGATGCGGAGGGGCTGGGCAGCTGCGGGAAGGACAGGTGCTGCCGCAACTTCCGTGGGCATCGTGCGGGCGGTCTGGGAGGCTGAGGCTGGATCCTGTGCGGCAATTGCAGCAGGAATGCCCGTCCCGGCGATGGGAGCCGGGCCACCCGGTGCCCCGCCACCAGCGATGACCACGGCAGCCGCAGGACCATTCCCAACGGACAGCGGCGGCGCCGGGTGGAAAAGCGGAGCACCAAGGGTGAATGACAGGAACGCGAGGATGCCGCAGAACAGGATGGCCAGGTCCCCACGGTTCGATGTTCCCCAGGCACGCTGCCAAGTGTGCCGCCTGGGCGCTGCGTGCCGGCTCCGGTCCTGTGGCATGGCACTCCTCGTTGGTTAGTGGCATTGGCTGGATTGGAAGGAAGGCGCCCTGCCGGGCACTGGCAGGACGCCTTCCTTGTCAGGGGGCCACGGGTTCGTGGCGGATTGCGGTTAGCCGGCGTTGTTCAACGGACGCGACCGGCGGCGGGCTGCCACGGCTGCGCCTGCCGCAGCAAGTGCTCCCACCCCTGCCAGCCAGCCCTGGCCGCCGTCGGAAGCTCCCACTGCGGTCTGGGCGTTGTAGCCCTGGTTGGTTCCCACGCTGACTGGTGCGGGCGCGGCCTTAGGTGCTGCCTTCGCTGCCGCGGCAGCCTGCTTGGCAGGCGCGGGCTGTGCCGGGACCTGGGCCGCCACGACCGGCGACTTCACCTCAGGCGATTGCACCGCAGGGGTTTCCGCAGCGGGCTGTTCCACTGCGGGCGGGACGACGACAGCGGGTGGCTGCACCACAGGTTGGTCAACGGTGATCGGCACCTCGGTGGGCGGCGGCGTCACCGTGGGTTCCTCTTTGGGCGGCGGCGTCACGGTGGGTTCCTCCGTGGGCGGCGGCGTCACGGGAGTAACGACGACGACGGGCGGCTGCTCGGCAGGCGGCGTCACCACAGGAGCGGGCACCTCGCCGGGCGGCAGCGGCGCGCACTGGGCGGCGTAAAGTTCCTTTCCGGCGGCGGTCCAGTTCTTGCCCTCCGATTTCGACGTCGGCGGGATGATGTCCAGCGGATGCTGGTCGTGACCGCCCAGCGCATTGATGCTGAACTCCAACGGCGCCCAGGTGGTGCCGTCACTGTGGCAGACGATGATTTTGTCTCCGGCGGCCAAGGCAGGTGCTGTGAGGCTGATGAGGCCGAGCCCCACCACCCCCAGTGTGGCTAAGGTGCGTTTCATCTTTTTCCCCATCTGTTTGTGAAACGGACCATGGCGGGGACAGGCCAGCGGTTGCGCCGTATGCCCCAGCGGCACGGTCAGCTTGCTTTGAGATTTCAGGCTAGGGAGGCCGCAGGAGTCAGTCGCGAGTAGGGGGTACTCGTCTTTTCCGGCCCCTGGCAGGTCAAGTTACTTGCCGGTACCCAAAACGCTGCCACGTTCCACCTGCTTAAGTGCCGGCATCTTGTCGGTCCCTCTGGCCGTGCCTAACGTTTTAAGTGTTAGGGAGGGGGAATCGTGGAAATCTTCATGTGGTGGCTGGACCTGGACCTCGCCAGCAAGGAGTGGCTGCGGCAAAACCTCCGTGCGGAGGAGCTGCCGCTTCCCGTGCTTCAGGGAATCGCCGAGGCGGGAGGTCCCCATCCGGGCAATCCAGCCGCCGTGCTGACCGCCGCCGACTGGGACTTCATCGAGACCCAGTCTGAGTTCGTGGACTGACCCTCCCGCCCGGGAGGGGGAGGCGAGGGGCTGAGTACCGTTGCGCGCCAACCGATCCGGTGGTTGCATGGTCCGCATGGCAACGGCGGCAGAATCATTTGTCCTGGCAATCGGTACCAAAAAAGGGCTGTGGCTTGCCACCAGCCGGGACAGGCAGGAGTGGTCCCTCACAGGCCCGCATTTCCTGATGTCCGAGATTCCCAGCATCGGAATCGATACCAGGGAAGGCCGCACCCGGATTCTGGTCGGCGTCCGCAGCCCGCACTGGGGCCCCACGGTTGCCCACTCCGATGACCTCGGTACAACCTGGACCGAGCCGGAGCAGGGCGCCATCAAATTTCCCGAAGATACCGGCGCGGCGGTGGAGCGCGTATGGCAGATCTACCCGGACGCCGGGTCCCGGCCGGGAGTGGTCTGGGCGGGGGCCGAACCCATCTCCCTCTGGAAGTCCACGGACGGCGGGGAGCACTTCGAGTTGAACCGGGGCCTGTGGGACCACCCGCACCGCAGTGAATGGGGAGCCGGCTACGGCGGGGCGGCGGCGCATTCCATCGTGGTTGACTCCTCGGGTGAGACCGTCCATGTCGCCATGAGCACCGGCGGCGTCTACCGCTCGGACGACGGCGGAACCTCCTGGGAAGCGCGCAACAAGGGGATCTCGGCCTACTTCATGCCGGACCCCAATCCGGAGTTCGGCCAATGCGTGCACAAGATCGCCGCGGATGCCGCCGTCGAAGGCCGCCTCTACGCGCAGAACCACCACGGCGTCTACCGGACGGACGACAACGCGGACAGCTGGAACTCCATCGCCGGGGGGCTGCCCGCAGACTTCGGCTTCGTCATGCTGACCCATCCCCGCCGCGACGGCACCGCCTGGGTGGTCCCGCTGAAGGCCGACGGCGAACGCATCCCTCCGGACGGCAGGCTCGCCGTCCACCGCACCGACGACGCCGGGAACACCTGGAAGCGCCTCAGCGCCGGCCTCCCGGAGCACGAATACAACAGCGTGCTCCGGGACGCGGCGTCGGTGGACGCCGCCGAACCAGCCGGGGTGTACTTCGGCACACGAGGCGGCACCGTCTACGCGAGTGCGGATGAAGGGGAGACGTTCAGGGAGGTGGCATCCCACCTGCCTGATGTCCTGTGCGTCCGGGCGGCAGTGGTGGCCGGTGCCTGAGATTGCGCTGCTGCTTCCCAGCGTCCTGCAGCCCTTGGCCGGCGGGCAGTCCGTACTGGTTGCGCCCGCTGACGGGCCGGTGACGGTGGCAAGCCTGCTTGATGCGGTTGCCTCTGACTATGCCGTGCTGGGCCGGCGGCTGCGTGACGAGACGGGCGCACTGCGAAGGTTCGTGAACATATATGTCGACGGCGATGAGGTGCGGCGGCTGCAGGGCCTGGACACCGAGGTGCTGCCTGGCCAGGAAGTCCTGGTGATCCAGTCCGTCGCCGGCGGCTGAAGTACCACCCCTCCACGGGAAATTCGCGCTTCATCGGACGCGGCGAGTTCAAGCCAAAATCGTTGACAATTTCGTCCGCCATCCGTAGCGTCGGTTTCGTGCAGTACTGATCGGCTGCATCCATTCCTAGCGATGATGCGACAGGAAGGTACAGGGTGGCTGCGAGCCTGAGCCTCAAGGACGTCAACCTGCACTTCGGCGGGGTCAAAGTGCTGCAGGACGTCAGCTTCGACGTCGAGCCCGGCGTCATTTTAGGCCTGGTGGGCCCCAACGGTGCAGGCAAGACGTCCCTGTTCAACTGCATCAGCGGCCACTACAAGCCCAGCTCCGGGGCGATTTCCATCGACGGGACAGAGGTCTCGGGCAGCACTCCATCCCGGCTGGCCCACCTGGGCCTGGCCCGCACCTTCCAGCATCCAGCCCTGCAGTTGAACGCAACAGTCCTGCAGAATGTGCTCCTTGGCGCCCACACCCGGCTGCCCGGCGGTCCCATATCCTGGGCGCTGCGGCTGCCGCGCACCGTCCAGGCGGAGCGGGCAGTCCGCACCGAAGCACTGGAACTCCTCAGCCGGGGAGGGCTCGGCTGGGCAGCAGAGCTGCCGGCCGATGAACTCTCGCACGGTCTGCACAAAGGCATCGAGCTGTGGCGGGCGCTTCTTTCACGGCCGGCGTTGCTCCTGCTCGACGAGCCTGCGGCCGGACTTTCCCACGGCGAAGTGGAACAGCTCATCGCGACGGTCAAGCGCCTCCGCTCGGAGCAGGACATCACCATCATCATCGTGGAGCACCACATGGGACTGATCTCCGCGCTCACCGACCAGGTTGTGGTGCTGGACCACGGACGCAAGCTGATGTCGGGCACCGCGGCCGAGGCGCAGTCCGATCCCCGCGTGGTCGAGGCCTACATCGGAAAGGACGCCGCGGATGACGCTGCTTGAGCTCAAGGACGTCGCCGCGTCATACGGGCCTGTGCAGGTGCTGGACGGGGTCTCGCTGAGTGTTCCGGAAGGCGGGTCGGTGGGGATCCTGGGCGCAAACGGTGCCGGCAAGACCACAACCCTGCGGGCCATTAGCGGCACGGTCAGGACCGGCGGGACCATCAGGTTCGACGGCCGTGACATCCGTGGCCTCCGGTCGGACCAGGTGGCGGCCCTGGGAATTGCCCACGTTCCGGAAGGCCGTGGCACCCTGGGGCAGCTGAGCGTCCGGGAAAACCTGTTGGTGGGCGCCTATCTCCGCAGGGACCGGAAGGCCATTGAAACGGACATTGAGTACTGCCTCGATCTGTTCCCGCAACTGCAGGACCGGGTGGGCTCCCGGGCTGCGGCACTGTCCGGCGGAGAGCAGCAGATGCTGGCCGTGGGCAGGGCCTTTATGGCCAGGCCCAAGCTGCTGCTGCTGGACGAGGCATCGCTGGGGCTTGCGCCCGGCACGGCCAAGACTGTGTACCAGGCCATCCGCCGGCTGCGGCTCGAATCCGGCATAGCCATGCTGGTGGTGGAGCAGAACGCGAACCTCGCGTTCTCACTCGTCGATACCGCCACCGTGTTGGAAACAGGCCGAAACGTGCTCACCGGCACATCGGCGCAGCTCAAGGGCATGGACGAGATCCGCCGCGCCTACCTGGGGGGTTGAACCGGCATGGAAACCTTTATCCAACTCGTGGTCGACGGCCTCGCCACCGGTTCCATCTACGCCGCCCTGGCCCTGGCGATCGTGCTGGTCAACCAGGCCACGGGCCTGATCAACTTCGCCCAGGGCGGCATGGCCGTGCTCTCCGCCTACATTGCCTACGTCTTCGTCCAACTCGGCCTGCCCATCATCGTCGCCATCCTCATCGCCGTGGTGCTTTCCTTCGTCTTCGGCGCGCTGGTGGAGCGTTTCCTGGTCCGGCGGTTTGAACGCGGCGACCCGGACACCGCGGTGGTGGTCACGATTGGACTGCTCACCCTCGTCACCGGCATCTCGGCGGTGCTGTGGGGCTACAACAATCTCGCGTTTCCGTCGCTCTTTCCCCTGACCAGCGTGGAGATCCTTGGGGCGGTGGTAAGCGTCAGGTCGCTTGCCACCGCGGTGACCATCGTGGTCATCATGGTGGTCCTGCAACTGCTCTTCCTCCGAACCAAGCTGGGACTGGCCCTCCGCGCCGTCGCCGACAACCCGTCGTCGGCCGCTTTCTCCGGGCTTCCCGTGGGCCGGCTGCTCATGGTGGGCTGGGGGCTCGCGGCGACGCTCGGAGCCATCGCCGGCGTCCTGGTGGCACCGCAGCTGACGCTGACCCCGGGCATGCTGGACACCGCCCTGGTCTATGCGCTCGCCGCCGTCATCCTGGGCGGCCTGAACAGCCCCATCGGCTGCGTGGTGGCGGCCTCCGCGATCGGTGTCCTGGAGAACCTGGTGGCCGTCTACGTTCCCCTAATTGGCCACGACCTCAAGATTGCGGTGCCTTTCGTGCTGATCTTCGTCATCCTCATCCTCCGCCCGCAGGGCCTGTTTGGCAGGAAGGTCGTGGTGAGGGTCTGATGAGCACAGCTGCTGCCACCGTACGCCGCCGGCGGGTCCGGCTTGTCCTTGTTGCCGTTGTGGCGGTTCTGCTGGTCGCCGCGCCACTGATCCTGCCGGCGTTTGCAAACCAAACCCTGGTCCGCATTGGGGTCTATGCGGTGGCGGTGCTGGGGCTGAACATCATCATGGGATACACGGGCCAGGTCAACCTCGGACAGATCTTCTTTGTGGGCCTGGGCGCCTACGTCACCGCGTACGGCGTCAACCATGGCTGGAACATCCTGCTGGTGTTCGTTGCAGCCTGTGCCATCGCCGGCGTGGTGGGGCTGCTGGTGGCGCTCGCTGCTGCGCGCCTCGGCGGCCTGGCCATTGCGATGGTCACCATCGCCCTGCCGATCGTCGGCGTCCCCCTGGCCAAACGGCTCGCCGAGTTCACGGGCGGCTCCCAGGGAGTCTCCGCGCGGTTCACTGATGCCCCCGACTGGTCCGGGCTGGCAAACGACCAATGGCAGTTCTACATTGTGCTGGTGGTGGTAGCCGGAGCATTCCTGCTGGCCCGGAGCCTGGTCCACGGCAAGTACGGGCGGGCCTTCGCGGCGGTCCGTGAAAATGAGGCTGTTGCCGCCTCGATGGGCATTTCGCCCTACCGAACCAAGGTCCTGGCCTTCACCATTGCCTCCGTATTCGGCGGTGCAAGTGGTTTCCTGTACCTCGCAGCGGTGCAGTACACGTCTCCGGAGACCCTCAACTTCGGACATTCCATCAGCCTCCTGGCCGCCATGGTCATCGGGGGTGCGGGAAGCATTGCAGGTTCGCTTCTGGGCGGGGCCTACTACGTCTTCGTTCCGCAGTTGACCAACGCCATAGACCCCAACCTCACCACCGTCAGCCAGGGCGCGATCCTCCTCGCAGTGCTGTTCCTGTTGCCAGGGGGCCTGGTCAGCCTGCCCAGAGTGGTCCGCAGGCTCACCCGCAGGCTCACCCGCCGTCCTCCCGCCCGGCGTTCCACATCCCGCCCTGCGGCGGAGAATTCCCAGCAGACCACTCCCGCACATCGTCCGGTACCGGATGCTGCGCCGGAGGAACATGAACAAACAGAGAGGCAGGATGGACCATGAAGATGAGAAAGAAGCCGGGAGGAGTACTTGGCATTGTGGCCTTGACGGCCGCCGTCGCGCTCTCCCTGTCCGGTTGCAGGGGCGACAGCGGGGGCCAGGGCGGCGGCTCCGCGTCCTCTCCGGGGATCACTGACTCGGCGATCACGCTGGGGATCACCACCCCGCTCAGCGGCGCAATCGCCGGGCCGGGCAAGTGCACCGTCGCCGGGGTCTCGGCTTACTTCGGAGCGGTGAATGCCGCGGGCGGGGTGAAGTTCGGCGACGGCAAGACCCGGACCGTGAACATCAAGTCCTACGACGACGCCTACGATCCCCAAAAGTCCCTGGCCAACTTCCAGCAAATGGTCTCTGACAATGTGTTTGCTGCCACCGCCGGCCTGGGAACGCCCACCAACCGGGCGTTCCGCGACGCCGCCATCAGCCAGAAGGTCCCGCAAGTGCTGGTGATGACCGGCGACCCGCTGTTCAGCGACCGGAAGCAGAGCCCCTGGCAATTGGGCTTCGTGCCCATCTACCAGAACGAGGGCGCGGCGTTCGGGAAGCTCCTGGCGAAGTCGGGTGCGCAGCACAAAGTTGCCATCCTGTCGCAGAACGATGACTACGGCAAGGGCTACGTCGCGGGCTTCAAGGACGCAATCAAGGGCGCGTCCAACATCTCCGTGGTGGGCGAGCAGACGTACGAGGCGACTGACACTTCGGTGGATGCGCAGCTAACCCAGCTCGCTTCCTCCGGGGCGGACGTCTTCTTCAACGCCATGTCCATCACGCCGCTCACCATCGCGGCCCTCCAGAAGGCGCAGCAGATCGGCTGGAAGCCCAGCTGGTTCCTGCCCTCCAACACCTCAAGCCCAACCGCCATCCTGGAACCCGGCGGCGGCTCCGCCTACCCTGGCATCTACTCCGTGTCATTTGCCAAGGCCCCGCAGAGTCCGGCATTCGCCAAGGACTCCGACGTCGTGAAATTCCTTGACGAACTGAAGAAGTACGGGAACTACCCGGACATGCCGGCGTTCCCGCACTGCATGTGGAGCTACATGGTGGGGGCCACCCTTGAGAAGGCGTTCCAGAACATGAAGGAGCCCACGCGGGACAGCTTCATGACGGCGCTGCGGGACATCAAGGACCTGAAGGCGCCGCTGATGCTCGAAGGGACGTCGGTGGACACCACAGTCGATGGCCAGCCGGCGGTGTCCTCCGTGGTGGTGCAGAAGTACAACGGCAAGGGGTATGCGACTGTTGAAACGTTGGCTGACTAGGCCGGGGACGCGCTGGGCACCGGCGTGGCGCGTCCCGGGGATTCCAGGGTGTCGATGAGCTCGAGCCCCCGCCGCGCCCACGCTATTTCAGCGTGGGCCCGGTCCACCAGGCCTTCGTATGTGAACCGCTTGAAGGCGATGGTGCGTTCCCGGTCCGCGGGGTCCGTTACGGCCAGGCGGCGCACCAGCATCGGATTGTCCACCTGGGCGATGCGCTGGAGTTCACCCTCCCACTGGGCAAGCTCGGCCTCCCACTGTTCCTGATGCCGCCGAAAAAACGCGCGCGCCGTCTCCGGCGATGCCGCCTCAAGGTAGGCGGCACGCAGGTGCGCAGGGTCGCGGACCCGCGCGTATTCCAGCGGGGTCTGCATCCAATCCAGGAAGGCCTGGTTCCCGGCTGCCGTCACATGGTAAACCCGCCGGGTGGCGCGCTGGCCCCTGGGCTGCTCCTCACCTTCGATGAGGTGCTCTTCCTCCATCTTGCGCAGCTCAGGGTAGATCTGCGAGTCCGGGGCGTGCCAGACGTGCCCCACGGACATGGAGAACTGTTTCTGCAGTTCGTAACCTGACAGCGGGCCGACGCGCAGCAGGGCCAGCAGCGCGTACCGAAGGCTCATGCGGTACTCCTCCAAGGGCTCAAGGAAAGTGCGGGGGCGGCTGCACCCCCGCACTTCAGGGTCCCCAGCCTAGGCCGACTGGTAGTTCGTCCGCCACCCGCCGTGGTAGGTGGCGCGTGCCACGGTGGAGTAGGGGACGGGGCTCACTACGGCCCGCACTTCAGTCTGCACATGGGGTTCGACGGCGGCCTTGGCGGTACCGCCGTTCGGCTCGCCCCAAACGACCTTCAGTTCCGTGCCTTCGGGAACGTTGGGATCGATGGTTGCCAGCGAGAGTGCGCGCCGTTCGTTTGCGCTGTAGCCGGTGAACATGGAGTACCCCACCACCGTTCCGTCGGCGTCCACCACTGAGTCGTAGTTGGCTGAGCCGTAGTTGGCCAGGGGCAGGTCAAAGAACTTGTAGCTGGGCCCCCCCACGTTGAACAGCGACGCGAAGATGGAGGTGACATCTTCTGCGTCCCAGGCCAGGGTGACCTTCTTGCGCTGCATGGCCGGATCGATCCGTTCGAGTGCGTCACGGCCGATGAAGTCGTGATCGAATTTGACGAACGAGCCGTAGCCCAGCTCCCACGGAGTGAGGTAGTAGTCCTCGATGTTCCCGGACACGAACGAGCCCGCCAGGGTTCCGGTGGCTTCATATCCGTCCGCGGGCAGCCATTCGCGGTAGCCGCGCTCGGCTTCGCCGCTGTAGATGGCCGGCAGCGGCGACGGGATCCAGCCGGACTCCAGGGTATTGGACGGGTAGGCGCGGGAACCCACGGGCACCAGCCCGAACTCGGCACCTGCCTCTACGATTGCATCCCGGATGCGGTCGTGGTCCGCGTACGGGCCCCAGACCTCCAGGCCCGGAGCGCCGGCCATGCCGTGCCGCAGGGTGCGGACCGTGGTCCCGGCGATGGTCATGGTGGACATGTTGAAGAACTTGAGCTGCTCCAGTGCGCCCCCGTTGAGCTTTTCGATGACCTGCCAGGCATTGGGGCCCTGGATTTGGAACCGGTAGTACTGGCGGGTCACGGGATGCCCGTACGGCCGTGACGGGGACCGCCGGTCCACGGTGATGTCCAGGTCCCGGTAGCCGCCTGTCTCGCCGTGATAGAGCAGCCAGTTTGCTGCGGGTGAGCGGCCGACATATACGTACTCGTCCTCCGCCTCGTGGAACAGGATGCCATCACCGATGACGTGGCCGGACTCCGTGGTGGGCACATATTGCTTGGCCTTGTTCACGGGGAATACGGCGGTGGAATTGATGGCGGTGGCGGTGATCAGCTTGATGGCATCCGGGCCTTTCATGAACAGGTTGTCCATGTGGTGGGACTGGTCGTAGAGAACGGCAGTCTGCCGCCACGCGGTCTGCTCCTTGATCCAGTTCTGGAAATCGGCCGGGACCACAGGATAGATGTAGGAGCCGATCTGGGAGTTGCGGAGGAGGTCCACCGCCCCTTTGGACGCGTCCAGGACTTCCTGCAGATTTTTCGGTGCCACGATGAACCTCTTGTTCTGTGTTGGATTGTTGGTGGGTATCAGAAGACGATGGTTTGGTTGCCGTGCCGGATGACGCGGTCCTCGGCATGCCACTGGACAGCGCGTGAGAGCACTGCCCGCTCTACGTAGGCTCCTCTGGCCTGAAGGTCCAGGGCCGAGTGCGCGTGCGTCACGCGGGCCACGTCCTGCTCGATGATGGGCCCCTCATCCAGGTCCTTGGTCACGTAGTGCGACGTGGCGCCGATCAGCTTCACCCCCCGCTCCTTGGCCTTGCGGTAGGGCGCTGCGCCCACGAATGCGGGCAGGAATGAGTGATGGATGTTGATCAGCGGAACGGCTGCCGCGTCCAGGAAATCGGGTGACAGGATCTGCATGTAGCGGGCCAGCACCACGAAGTCCACGTTGCCGTCCAGCAGCTGCAGGATCTGTGCCTCGGCCACCGACTTGTCCGGCCCTGCTGAAGGGACGTGGAAGAACGGGACGCCAAAGGAGCGCACGTCCTCCGCGGTATTCGTGTGGTTGGAGATCACCATGGGTATGGTCACGGGTAGTTCGCCCCTCCGGTGCCGCCAGAGCAGTTCCAGCAGGCAGTGGTCGGAGGTGGATACCAGTATGGCCATGCGCTTGGGTATGGAGCGGTCCGTCAGCGTCCAGGACAGGCCCAGCGGGGCGAGGGTCTTGGCTACGTCGGCCTCGATTTCGGGCAGCGCCGCCGTCAGGTCCGGACGGTTGAATACAACCCGCTGGAAAAAGTCACCGGACGAAGGATCGCTTGAGTACTGGTCCAAGGAGACGATGTTCCCCTTGTTCCGGGTCACCAGCGCGGCCACGGCAGCCACGATGCCCGGCCGGTCCGGCCCGTGGACAATCAGGCAGGACTGGTCCTTCCGGGACTCTGTATGCAGGACCATTGATTCCCGTCCCTAGCGATCTTCGGCCGTGAAGTGCCGGACCCAGTTTGCCGTCGCCAGCAGGCCGCCGAACGTGTAGAAGTGCAGGCCGAGCTGCGGGGGCAGGTGCTGGTCCTGCCCGGGTGCATGCTGCGCAAGCACGGCAGCCAGGTCGTTGACGAACCGGTCAGGTCCCGCGTCTCCCATGAGGTTGGTCAGTGAGAAGCCGTATTTCTTGACGATCATCGCGTTGGCTCCCACCCCGAACCGGCGCGCAAAGCTGAGGAGCCGCTTGACCCCTGCCGGTCCGGGCGTTCCGACCCGGATAGGTGCCTTGATGCCCCTGGCCCTGACCTCCTCGATCCAGCCGGCGACTGGGCCGGTGTCGAAGGCAAACTGCGTAATGATGAAGGCGCCGAGGTCCTGTGCGGCGAGGGCTGCGGTTTTGTCTTCCACCGCCCGCCAAAGAGTGTCCTTGGGGATATCGGGGTGGCCTTCCGGGTAACCGCCAATTCCCACCTCCCGGACGCCGAACTGCGGCAAGAGCCCGGTGTTGATCAGCGCGAGTGAGTCCCCGTACGGGCCCTCGGGTTCTGCGGGGTCGCCGCCCACCACGAACACGTGCTCGGCGGCGCCCACCTCCTGGAGGCGCTGGAGGAACTTTTCAAGGTCGCCCCTTGATGCCAACCGGCGCGCTGAAATGTGCGGCACGGGGACGAACCCGAGGTCGCGGACAGCCTTGGCCGCTGCTACCCGCATCTCCAGGTCCTCGTTGCCAAGGAAGGTGACGTTGATACGGGTGCCCGGCGGAATCTTGTCCTTTGCCTCGATGAGGGCGGCAATGTCCTTGCCGGTCATTTCCACCGAGAAGTTCTTGATGAGTTCCAGTGATGCTGCGCGGTTGGGGGCGGGCATGATTCGGGTCGCCATCAGCTCATCCTTTCGGCGGGTGCAACGGTGCACCCGCCTCCGACATTACCTATGTCCATAGGTAATGTCGATAGTTATCTACCCAATTTTGACCCTCCTGCTGCCCGCCCGCTCCTAGCCTTCTGCTGCCTCCGGCTCCAGATGGGCGATGGCGCGGGTGTCCTGGAAGGCCCGGACCCCTTCGATGCCCTGTTCCCTGCCCATGCCGGACTGCTTCATTCCGCCAAAGGGCGCCCGCAGGTCCAGCCGCGTTGCACCGTGGTCGTTAACCCAGACGTAGCCGCAGACCAGGCGCCCGCCCACGCGGTCGGCCGCTGCCGGATCGGCGGTCCACACCGAGCCGCACAGTCCCGCCCAGGTCGCGTTCGCCGCCTGCACTGCCTCCTCCTCCGTATCGAACGGGATCAGGGGGATGACGGGTCCGAACTGTTCCTGGGTGACAACCCGCAGTGAGGGGTCCGGATCGATCACCAGCGCCGGACGCAGGAAGTTCCCGCCCCGCAATTCAGGGTCAGAGGGAAGGGTGCCGAACTCCCTGACGTCGGCACCTGCTTCCTTGGCTTCCTCGATGAGCTCGGCCACGAATGCCTTCTGCACGGGGGAGTGCAGCGGACCCATGGTGGTCCCCTCGTCCAGCCCGTAGCCGATGACTGCTTTTTCAAGCCGCTGCGTGAGACCCGCCACCACCTCGTCCAGGCGCGAACGGTGGACGTAGATCCTCTTCGCGTTCATGCAGATCTGGCCAGTGGTATCGAAAATGGCGGCGTAAAGCCGGTCCAGGTGGGTGTCATCGAGGATCGCGTCCGCGAGGATGACGGCGGCGTCGTTTCCGCCAAGCTCCAGCGTCACCCGGGTGAGTGACTTCGCGGCCATTTCCATGATGCGCTTGCCGCCGCCCACACTTCCCGTGAAGCAGACCTTGGCGATGTCCGGGCTGGTGATGAGCGCGGCCATGTCTGCGTCCTTGCCGGTAACCACGTTAAGTACCCCGGGCGGCAGTTTTTCGGCAATCCGCTGGACCACGCGGGTGGTGGCCAGCGGGGCCGTGGGTGGCGGCTTCACGATGGCTGTGTTCCCGGCGAGCAGCGCGTGCGGCAGTGATGCCGCGAGGATGGCAATGGGCCAGTTGAACGGCACGATGACCGTCACCACGCCCAGCGGCTGGAACGTGACCGAGGTGGAGACGGGAATTCCTGGCGCGGGCGGCAGCACCTTGGCAGTGTCGACGTCGGGAGCCAGTTCCAGGGCGAGGTTCCACCTGATTTCGAACACCAGGGAGTCCACCCAGGCTTCCATTCGGATCTTGCCATTTTCCTGGGACAGGATGGCGGCATCCTCATCACGGAAGTCGGCAATGCCCTCCAATGCCTGCCGCATCTGGTCGGCGCGCTCCCGTGCGCTCAGGGCAGCCCACCCGGGGTAGGCGGCCTTTGCCGCAGCGATGGCGTCCTGGACGTCGGCCGGGCCCGCTGCCGCAGCGTGGCCCACGATGGTGCCGGGCTTGCCCGGATCGGCAATGTCCATGGTGGCCGCGGCCTGGCGTTCGGCGCCACCGATGTACAGCCCCGTGGTCACCGGGGCGGACGTGTCCACTGTGTTGGTCATGATGTTGCACCTCTCTGTGCGGTACTGCCGGGATCTTTTAATTTTGTCACTGGCGGATGTTTGGCGTTCCATGCGTATGGAACGTCTCGATGGTCTTCATGCCCCAGGCCTGGCCCTTTTTGCGCTCCTCCTGGCTCCACTCCACTACCGGTGAGTCCGGGTCCAGCAGCAGGCGGGCCCCGGCGTTGGCCAGTTCGATGCGGTTGCCGCCGGGTTCCCAGACGTAGAGGAAGAATGTCTGGTTGATGGCGTGCTTGTGCGGCCCGGATTCGATGTGGATGCCGTTTTCAAGGAAGATGTCCGCGGCCTTCAAAATGTCCTCGCGGGTATCGGGGGCGAACGCCACATGGTGGAGCCTGTTGCCGTGTTTCAGCCAGTCGTCGGAGTACACGATGTCGTAGGACTTGTTGTTGAAGTGGAACCACCAGGCCGCGTAGCCCCCGTCGTCGAGCCGGATGCGCTCACTCTCCCGCCCGCACAGCGCATGGGCCACGAACTCCCCGTTGGCCACCACGTCCTTCGCGAGGAAATTGATGTGGTCCAGCCGCCGCGCGTTGACGCCCCTGCCGGGGAAAGCCGAGGCTTGGTTCTTCAGCGCGGGCTTGTCGTCCGTTGCCACATACCGTTCGCTTTCGTAGTAGACGCCCATAAGGTGCCCGTCCGGGTCGCGGAAGGAGTACGTGGGCCCCGTCCCCACCTCCCCGTCCTCCCAGCCGATGCCCAGGCCGGTGGCTTCAATGGCGGCGACCCTGCGCTGCAGCGCCTCCTGGCTGGTGGTCCGGAAGGTGGTGCGGCCGACGCCGGCATCTTCAGAGGCGGTGAGCTTCAGGGTGTAGAGCTGGTATTCATCCCACGTCCTCAGATAGGCGGACTTCCTGCCGTCGCTGCTGGTCTCCGCAACGACGCGCATGGCGAGCAGGTCCCGGAAGAACCAGAGGCTTTCGTCGAAGGCGGGGGTCAGCAGTTCGACGTTCCCCAGATGGGCAACGTCGAACGAGGTATACCCGGTCATGGAGCTTCCTCTCTAAGGGGGGTGTTCCGGCGTTGAGGCGGGACGCGGGAAAATCTCGTGCCGTCCGATGCCATGGAGTGGGTCACCATAGTGCCTTACGGCCCACGGTCAGTCCTTTCCGGCGAACATTGCCAGAGAATCACGCTCTGGAACTTTGGTCAATACATCCCATACAATTTTGTTAGCAATCGCGCGCCAGCCCTTTCAGGGGTGCGTTTCGGCAGTGCCCACTGAACCGAAGGAGAAAGCCATGGCCCCGAAGTCCCTCCAGGAATTGCTTGATGCAGCAGGCAACACCGTTGATCTCCTGCGCAATTCCCAGCTCGGCACCTATATCTATCCGGTGGTGCCCGCAGAGTTCACCAACTGGCGCCGCGAGCAGCGTGCCTGGCGGGAGACAGCAGTCCTTTACGATCAGTCCCACCACATGGTCAACTTCTTCATGAACGGCCCCGACGCCCTGAAGCTTCTTTCTGACACTGGCATCAACAGCTTCGCCAATTTCCCGGTGAACACCGCCAAGCAGTTTGTACCGACGGCGTCCAACGGCGGTGTGATCGGTGACGGCATCCTGTTCCACCTGGCCGACCAGGAGTTCGTCTACGTGGGCCGGGCACCGGCGGCGAACTGGCTCCAGTTCCACGCCGAAACCGGCGGGTACCGCGTGGAATGCACCTACGATGACCGGTCGCCGTCCCGCCCCTACGGCCAGGCGGTCACCCGGAAGTACTTCCGCTTCCAGATCCAGGGTCCCAACGCCTGGCAGATCATCGAAAAGCTCAACGGCGGAACCCTTGAGCAAGTGAAGTTCTTCCACATGGGCCACTTGAACATCGCCGGGGAGCAGGTGCGCACCTTGCGCCATGGCATGGCCGGGGCCCCGGGGCTGGAAATCTGGGGACCCTACGAACAGCACGGCAAAATCCGGGATGCCGTACTCGAGGCGGGGGCTGAATTCGGAATCGAACCGTGCGGGTCCCGCGCCTACTCCTCGAACACGCTGGAATCGGGCTGGATCCCGTCGCCGCTGCCGGCGATCTACAGCAGTGACGCCGAACGGGCCTACCGTGAGTGGCTGCCGGCAACAAGCTACGAAGCGGTCAATGCGCTCGCCGGCTCGTTCGTCTCCAACGACATCGAAGACTATTACCTCACGCCCTGGGAGCTCGGCTACGGATCTTTCGTGAAATTCGACCACGACTTCATTGGCCGCGACGCCCTCCAGCAGATCGATCGAGCCAGGCAACGGAAAAAGGTGACCCTTGCCTGGAACGACGAGGACCTCGCCCGGATCTGGGCATCGTTCCTGGACCGTGACACCCCGGGCTACCAATTCTTCGACATCCCCAACGCCAACTATGGCTCGTCCAACTACGATTCCGTGGTGGACGCCGACGGCACGGGCGTCGGCCTCTCGCTCTTCACCGGGGTCACGGCCAACGAACGCCGCGGCCTTTCGCTGGCAACGGTTGATCCAAACGTAGAGCTGGGAACGGAAGTCAGGGTTATCTGGGGGGAGCCCGACGGCGGGTCCCGCAAGACAACGGTGGAGCCGCACGAACAGATCAGCGTCCGTGCCGTGGTCAGTCCCGCCCCTTATGCCGTCACTGCCAGGACCGAATACCACGGGGGCTGGCGAACCGCGGCCGCCGGTGCGCGGTAGCAGGCGGGGGACGGACGGTATCTGGATCGCCGTCCTGGGCCTCGGGGAAGCCGGAAGCATCTATGCGCAGGACCTTGCTGCCCGCGGGCTGAAGGTCACCGCGACAGACCCCGCCGTCGAGGCTGTCCCGCTGGGCGTCGTGCCCGCCGGCTCCATCAGCGAAGCGGTGACCGGTGCAGGCCTGGTGCTCAGCCTGGTGGGAGGACGTGCTGCGGAACATGTCCTCCAGGAGGCGCTGCCCGCCATGGAACCGGGGGCTCTCTTCGCGGACCTGAACACCTCCGGACCGGACCAAAAGCGGCGGCTCGCTGAACAGGCAGCCCGCAGGAACGTCCTTTTCGCGGACGTGGCCGTTCTGGCGCCTGTACCCCGCAGCCGGATCGATTCGCCCCTGCTGATAAGCGGCACGGGGGCGGATGCCCTGGCATCCCTCTTCGGCGGTTGGGGCATCCCGGCCACCACCGCAGGAATTGAAGCGGGGGCGGCAGCGGGCCTCAAGCTGCTCCGCAGCGTGTTCATGAAAGGGCTGGCGGCGGTCATCCTGGAGTCGGTCACTGCCGCCGAAGCGGCAGGCGCGAAAGAGTGGATGATCGGCCAGATCGCGGGAGAGCTGGGTCCCTCCGGCCCGGCGCTTGTGGCCCGGATGCTTGAAGGTACGGGCCTGCACGCTGTGCGACGGGAAGCGGAGATGTTGGATGTGCGGGCATTCCTCGAGTCGTTGGGAACCCCGCATCCGGTGACCGATGCCGCCATCGCGTGGCTGCAGTCGCTGGCGCATATGGACCAGGGGCGGATTGCGGACAGTCCTTCCTGACTACGTCCGCCTCCCGCCTCCCGCCGCCCGGAAGTCCTAAGCCACCCGCCAGACGCTGCACTCGTCCGTATTGATCGCCTTGCGGAGGCCGGTGAGCCGGTCCAGGATCCAGACGACGCCGATGCCGGGGGCGGTTTCCTGGACGCTGCCGCGGCGGATCACCACGTCGTCGTAGGACGGCCCCACTGAGAGGCGGGCTTCAATTTCGTCACCGCGGTGGAGCTGGTCCAGGGCGCGGATTCTGGTTACATGCGGGGTCGCTTTCTTCAACATCGGGGCCTCCTGGCTGGAGCTGGTGCCGGCTCTTGCCTGCACTCACCAGTGTGGCCGCGCAATGTTGCGTACCGGTTTCCCCGCTGTTAGGGGCCGGTTAGTTCTTCACTCCGTCACTGTTTCAACTTCGAAGGCCGCCTCACGGTTGCGGTAGGCGGCAAGGAACGTGGAGATCCGGCGGACCGCTTCCTCGATCTCGCGCACCGAGGGAAGGATGACGAAGCGGAAGTGGTCCGGTGTGGGCCAATTGAAGGCCGAGCCGTGCGAGACCAGGATTTTCTGGTCCTTCAGAAGATCCAGGACAAACTGTTCGTCGCTGTCGATCGGGTAAAGCTCCGGGTCCAGGCGGGGGAACAGGTACATGGCGCCCGACGCCGGCACGCACGTTACGCCTGGAATGGCAGTGAGGAGCTTGTGGGCCAGGTCCCGCTGCTCGCGTAGGCGGCCGCCCGGCTGCACCAGGGCCTCGATGCTTTGGTATCCGCCCAGGCAGGTCTGGATGGCGTGCTGCGCCGGGACGTTTGCGCACAGCCGCAGCGAGGCCAGCAGTTCCAGGCCCTCGCGGTAGGCGGCGGTGGCGGCCAGGGGCCCGGTGATGGCCACCCATCCCGCACGGTAGCCGGGCATCCGGTAAGCCTTGGACAGGCCGCTGAAGGTCAGGCAGCAGACGTCCTCGGCCACGGCGGCGGTGTGGATGTGCTTGGCGTCTTCGTAGAGCACCTTCTCGTAGATCTCGTCGGAGAACAGGACCAGGTTGTGCTTCCGCGCCAGGGCCGCGAACTGCTCCAGGATGTGCCGCGGGTAGACGGCCCCGGTGGGGTTGTTCGGGTTGATGATGACGATGCCCTTGGTGCGGCTGGTGATTTTTGCTTCCACGTCCGCCATGTCCGGCCACCAGTTCTCCGCCTCGTCGCAGAGGTAGTGCACGGGCTTGCCGCCGGTAAGGGTCACGGCAGCGGTCCAGAGGGGGTAGTCCGGTGCGGGGACCAGGATCTGGTCGCCGTTTTCCATGAATGCCTGCAGGCACATGGAGATCAGTTCGCTGACGCCGTTGCCGATCACGATGTCCTCGACGCCGATATTCATCAGGCCGCGGGTCTGGTAGTACTGCGAGATGGCCGTCCGCGCGGTGAAGATGCCCTTTGAGTCGCTGTAGCCCTGGGCGCCGCGCAGGTGATGGATCATGTCCACCACCACGGACTCGGGCGCTTCCAGTCCGAACGGCGCGGTGTCCCCGAGGTTCATCTTCAGGATCCGGTGCCCTTCAGCCTCCATGTTCTTGGCTGCCTGGAGGATGGGTCCCCGGAGTTCGTACCGGACGTTCTGGACTTTGCTGGAGTGCTGCATGGCGTGCATGGTTGATTTTTTCACAAACCACGACGGCGGACGGCCGGTTACGGCGCCAGCCGGTCACCTTTGCGGTGCACACGGAACCAGCGGCAGCCATAGCGCCCCAGCTCCACCGTGAAGCCGCCGTCGGGCGCCAACCCAACGCTGTCGCCGTCGAACAGGTCCAGCAGCATGGCGTCCCGGAAGCCCCGGGGACCGTGATCCGGCTCCAGTCTCCCGCTGACCTTCACGGAATCTTCGCCGAAGTTGTGCAGCAGTACCAGCGTCCCGCCCTCGGAACTGCAGGTGTGGGCGAACACCGCGGGCTCACCCTGGTCGATGACCCCGAAGCTGCCCCAGCCCAGCTCGGCGGCCTCACGGTACCGCGCGATCAAGGTGGCCATGAAATTAAACAGCGACTCCGGGTCCCGTTTGGCCGCGGCGGCGTTGACCCGGTCCGGACCGTACTCCCCGCGCACCAGGGGTGCCACCAGGTCCGCTGTTTTGGCGCTTGAAAAGCCGCCGTTCTTCTCGTTGTTCCACTGCATGGGGGTACGGACGGCAGCGCGGCCCTTCTGCCGGAGGTCTTCACCCATGCCGAGCTCCTCGCCGTAGAACAGCACCGGGGTACCGGGCAGGGAGAACATCAGGGAGTACACCATCCGCAGGCGGTCCGGGTCCCCGCCGAGCATTGGCGGCAGCCTCCGCCGCAGTCCGCGCCCATAGATCTGCATGTTCTTCTCCGGCCCGAAAGCTGCAAAGACCTCCTGGCGCTCGCCCTCACTGAGCTTGTCCAGCGTGAGTTCGTCGTGGTTCCGGACGAACATTGCCCACTGGTTGTCCGGGTTGATTTGCGGCCGGCCCTTCAGCGTTTCCGCCAGGGGACGTGCATCCTGCCTGGCCAGGGACAGGTAGAGGTGCTGCATGGACAGGAAATCGAACTGCATGTTCAGCTCGTTGCCTTCCATTCCGCCGAAGTACTCCAGCTGCTCCTTGTAGGACAGGTTCACCTCGCCCAGCAGCACCGCGCTGCCGTTGCGCCGGTTCAGGAAGCTGCGCAGTGCCCTGAGGTAGCCGTGCGGGTTGATCCTGGCTGCCTGGTCCTTGGGCTCGCCCCTGGTCTCCAGGAAGAACGGCACAGCGTCCAGCCGGAACCCGTCCAGTCCCAGTTCCAGCCACAGTCCCATGGCCTTGGCGATCTGGTCCCGGACCTGCGGATTGGTGACGTTCAGGTCCGGCTGGTACTTGGCGAACATGTGGAGGTACCACTCGCCCGTGGCCTCGTCCCGGGTCCACAGCGAGTTCTCCTCCCCGGGAAACACCACCTCGGCGGAGGTGTCAGGGGGTGTGTCCTTGCGCCAGACGTAGAAATCGCGGTACGGGTTGTCCGTGGACTTCCTGGCCTCCACGAACCACGGATGCTGGCTGGAGGTGTGGTTCACCACGAAGTCCGCGATCACCCGCATCCCCCGGTCCTTTGCGGCGCGGATGAATTCCACCAGGTCGCCCAGCGTGCCCAGCCGCGGGTCCACATTGAAGAAATCCGTCACGTCGTAGCCGTCGTCGCGGTCGGGGGACGGGTAGAACGGCATCAACCAAATGCAGGTCACGCCCAGGGCAGCCAGGTAGTCAACCCGCTGGGTGAGGCCGGCGAAGTCCCCCGTGCCGTCGCCGTCGTCGTCATGGAACGTCTCCACGTCCAGGCAGTAGATGACGGCGTTCTTCCACCAAAGGTCGGAGGTTTCGGCGATCCTCATGCGGAAGCGTCCGACGCCGGTTTGCCGGCTGCCGCGGCCAGTTGCGGTTCGGCGGGGGTGCCTGCGGGGGTGCGCAGTTGGGGGAGCACCTCCGCGGCGAAGGCGTCGATGAAGGCTGCCTGCTCCTGCCCCACGAAGTGCAGGTACAGCTCGTCGAAGCCAAGGTCCGCGTACCCGGCCAGCCACTCCACGTGCTGCTGAAGATCCGCGGAGACATTGACGGCGCTGCGGACCTGATCTTCGGGCACATGCGCCCCCGCGGTGTCGAAGTGCCGGGCGGTGGGCAGGTCCCAGGGGATGGGCGGAGCGAAGGTGTTGGTCCGCCACTGGTCCAGGGCAATGGCCGCGGCTTCCTTGTCCGTGCCCGCCCACGACAGGTGGACCTGCAGTACCGCCTTTCCCTTGCCGCCGTTGTCCCGGTAGGCGGACAGCATGTCCCGGAGCTTTGGCGCCGGCTGGTTTATGGTGACCAGGCCGTCCGCCCAGGTGGCCGCGCGGTGTGCCGTTTCCACGCTGACGGCGGGTGCGATGAGCGGCGGCGGTGTGTCCGGAACGTCCCAGATCCGCGCCTGCTCCACCGTGACCAAGCCCCGGTGGGTCACCTCCTCGCCGCGGTGCAGGCGGCGGATTACGTCCACGCATTCCTCCAGCCGGCGCTGCCTGATGTCCTTGGCGGGCCACGCGTCCCCAGTGATGTGTTCGTTCATGTTCTCGCCACTGCCTGGGGCGAACCAGAACCTGCCGGGGAACATGCTGGCCAGCGTCGCCGTGGCATGGGCGGTGATGGCCGGGTGGTAACGCTGACCCGGCGCGGTCACCACCCCGAACCGCAGGCTGGTGGTGGCAAGCGCCGCGCCCAGCCAGGACCACGCGAAGCCGGCGTGCCCCTGCCGTTGGGACCATGGTTCGATATGGTCTGAACACATGGCCGCGTCGAAGCCTGCGCGCTCTGCGTGCTGGACGTCCTTGAGCAGCTGGCCGGGGCTGATCTGTTCGTGCGAAGCGTGGAAGCCGACGGTAACCATCGTTAACCTGTACCGCCCCGGAAGCGCCGTGTCGAGGGGCCGGCGGCACGGCGGTGGGCCATTCTGTGGACGCTTCTGGCGCAGCGCTCCTTATTCGATAAGTTTGGGACTTGTAGTACTGCCTTCCTGCGGTGGTGCATGGTGGAAGCGGAAGGAAGTACCCACGTGGGCGGTGTGCTCATCGGACTGGCGGTGATCGGCGTGGTCATCGCCGTCGGCTATATCGCCGCGCGCTGCGGGCTGGGGGATGAGCCCACCATTTCGGCGCTGACGCGGACCGCCTTCTTCATCACCAATCCGGTGCTCCTCTTCACGGTGGTACTGAAATCGGATTTGTCAGTGGTCTTTTCCGCCTACGTTCCGCTTGCCATCATCACTGCAGGGGTAACGGCACTGCTCTATGTCGCCGCCAGCCGCATCTGGTTCCGGCGGCCGGCGGCCGAAACAGCTCTTGGTGCCATGGCCGGGTCCTACGTCAACGCCAACAACATCGGCATCCCCATCACCCTCTACGCCCTGGGTGACGCCACCCCGGTAGCCCCGGTCCTGCTGGTCCAGCTGCTCCTGTTCGCCCCGCTGGTACTGACCCTGCTGGACCTTTCGGCGGCCGGCCGGTTCTCGCCCCGGCTGATGCTGACCCAGCCCTTCCGCAACCCCATGATCATCGCCTCGCTGCTGGGCGTGGTCCTGGCCGCATTCCATGTGCAGCTGCCGGAACCTGTGATGGCACCGCTGACCCTGCTGGGCGGCGCCGCCGTCCCTGTGGTGCTCCTGGCGTTCGGCATGTCGCTGCGCGGGACCAGGATGCTTCGGAGCGGCGGCCACACGGCCGAGATCCTCACTGCCACGGCACTCAAGTCCGCGGTGATGCCGGCGGTGGCGTTCGTCGTCGGACGCTTCCTGTTCAACCTGGACCACCGGATGCTCTTGGGCGTGGTGCTCATGGCGGCACTTCCCTCGGCCCAAAACGTCTTCCTGTTCGCCAGCAAGTACGGACGCGGGGTGGCTGTCGCCCGGGAAACCATCCTGCTTTCCACCGCGGCCGCAGCACCGGTGCTGGTGCTGATCGTCTGGCTGCTGGCGGGCTGACGCCGGGCGCGCCGCCCTACCGCCAAGCGGGCCGGCCGGGCAAGAATGGGCACATGGAACTTCCCGTGATGCCGCCCGTCCCGCCCATGCTCGCCAAGGCCGTCAGCGGCATCGACGGCATTCCAGGCAGCGGGGACCTCAGCTATGAGCCCAAGTGGGACGGCTTCCGCTCAATCATCTTCCGCGATGGTAACGACCTTGAGATCGGCAGCCGCAACGAAAAACCCATGACCCGCTACTTCCCGGAACTCGTTGCCGCGCTCAAGGAGAACCTGCCGCCGCGGTGCGTGGTGGACGGCGAGATCATCCTGGTGGGGACTTCGGGCGACCGCCTTGATTTCGACGCCCTGCAGCAGCGGATCCATCCTGCCGCCAGCCGCGTGAAGCTGCTGGCACAGCAGACACCCGCCTCCTTCGTGGCCTTCGACCTCCTTGCCCTCGATGATGACGACTACACCGGCAGGCCTTTTTCCGAGCGGCGGGCGGCGCTGGAGAAAGCCCTCGCGGCCAGCAAGGCACCCGTCCACCTGACAGCCGCAACCACGGACAGGGACACGGCCGCGCAGTGGTTCGAGCAGTTCGAGGGGGCCGGGCTGGACGGCATCGTCGCCAAACGACTGGACGGCAGGTATGAGCCGGACAAGCGGGTGATGTTCAAGGTCAAGCACGAGCGCACCGCGGACTGCGTGGTGGCCGGCTACCGGCTCCACAAGAGTGGCCCGAACGCCATCGGTTCCCTGCTGCTGGGCCTGTACAAGGACGACGGCGGCCTGGCCAGCGTGGGGGTGATCGGCGCCTTCCCCATGAAGAAGCGGCAGGAATTGTTCGAACAGCTCCAGCCGCTGGTCACCGACTTCGAGGTCCACCCCTGGGCGTGGGGCAAGCAGGAGGAGGGCGAGCGGACGCCGCGGAACGCCGAAGGCAGCAGGTGGAGCGCCGGGAAGGACCTCTCCTTCGTTCCGCTTCGGCCCGAACTGGTGGTGGAGGTCCGCTACGACCACATGGAGGGCGACCGTTTCCGCCACACGGCGCAGTTCAACCGCTGGCGGCCGGACCGGGACCCGGAATCCTGCACGTATGAGCAACTGGAGGAGCCGGTGAACTTTGACCTGGCCTCGGTGCTGGAGACCGGCCGGGGGTAGCGGCCCCCTGCCGGGCACCCGGCCGGGCTCCGTCGTCGTGCATTCCTGCCCGGTTACCGGTGTCCAGCCTGTTGCGGCGCAACGGAAAAGCCCGCCGCCCCTGGTTTTTCCAGGAGGCGGCGGGCTTTCTGCGTTAAGTAACCGGGCAGGAACGCGCGCGGGCGCCTACTTCAGGCCGAGCTGCTTGGTGGGTGTCCGGAAGGACTCCTTGGCGGTCAGCGCTGACACTGCGGCGATGGCGCAGATGATGGCCGTGAAGATGGTGATCTGCACCCAGCCGCCGGCCTTGATGCCGCCCATGGCAGCCACGATGGCCGGAGCGAACCCTGCCATCAGGAAGCCCAGCTGGGTGCCGATGGCCAGACCAGAGAAGCGGACCTTGGTGCTGAACATCTCGGCGTAGAAGGACGGCCATACGGCGTTGGCGGCCGCGTAGCCACCGGAGAAGTAGCCGATGGCGGCCAGGAACATCAGCGGGACGCTGCCGGACTCCAGGCTGAGCAGGAACACGGGGGTCAGGAGCGCGCTGGCCACGGCGCCGTAGATGAAGACGGGCTTGCGGCCGATCTTGTCAGCGAGCATTCCGAACAGCGGCTGGGTGCCCAGGGCCACGATGTTGGCGGCCACCACCAGCCACAGGGTGGTGGTCCCGTCAACGCCGGCCACGGTCTTGGCATAGCTGATGGCCAGGGTGCCGAACACGGTGGAGACGGCGGCGATGAAGGCGCAGCAGATCACGCGGAGGACGTCGCGCCAGTGGCCCTTGAGCAGGTCAGCGACCGGGAGCTTGGCGATCTGCGCGGTCTTCCGGGCCTCTTCGAAGGCGGGCGGCTCGTGGAGCGTGCGGCGGATGAGGAATGCCACCACAACCACCGCGGCGCTCAGCCAGAACGGGATGCGCCAGCCGATGCCGAATTTGATCTCATCCGGCAGGGCCAGGACGGGAATGAACACCAGGGCGGCGAGGATCTGGCCGCCCTGCGTTCCCGTGAGCGTCCAGGAGGTGAAGAAGGAGCGGCGGTTGTCCGGGGCGTGCTCAAGGGTCATGGAGGAGGCGCCGGCCTGCTCACCGGCGGCGGAGAGGCCCTGGCACAGCCGGGCCAGCACCAGCAGGGCCGGAGCCCACCAGCCCACAGTCCGGAAGTCCGGGAGGCAGCCGATGACGAAGGTGGACGCACCCATGAGCACCAACGTGAACATCAGGACCTTCTGGCGGCCCACCCGGTCACCGAAGTGGCCCAGGATGATGGCGCCGACGGGGCGCGCCACGTAGGCGAAGCCGAAGGTGGCGAAGGACATGATGGCGGCGTTGGCATCGGCACTGGGGAAGAAGACCGTGGGGAAAATCAGCGCCGCGGCGGAGCCGAAGATAAAGAAGTCGTAGTACTCGACGGCGCTGCCGAGGAAGCTGGCGAGGGCGGCCTTCCTGGGCGTCCCGGCATGCGTGAGGGCACCCGCCTCTGCGGACGGAAGTGTCTTGCTCATGGTGTTCCTTTGGTGTGACGACATTGTCGCGGATGGATCTGGTGGTCGCAGCCGCCGCTGCCTTGGTGCGGGCGGGGCGCGATGCGGCTGGAGTCCGGAAAAGACCCGGCATAAATAGCCACATGGTGGGAGCTACTTGTGCGATACAGAAACTATGACTGTGAGGGCTGTCACCTGTCAATAAAAATAATCACCATCTAGAAGCAGCTCTCACATTGTGGCAACATGGAGTCATGAGTGTGAACCAAACCACAGCGATCAACGACGACTCCGCTGTAGCCGCCCCCACTGCGGAACCTGTCAACGCCATGCCTCCGGAGGGAAGGGTTGCTGCCCGTCCCGCCGACCGCACAGACATGGTGGGCAAGGCCCTTGGCCTGCTCGTCCTGCTGGGCGAGGAACCGCGGGGCGCCACCGCCGCAGACATCTCCCGCCGGGCGGAACTTCCGTTCAGCACCACCTACCGCCTGCTCGGCTCCCTGACCCGCGACGGTTTCGTCGACTACGAGCCGGACGGCCGCCGCTACCACCTGGGCCTGCGGATCTTCCAGCTGGGGCAGCGGGTCTCCAACCACCACGGCTTTGCCGGCACTGCCATGCCGGTCCTCCGCCGGGTGACGGCCGAAACCGGCGAAGCGACCATCCTGAGTGTCCGCGACGGCCTGCATCACCTGACCGTGAGCAAGGTGGACGGCCCGCAGACTTTCCGGGTGACCAGCGACCCCGGCCACTTGGGCTCCCTGTCCGCCACCGCCGTCGGCAAAGCTCTTGTGGCGTTCGCCGAGGACGCCGAACGGGAAAAACTGCTGGACGAACTGCCGCTGGAAGCGCTCACCGGGAAGTCCATCACCGACCGCGACGCCTTCCGTGCGGAAATCGACAAGGTCCGCAGGCAGGGCTACGCCGTCATGGATGAGGAAAACGAGGCCGGCATGCGGGCCGTGGCTGTCCCGCTGCTCAACAGCCAGGGACATGCCTTTGCCTCCCTGGCCACCGCCGTGCCCGTCTTCCGACTGGGCCTGGATGAGCTGGTTGCCCATGTACCCCTGCTGCAGGAGGCGGCTGCGGAGCTCGCAGCACGGCTTCCGCAGCGCTAGCGGGCTGCTTCATTACGCCCTCTTGACCCGCCAATGTTCGTATCTAGAACAACGGTGCGATAAGTGAACAGCTGATGTACCGTAATCCCTATCACCCCGCAGCGCGGCCCAAGTTCCGCTGCTGCCCGGTGCCGTACCAAAGGAGCTGCACGCATGAGCAATCGAACTGAGTCCTACCTGGTGGGACTGGTTGGTGATGGTGTGATGCCATCGCTCACGCCGCCCATGCATGAACGGGAAGGTGATGTGCAGGGCCTGCGCTACCTCTACCGGCCCATTGACCTGCTTGAACTGGGGCTCACCGGGGAATCCGTGGGTGACATCCTGAACTGCGCCCGCAACCTGGGCTTCAACGGCCTGAACATCACCCACCCCTGTAAGCAGCTGGTTCTGCAGCACCTGGACGAGGTGAGCCCCGATGCCCGCCGCCTGGGCGCCGTCAACACCGTGGTGATCCGCGACGGCAGGTTCATCGGCCACAACACCGATTTCTCCGGTTTCGCCGCGGCGCTCGCCGCCGGACTTCCCGGCGCCCGCCTGGACCGTGTGGTGCAGCTTGGTGCCGGCGGCGCCGGATCGGCGGTGGCCTACGCCCTGCTCACCGCCGGCGTGCGGACGCTGGACCTGGTGGACATGGACCCCGCCCGGGCCACCGCACGGGCTGCCGAGTTGCAGGCCTTTTTCCCGGACAGCACCGTCACGGCAGGCACGACGGCGGAGCTGCCGCAGCTCATGCCCCTGGCCGACGGTTTGGTGCACTGCACCCCGGTGGGCATGGCCGCCCACCCCGGCGTCCCGCTGGACCTGGACCTGCTGGAGCCCCGGCACTGGGTGGCGGACATCGTCTACCGCCCCATCGACACCGAACTGGTCCGCGGCGCCCGCGCCAAGGGCTGCGAGGTGCTGGACGGTGGCCGCATGGCGGTAGGCCAGGCCGCCGACGCCTTCCGGATCTTCACCGGGCTGGAGGCGGATCCGGACCGGATGCGCTCACACTTCCTGGAACTCGTGGCCGTCGAGGAGGTGGCCGCCTGATGCGCACCGGAATCGCCACCGTCTGCCTCTCCGGGACCCTGAAGGAAAAGATGCAGGCCTGCGCCATCGCCGGCTTCGACGGGATCGAGATCTTTGAACAGGACCTGGTCACGTCCCCGCTCAGCCCCGAGGACGTGCGGAAGATGGCGGCGGACCTGGGCCTTGGCCTGGACCTGTACCAGCCGTTCAGGGACTTCGACGGCGTCTCGCCGGACCTGCTGAAGGCCAACCTCCGGCGGGCCGAGGCCAAGTTCAAGCTCATGGCGCGCCTTGGCATGGACACGATCCTGGTCTGCTCCAACGTCGCCACTGCCACCATCGACGACGATGCCGTCCGCGCCGAACAGCTGGCGCAGCTTGCCAACCTCGCCGGGGACCACGGCGTCAAGGTGGCCTACGAGGCCCTGGCCTGGGGCAAGTACGTCAACGACTACGAGCACGCCTACCGCCTGGTGGAGATGGTGGACCACCCCAACCTGGGAACCTGCCTGGACTCGTTCCACATCCTGAGCCGGGACTGGGAGACCTCCCACATCGAGGCCTTTGACCCCGAAAAGATCTTCTTTGTCCAGGTGGCGGACGCCCCCAAGCTCTCCATGGACGTCCTCTCCTGGAGCCGCCACTACCGCGTGTTCCCCGGCGAGGGGCAGTTCGAGCTGGCCAAGTTCATGGGCCACGTGGTCCGGGCAGGCTACTCCGGTCCCGTCTCCCTCGAGGTCTTCAACGATGTCTTCCGCCAGTCCGACGTTGAGCGTACGGCCGTGGACGCCATGCGCTCGCTCATCTGGCTGGAGGAGCAGAGCGCCAAGTGGCTGGCCGGCACCCCAGCCGAAGGTGCGGCGGGGAACAGCGGCGTGGTCCGCCGTCGTTATCCCATGGAACTGGCCACGCTGCCCAAGGTGAACGAGCCCGCCGGCTTCAACTTTGCCGAGGTGAAGGCGGACGATACCGCGCAGCTGGAGAAGTTGCTGGGCCAGCTGGGTTTTGCGTTCGAGGGCCGGCACCGCACCAAGGACGTCCAGCTGTGGACCATGGGCCAGGCGCGGGTGATCATCAACGAGCAGGCCGCGCAGCACGCGGAACCGGCCATCGCCGCGCTGGGGTTCGACGTCGATTCCCCCGTGATTGCCTCCGCCCGGGCCCAGCAGCTCAAGGCGCCCGTGGTGGCCCGCAAGGTGCAGGCGGACGAGGAAGTGTTCCAAGGCATCTCCGCGCCGGACTCCACCGAGATCTTCCTCTGCCAGGGCAGCCCGGACGGCACCGCAGCGTGGACGCATGAGTTCGGGGAAGGGCTCGAACACCCATCAGCCGGGTCCAGTGCCGTGATCGACCACGTCAACCTTGCCCAGCCCTGGCAGCACTTTGATGAGGCCGTCCTCTTCTACACCAGTGCCCTGGCCCTGGAGCCCCAGCCCTTCGCCGAGGTGCCCAGCCCCAGCGGCCTGGTGCGCTCACAGGTGATGCAGACCTCCGACGGCGCGGTGCGGCTGGTGCTGAACCTGGCCCCCATCCAGCAGGCACGGAACGAGGCCCGCAAGACCTACCAGGAACACATCGCCTTCGCCGTGGACGACCTCGTGGCAACCGCCCGGGCTGCGAGGGACCGCGGCCTTGAATTCCTGGAGATCCCGGCCAACTACTACGAGGACCTGGACGCCCGGTTCGACCTCGAGCCGGACTTCCTGGCCACCCTGCAGGAGCTCAACCTGCTGTTCGACCGGGACGCTGACGGAGAATTCCTGCACTTCTACACCGCCACGGTGGGCAGCGTGTTCTTCGAAATGGTGGAACGCCGCGGCAACTACGACGGCTACGGCGCCCCCAACGCGCCGGTGCGCCACGCGGTCCAGTACGACTCGCTGCACCGCAGCACGCCACACCGCACCACTTAGACCAGAGCAGGAAACGAACAAAACAGAAAGGAGCCAGCCGTGCCGGAAAACATCACCGAGGAGCTGGAGTCGGAGGAACTCGTGCCCCCGGCCGAACCCAAGGCCGCCCACCAGCTGGACAAGGCCATCGAATCGCAGGCAGACCTCAGTGCAGAGATCACCGCCATCGGCGAGGCCTACCAGCGGGCCCTCAAGGACGGCGCCCAGCAGGAAACGCAGCCGCGGCTGGACTACCCGCCCTACCGCAGCAGCATCCTGCGCCACCCCACCAAGAGCCTGCAGCATGCGGACCCGGAGACCATCGAGCTGTTCTCGCCGGCGTTCGGACACCAGGACGTGCATGCGCTGGAGTCGGACCTGACCATCCAGCACAACGGCGAACCGATGGGTGAGCGGATCATCGTGTCCGGCAAGGTCCTGGACGGCGACGGTCGCCCCGTGGCGGGCCAGCTCGTGGAGATCTGGCAGGCCAACTCCTCCGGCCGCTACATCCACAAGCGCGACCAGCACCCGGCCCCCATTGATCCCAACTTCACCGGCATCGGCCGCTGCATCACCGGCCCGGACGGTTCCTACCGGTTCATCACAATCAAGCCCGGTGCGTACCCGTGGAAGAACCACCTGAACGCGTGGCGGCCCGCGCACATCCACTTCTCGCTGTTCGGCAGCGAGTTTACCCAGCGGATCATCACCCAGATGTACTTCCCGGGTGACCAGCTCTTCCCGCTGGACCCGATCTACCAGACCATCGTGGACCAGGACGCCCGCGACCGCCTGGTGGCCACCTACGACCACAGCCTCACCGAGCCGGAGTGGGCGCTGGGGTACAACTGGGACATTGTCCTGACCGGCCCCAAGCGGACCTGGACCGAGAATGAAGCATTTGGCACCGAAGGCGACGAGGAGTAGACATGAGCACCAAACTGGTACCCACCCCCGGGCAGACCGTGGGCCCGTTCTACGGCTACGCCCTCCCGTTCGAGAAGGATAACGAGCTGCTCCCTGCCGGGTTCCCGGGCTCCATCCGCCTGCAGGGTACGGTCTACGACGGCGCCGGCCACACCATCCCGGACGCCATCCTTGAGATCTGGCAGCCGGATGCCGACGGCAAAATCGTCCAGCGCACCGGCTCCCTGGTCCGCGACGGCTACACCTTCACCGGCTGGGGACGCGGCGCCGTGGGCAACTCCGGCGTGTTCACCTTCACCACCGTCAACCCCGGCCCCACCAAGCCGGGTGCAGCGCCCTTTATTTCCGTGGCGCTCTTTGCCCGTGGCCTCACCAACCGGCTGTTCACCCGCATCTACCTGCCGGAGGACACCGAGGCCCTGGCCAACGACCCCCTGCTGAGCTCCCTGGACCCGGAGCGCCGCAAGACGCTCATCGCCCGCCGAGACGCCGACGGGGGCCTCACCTGGGACATCCGTCTCCAAGGTGAGGACGAGACGGTCTTCCTGGACTTCCAGTGACCCACGCCGCCGCCTTGGGAGACTTGCGCGCCTTCGCAGAAGAGGCCGACGCCGGCCTGCTCAGTCCCGTCTCAGCCTCACCTTTGGTGGCAGCGCTGACGGGGGACCGGGCAGTGCTGGCGGCCATCCTCGCCGTCGAGTCCGGCTGGGCAGCCGTGCTGCAACGGGCCGGCCTGGCACCCGCCGGTTCGGCCGCCGTCGTCGCTTCCGCCGCAGAGGCGGGGCGCTACGACCTGGCCGGTATCGCGCTGCGCGCCCAGGGCGGCGGCAACCCGGTGATTCCCCTCCTGGCCGATCTCCGGAAAAACGTGGCCGCGCTGGACACCGCCGGGGTCGGTGCCGGGAAGGCCGTCCACACGTCCCTGACCAGCCAGGACGTGCTCGACACCGCACTCATGCTGCTGGCCCGCAACACCGTCCACGCCGTGCTGGCAGACATAAGGGGTACGACGACGGCGCTCGCCGCCCTGGCGGGGCAGCATACGGACACGCTGTGCGTGGGCAGGACCCTGACCCAGCATTCCCTTCCCTTCACCTTTGGGCTGCGGGCGGCGCAATGGTTCCAGGGCGTCGCCGCCGCGGGCCGCCAGCTGGAGGCACTGGAGTTCCCGGTCCAATTCGGCGGGGCTGCTGGAACGCTCGCTGCGGGCACCGTGCTGACGGAGGGCTCCTCCGCCACCCCATTCAGCCTGGCCGATGCCCTCGCGGTGCAGCTGGGCCTGGCCCCGGCGGCCGCTCCCTGGCACACCAACCGGCTGGCCATCACGTCCCTGGGCCATGCACTGGCTTCCGTGCTGGACGCCTTTGGCAAAATCGCCGCGGACGTACTGTTCCTCAGCCGGCCCGAGGTGGCAGAACTCGCCGAACCGCGCGCTGCCGGCCGCGGCGTCTCCTCCGCCATGCCCCAGAAACAGAACCCCGTGCTGTCCGTCCTGGTCCGCAGCGCCGCACTGCAGGCACCGCAGCTGGCAGCGCAGCTGCACGTGGCCGCCGCCAACTTCAACGATGAGCGCCCGGACGGAGCCTGGCACGCGGAGTGGCCGGCCCTCCGGCAGCTGCTGGCCCTCGCCCTTGGGGCCGCTGGGCCCCTCCGCGAACTCGCCGAGGGGCTGCGGGTATTCCCGGACGCCATGCGCCGCGACCTTGACCTTGCCGGGCCGCTGCTGCTGGCCGAGGGCGTCAGCGCAGCGGTGGCACCGCTGCTCGAGGAGAAGGACGGCCGCAGCGGCAAGCAGCAACTACAGGACGTGGTGGACCAGACGCTGCAGGCGCCCCCCACTGAGCAGGGGGCCGCGTACCGGAAGCTGCTCCGTGAAGCTGTCCCCTCCGCCGTCGTCACCGACGCACGGCTGGAGGAACTCCTGGATCCGGCCAGCTACCTGGGCCAGGCGGCGGAGATCGCGCGCCGCATCCTGGCCACCTTCCCCGACTTTGTTTCCCCCGACGCGAATGGAGCTTCCCGTGGCTAGACCGGCTTTGAAGGCAGCGCTGCTGTCCCCCCAGCGGCCCCTTGGCGACCACCCCCTGCTGGTGGCGGGCCCGTCCCTGGGCACGTCCACGATCCTGTGGAACAGGGTGGCGTCCCTGCTTGGCAACGACTACGACGTAGTGGCCTGGGACCTTCCGGGCCACGGCGTCTCGCCCGCCGCCACCGAAACCTTTGACGTCGCGGACCTTGCAGACGCCGTGGTGGATCTGGTCGACTCCATCGCTCCCGGCGCCAACTTCCACTATGCGGGTGTTTCGCTGGGCGGCGCCGTGGGCCTGCAGCTGGGCATCAAGCACGGGGAGCGGCTCAAAAGCCTGTCCGTGCAGAACAGCGGGGCCAAGATCGGCACGCCGGAAGGTTGGCTGGAGCGGGCAGAAACCGTCCGCACCCAGGGCACGCCCGTGATGATCCAGGGCTCCGCGCAGCGCTGGTTCGCCCCGGGCTTCATGGACCGCGAACCCGAGTTCAGCAGCCGGCTCCTGCACGCCCTGCGCGACGCCGACCGCTTCAGCTACGCCTTCTGCTGTGAAGCCCTGGCAGCCTTTGACGTCCGGAACGAGCTCGGCAGCATCACCGTTCCGACCCAGGTCATCGCCGGCGCGCTGGACGGCGTGGCCACTCCCGCCATGGCGGAGGAAGTGGCCGCGGGAATCACTGCCGGCGGCGGCACCGCCACCGCCGTGACAATCGAGGGCATCTCCCACCTGGCGCCCGCCGAGGCGCCCGCGCACGTGGCGGACCTCATGCGCAGCCTGATCAGCTGGGCCGAATCCCGGGCGGCAGCCAAGTGAGCGGCGCCGAACGTCCGGGCCTGGAGCGTCACGGCGTGGTCCAGCCGGGCGCCACCAGCCAGGAGATTTACGACGGCGGCATGGCAGTCCGGCGCGAAGTCCTGGGCGACGCGCACGTGGACCGGGCCAACGCCAACAAGGATGAGTTCACCGAGGACTTCCAGGACATGATCACCCGCATTGCCTGGGGTGGCATCTGGACCCGTCCGGGGCTCCCGCGCCAGATGCGCTCGGCCGTGACCATCACCGCCATGGTGGCGCACGGGCACTGGGAGGAACTGGCCATGCATATCCGCGCCGCCCTCCACAACGGCCTGAGCCGGGACGAGATCAAGGAAATCCTGCTCCAGACCGCCATCTACTGCGGCGTCCCCTCCGCCAATACTGCCTTCAAGACCGCCCAGCAGGTCTTTCGCGAGATCGACACCACGCATGAAGAACCTGCGGTCCCCGACACCAACCCCACCCCTCCCAACTAGCTCGCAGCAGTTGTCGTTTTGGGCCCCCAAAACGACAACAAGTGCCAGTCAGTTGGGCCCAGAGAACCAGAGGAATCATGAACCAGGCTTTTGTGTACGACGCCGTGCGCACCCCGTTTGGCAAGTTCGGCTCCGGCCTTGCCTCCGTCCGCCCGGACGATCTTGCCGCGCATGTGATCAGGGAGTCCGTGAGGCGGGCCCCTTCGCTTGATCCGGAGCGGATTGATGAGGTGGTGTTCGGCAACGCCAACGGCGCCGGTGAGGAGAACCGCAACGTGGCCCGGATGGGCACCCTTCTGGCCGGTCTTCCCGTGTCCATCCCCGGCACTACGGTCAACCGGCTGTGCGGCTCGTCGCTGGACGCGGCGATCATCGCCTCCCGCCAGATCAACGCCGGCGACGCCGACCTGATGCTCGTGGGCGGTGTGGAGTCCATGTCCCGGGCCCCGTGGGTGCTGCCCAAGACCGAGAAGCCGTACCCGGCCGGGGACATGACCCTGGCCTCCACCACCCTGGGCTGGCGCCTGGTGAACAAGGCGATGCCCAAGGAGTGGACCATTTCCCTGGGCGAGGCCACCGAGCGGCTGCGTGAGAAGTACGGCGTGACCCGGCAGGCGCAGGACGAGTTCGCGGCCGATTCGCACAACCGTGCCGCTGCGGCCTGGGACGAGGGGTTCTACGACAACCTGGTGGCCCCGGTCCCGGGCACGGACCTGGTCCGTGATGAGGGCATCCGCCCCGGCTCCACTGCCGAGAAGCTGGCCGCGTTGAAGACGGTGTTCCGCAAGGAGCCCGAGGGCGCCGAGGTGGGCGGGACGGTCACCGCGGGTAACGCATCGCCGCTGTCCGACGGCGCCTCCGCGGCCTGGATCGGCAGTGAGGCTGCCGCTGGGCTGCTGGGGCTGGAGCCGCTGGCCCGGATCGCCGGACGCGGCGCACACGCCAACGATCCCCAGTACTTCGGCTACGCCCCGGTCGAGGCGGCGAACAAGGCCCTGGCTAAGGCGGGCATCGGCTGGGACCAGGTGGGCGCCGTCGAACTTAACGAAGCGTTCGCCGCGCAGTCGCTGGCCTGCATCAACGCCTGGGGCATCGACCCCGCCATCGTGAACCGGCACGGCGGCGCCATCGCCATGGGCCACCCGCTGGGCGCGTCCGGCACCCGCATCCTGGGCACGCTCGCCCGGTCGCTGCAGGCCTCCGGCGAACGTTGGGGCGTGGCCGCGATCTGCATCGGTGTGGGCCAGGGCCTGGCCGTGGTGCTTGAGAACGTGACTGCTTCCGGAAATACCGCTGGAAAGGACCAGTAATGCTGAACTTTGTCGACTCCGTCCAGGCCGCCGTGGCCGAAATCAAGGACGGATCAACCGTGATGATCGGCGGGTTCGGCAACGCCGGCCAGCCGTTCGAACTGATCGATGCGCTGCTCGAATGCGGTGCCACCGACCTGACCGTGGTGAACAACAACGCAGGCCAGGGCGACCAGGGCCTGGCCCTGCTAATCAAGGAGGGCCGGGTGAAGAAGATGATCTGCTCCTTCCCCCGGCAGTCCGATTCCTGGCACTTCGACACCAAGTACAAA
This sequence comes from Arthrobacter sp. FW306-07-I, assembly GCF_021800405.1. Lineage (NCBI taxonomy): Bacteria > Bacillati > Actinomycetota > Actinomycetes > Micrococcales > Micrococcaceae > Arthrobacter > Arthrobacter sp. FW306-07-I. Next base: position 4,350,685 of record NZ_CP084550.1, on the reverse strand, counting down.
GCCGGTGAGATTGAGCTCGAACTGGTGCCCCAAGGCAACCTGGCCGAACGCATCCGTGCCGCCGGAGCCGGGATCGGGGGGTTCTTCACCCCCACCGGGTACGGCACCATGCTCGCCGAGGGTAAGGAAACCCGCTTCCTGGACGGCAAGTGGCAGGTCTTCGAGACCCCCATCCACGCCGACGTCGCCCTCATCAAGGCATTGAAGGCGGACGGCAAGGGTAACCTCGTCTACCGCAAGACGGCCCGGAACTTCGGCCCGATCATGGCCGCCGCGGCGAAGCACACCATTGCCCAGGTCTCGGAGATCGTCCCCACCGGCGGGCTGGACCCCGAAAACGTGGTGACTCCGGGAATCTACGTCAACACCATCGTCAAAGTTGCCGGCAGCGGCAACCCCGCTGCAAGCACAAACCCGAAGGTGGCCTGAGATGAGCCTGACCGAAACGTCCCTCCAGACCTCGGCGACGCCCCTGGGCCGGGATGACCTGGCCCGGCTCGTGGCCAGGGACATCGCGCCCGGGTCCTTTGTGAACCTCGGCATCGGGCAGCCCACGCTGGTGTCCAACTACCTCACCGAGGAACAGAACATCACCCTCCACACGGAGAACGGCATGCTCGGGATGGGTCCCGAAGCCCAGGGCGATGAGATCGACGAGGACCTCATCAACGCCGGAAAGATCCCCGTCACCGAACTCCCCGGCGCCTCGTACTTCCACCACGCCGACTCCTTCGCAATGATGCGCGGCGGGCACCTGGACATCTGCGTGCTCGGTGCGTTCCAGGTATCGGTCACTGGCGACCTCGCCAACTGGCACACCGGGGCACCGGGTGCCATTCCCGCCGTCGGTGGTGCCATGGACCTGGCCACCGGCGCCAAGGACGTATTCGTCATGATGACCCTCCTGACCCGCGAAGGCGCCTCCAAGATCGTGGAGTCCTGCACCTACCCCGTCACCGGCGTGGGGTGCGTGACCCGCGTTTACACGGACAAGGCCGTGTTCCTGACGGGGCCCGAGGGCATTACCGTGCGTGAAACCTTCGGCTGCACCCTCGAAGAACTCCAGGAACTGGTACCCGTCCCGCTCAAGGCCGCCGCCGCCGTCGGAAGCGCCACCTAGGATTGGTAACCATGACCGACGCCGTCCGCACGGACACCCAGCCGCCGCAGGCCAGCGACCAGTACGTCCAGTCGCTGGCGCGGGGCCTGGCCGTGATCCGTGCCTTCGACGCCGACCGCCCCGTCATGACGCTCACGGAAGTGGCGTCCCGCACCGGGCTGACCCGCGCCACCGCCCGCCGGTTCCTGCACACCCTCGTGGAGCTGGGCTATGTCAGGACCGACGGCAAGACGTTCGCGCTGACGGCCAAGGTCCTGCAGTTGGGGTACGCGTACCTCTCCGGCCTATCCCTGCCGCAGCTGGCCCAGCCGCATCTGGAGGAACTGTCCCTCAAGCTGGGCGAGTCCACCTCCGCTGCGGTGCTGGACGGCACGGACATTGCGTACGTTGCCCGCGTGACCACCCGCCGGATCATGACCATCGGGATCACCGTGGGCACCCGTTTCCCGGCCTATGCCACATCCATGGGCAGGGTACTGCTCGCGGCACTCCCGCCCGCGGAACTCAAGGCTTACCTGGCGGCGGCCGAGGTGAAGCCGTTAACTCCCCGCGCCCTGGGAAGCGTCCCGGAGTTGCTGGGGGTGCTGGAAACCGTGCGGGCGCAGGGCTGGTGCCTGCTCAACCAGGAACTGGAACTGGGGCTGATGTCCGTTGCGGCGCCCGTGTACGACGGAACCAAGGTGGTGGCGGCCGTAAACGTCTCCCTGCAGGCCCAGTCCGTGGAGGCCAAGCCGGACCCGGACGCCTACCTGGCATCGGTCACGCGAGAGATCGTGGCCACCGCCAAGCTGATTTCCGCAGACCTCACCGCCCGGGGATAGATCGCCGCCAGCGGTATGTGACCTTGTCCCGCCGCCCTACCCGGGGGCAGACTCGGATGCATGGTCAGCGAGGACGAGGTCAGGCAGGCTGCCCTTGCCCTGCCGGGCGTGACGGAACGGTCCAGTTGGGGACAGCCGGCGTGGTTTGCCAGAACCCTGGTGGCCCGAATCTGGGAGCCCGGCGTCCTCACCGTCAAGACCGGGGAGCGCCACGCGCTGGCAGGGACCGAGCCGGAGACCTTCTTCTGGACTGCGCACCACGAACGCTCACCCTTGCTGGTGCTGGTCCGCATGGAACGCATTGACGCGGCGCTTCTGGCGGAACTGCTCGAGGATTCCTATCGGCTGGCAGGAGGTACGCCGGCCCGCGGACAGCAGTCCCCTTAAGGCAGGAGGCCGACGGCGGGTGCTTCCCGCCGTCGGCCTCTTCCTGTTTGCTGCGTGGCTGGAAGGGCCCCTACCGCACGTGGTTGCCCAGCTCCCGGAGCGGGGTCTTGGCTGTCTCGCGGGCCCACCAGGCACCCGCCACGGCGAGGACCGAAGAACCTGCCACGATCCAGGCTGCCGGTCCCCAGTTGGCCTTGTCCGCTCCCACCAGGGCGGTGCCCAGCAGCGGGGTGAAACCGGCGCACAGGATTCCGATCTGGAGTCCGATCGCCATGCCTGAGTAGCGGACCTTCACGTTGAACAGCTCCGAGAACCAGGCCGGGTAGATGGCATTGGACATGGCGTAGGTTCCGGCCGTGATCAGCGTGCTGGTCAGGAAGATCATGGGGATGTTCCCGGTGGAGATCACCCAGAAGTAGATGAAGATCATGGCGCCGGAACCGAGCACGCCCCCGATGAAGATGGGACGCCGGCCAAGGCTGTCGGACCATCGTGCCATCAGGGGCTGGCTGCCGATCGCCAGGACGTTGCCGAGGATGCTCACCCAAAGCATGGTGGAGGCCGGGACGCCCACCGAAACCGCGTAGGCGAGGCCAAAGGACTGCATGAACGTGTTGGTGACGGTCTCGAAGGACATCAGCGCCACCTGGAAGAACTGGGCGGGGTGGGTCTGGAACATCTTGGCGAAGGGCAGCTTTACCAGTTCGCCGTGGTCATGCTTTTCCTCGAAAACCTCCGGCTCCTCCAGGGAGCGGCGCACCAGGTAGGCCACGATCAGGACTACGAGGGAGAGCCAGAAGGGGATCCGCCATCCCCAGGCAAGGCGGTCCGCCTCGCTCATGGCGGCAACAGGAAGGAAGGCCAGGGATGCCAGCACGATGCCGGCCGAGATGCCGCTCATGGCGAAGCTGGCGAAGAAACCGCGGCGGCCTTCAGGGGCTTCCTCGGTGGACAATGCCGAGGCGCCGGCCGTCTCGGCGCCGGCGGACAGGCCCTGCATCAGACGAAGCACCACCAGCAGTGCCGGGGCCCAGTAGCCCGCCACGCTGAAGTCCGGCAGCGCGCCGATCAGGAACGTGGCGCTGCCCATCAGGACCAGGGTGAGAACGAGGGTGTTCTTGCGGCCGATCTTGTCACCCAGGTGGCCGAACACCACTGCGCCGAACGGCCTCGCGACGTAGGCGACACCGAACGTGGCGAAGGACGCGATAAGCGCCACGGTGGGGTCGCCCGCGGGGAAGAAGATCTTCGAGAAGACGAGGGAGGCGGCAGTGGCATAGATGAAGAAGTCGTAGTACTCCAGCGCGCCGCCGAGGAAGGCTGCCAACGCTGCCTTCTTTGCGCGCTTGAGACGGCGCTGCGCCTCCGGCGTCGCCTGGGCTCCTGTTGCGATGTTGGTCATTGTGGGGTTCCTTCCACGCTGAAGGTGGGAATCTTTTCTAATCTGTACGCATAGCGAACAAGTGTGCGAAATGCGCCTAAAAAGAGGATACTAGCCGGTGACGCCAATCACAACGCCAATCTCTGCGAAAGGTGGAGCCACGTATGGAACCGCGCGTTCACGCTTCCCGCCTGGTCCTGATCGGGTCAGCTGCTTCCCAGGCCATGTCCCCCGCGCTTTGGAATCCCGTCCTGGCCCGGCTGGGCAACGGCTGGAGGTATGAGGCATGGGATGTGCCACCGGATGGCGACCTGGCGCAGGTCCGCAGAGAGCTCTTGGACCCGGACCTGGTGGCGGCGAACGTGACCATGCCGCATAAGCACTGGGCGGCGGAAACCGCTGATGTTGCCGACGGGTCCGTGAGGCTGAGCGGTGCCTGCAACCTGCTGGTGCGGGCAGGCGAAAGGTTGGAGGCCCACAACACCGACATCACCGCTGCCCGCGAACTGCTGGGGACCGCCTACCAGCGCCACGCCCTCCTGCTCGGGGCCGGGGGAGCCGCCCGCGCAGCCCTCATTTCCATCCGGGAAAACGTGGGGACCGTGTCCATCACGGACCGCGATCCCCGCGCTTCCGCCGCACTGCTGGAACTTGCGTGCCAACTGGGCCTCGAGGCGCACGCCATCACATGGGAGCAAGCCCGCGATGCCGCCGCTGATGCCTCCCTGATCGTCAACGCCACGCCCATCGGAAAGAGCACCTCCGATCCGGCGGCCTGGGGTGGTGCTGCCCTGGCGCCCGACGCTGTCCTGTACGACTTCGTATACGCCCGCCACACCACCGCCAGCGTGGCCTGCGCAGAGGCCATGGGCATTCGGTGCATCGACGGGTGGGACCACCTTCGGGAACAGGCGGTGGCCATGGTGCCCCTCCTGGGACTGGACGAGGAAACAGGCGTGTTGTTGCAGGAAACCCTCGTCCGTCTTCGGGCTACGCACTAGGGCGATGGCTCTTGGCCAGGCTTGCTCCCCGCCGGCGCCCGATATGATCGAACAGGTGTGAAAAGCCCGGCAATTCCGTGCCGTGCGCACGGTTGGTTCGGAAGGGAACAGGATAGTGGAGGAGCAGGCAGGCTACTTCGTTAAGTCGGTTGAGAAGGCTTTTGACGTCCTGCTTGCCTTTACCCCGGACCAGCCCCGGCTCACCGTCTCGCAGGTTGCAGCCCGGACGGACATGACCCGGGCTTCGGCCCGGCGCTTCCTGCTCACCCTCGCGGACCTTGGCTACCTTCGGGCTGTCGGGCCGGCCTTCGAGCTGACCGCGCGGTCCCTGGACGTGGGCAGGTCCTATCTTGCCGCGCTGACCTTGCCCAAGGTGGCCGAGCCGCACCTGAGGGACTTGGCGGCGAAGCTTAACGAGACAACGTCCCTGTGCATCCTCGACGGCGGCGACGTGGTCTACGTGGCCTGTGTTCCTTCTCCCCGCCTGCTGAGCGTGTCCATCACGGTGGGTACCCGCTTCCCGGCCTGGGCCACCTCCATGGGCCGCGTCCTCCTGGCCGGGCTGCCTGCGCCGCAGCTGGAGGAATACCTCCACTCGGTCCGGCTGCAACGCTTCACTGACCGCTCCATCGGCAGTGTGGAGGACCTGCGTGCCGAAGTGGAAGCGGCCAGGGCCAGGGGCTGGTGCATGGTTTCGCAGGAGCTGGAGGAAGGCCTCCGGGGCGTGGCCGTCCCGGTCCGGCGCGGACATGAGGTTGTGGCCGCGGCCAACGTTTCGCTGCAAACGCACCGGGCCGCGGCGCAGGACATTGAAGCGGCCGTCCTGCCACAGCTGATGGAAGCCGCGCGCCGTATAGCGCTTGATTACGGCGGTCCCGCCGTTCGTGCCGTTCAATCCACGTAGCGCCTCAATCCACGTAGCGCAGTCCCGCGGCTTCGAGCGGCCCCCGCATGCTGTAAATGTCCAGTCCAAGTTCCCCGCTGGCAAAGCGCTCACGCTTGGCTTTTTCGTTGTCTTCCCGGGCCCGTGCTGCTGCCGCCACGTCGGCTGCCCTGGCGGCGGGCACCACCACCACCCCATCGACGTCGGCAATCACCACGTCGCCAGGCGTGACCAGGGCGTTGGCGCAGACTACCGGGACATTGACGGAGCCCAGGGTGGCCTTGACGGTGCCCCTGGAATTGATTGCGCGGCTGAAGACGGGAAAGTCCATGGCCTGGAGGGCGGCGACGTCCCGGCAGCCGCCGTCGATGACCAGCCCCGCTGCGCCCTGTGCCCGGAGTGATGTGGCCAGCAGCTCGCCGAAAAAGCCGTCTTCGCATTCCGTGGTGCAGCCGGCAACCACCACGTCTCCGGGCCGGACCTGCTCGGCGGCCACATGCAACATCCAGTTGTCCCCGGGCTGCAGCAGGACGGTGATGGCAGTGCCGCACATTGCCGCGCCCGGATACGCCGGCCGGATGTAGGGGCGCATCAGGCCCAGCCGGCCCATGGCCTCGTGGACGGTGCTGACGCCGAAGGCGGACAAGGCCTTGACGCTGTCTTCAGCCGCGCGGGTGATGTTGGTGTGGACAATACCGAGTTCCTGCATGGTGGTTCCCTTCCCAGGCGGGGTCAGCGTCCTTGAGTAGGGCGTCAAGGCCTGTATAGACGCTCCTGGCCGGGCCGGGGACGACGCCAAATTGACGAACAAACCGCACAAGCAAATTTTGTCAGCGATATAGCTAACAATCAACGGTGGGTATTTGGCACCTGCCCGCGGGAGCTGGAGTACGCTGAGTTCGGAAATTGTCAGCAAAATTGGCAACCGAAAGGGACAGGGAGAAGGTTGGCTGTGGACACCGTGAATAGAGCGGGCCGGACCCTTACCGCCGTTGAGCTTGCAGAGCTGCTGCGCACCGCTATTGTCAGCGGAGAGCTGGTGCCTAACCAGCGCCTCGTCGAAGGGGACCTGGCCGCCGAGTACGGGGCGAGCCGGGGAAACATCCGGGTTGCCCTCTCGGAGCTGAGCGTCGAAGGCCTGGTGGAGCGCGTCCAAAACCGGGGAGCGCGGGTGCGTGCGGTCTCGGTAGGGGAAGCGGTGGAGATCACCGAGGTGAGGGCCGCCCTGGAGGGCCTCTGTGCCCGTAAGGCTGCCGAACGGGCCACCGATGAGGACATCGCTGAGCTGCAGGACCTGGCCGCCCGGATGAAGGACGCCGTGGACCGGGGAGACCGTGAGTCCTACTCCGAAGGCAACCAGGCGATGCACGAAAAGATCATCGCCATGAGCGCGCAGCAGACGGCCGCAGCAACCATCCAGCGGCTCCGGGGACAGGCGGTCCGGTTCCAGTTCCGCCTTGCCCGCCAGCCTGGCCGCCCGGCCGTTTCCTTGCCGCAGCACCTGGCCATCATTGATGCCGTCTGTGCCCATGATCCGGACGCGGCGGCAGAAGCCATGCGGCTCCATCTCGAAAGCGTGGCGGACGCCATCCGCGCCAGCAACAAGTAAGGGCAGTCCTTCAGCCAGGCAACCGCCCGGGCATGGCGGTGGCGGGCTGACAGGCGAATTGTTACCACTTACCCTCCAGCCCCCACTCCCGCCGCAGCGCAGGGCGTTCTAGACTCATGCCAACTGCGTGCAGCAGAGCGGCTGCACTGCTCGTCAGGAAGAGGAGTTGGCGGGTGAGACTGGGGATTCCGCGGGAACGCCGGGAGGGCGAGCGGCGTGTGGCCGCCACCCCGGATACCGTCAGGCAACTGGCTGGGATGGGGCTTGAGGTTCTGGTTGAGGCGGGGGCCGGGGACGGTGCCGGGCACGCAGACCCCGCCTACCAAAACGCCGGGGCCGCCATCGTTCCCCAACTGGACTTGGCCGCCCTCGACATCCTGGCCCACGTCCGTCCCCTTGACCCGAACGCCGCTGCGCATCTCAAAAAGGGAGCCGTCACGGTGGGGCTCGCCTCGCCGTCGTCCGAACTGCCGGCCGTACAGGCGCTCGCGGACAGCGGCGTCACCTCCTTCGCCCTGGAACTGGTGCCGCGTATTTCCCGGGCCCAGTCCATGGACGCGCTGACGTCGCAGGCGCTGGTGGCCGGGTACCGCTGCGTCCTTGAGGCCGCCATCAGGCTGCCCCGGTTCTTCCCGCTGTACATGACCGCCGCCGGAACCATCCCGCCCGCCCGCGTCCTGGTGCTCGGCGCCGGCGTGGCCGGGCTGCAGGCCATCGGCACCGCCAAGCGCCTGGGCGCCCGCGTCTTCGCCAACGACATCCGCCCCGCCTCCGCCGACGAGGTAGCGTCCATGGGCGGCACCTTCATCCGTCTGGATCTGGAAACGGCCGAGGCGGCAGGCGGCTATGCCCGGCAGTTGAGCTCCGACGCCGGCACCCGGCAGCGGCAGCTGCTGGCGCCCCAGGTGGCGCAATCGGACGTTCTGATCACGACGGCGGCAGTTCCCGGACGCCCCGCGCCCCTCTTGGTGACCCGCGAGATGGTGCAGGGCATGCGCCCGGGATCGGTCGTCGTCGACCTCGCCGCCGAGTCGGGCGGCAATGTGGAGGGCTCCGTACCTGGTCAGGAAATCCCCATTCCCACCGCCGACGGAACAGGACAGATCACCCTGGTGGGGCTGAAGGACGCGGCCTCCGCGATGGCCTCCGACGCCTCCCGCCTCTATGCCAAGAACGTAGCCAACCTGCTGGCGCTGCTGGTCCACGACGGCGCGCTCATGCTGGATTTCGACGACGAAGTGGTGGCAGGTGCCTGCCTCACCCACGCCGGGGAGGTGCGGCACCAACCCACTGCGGAGTTGCTGAAGGCACGTGCTTCAACAGCTGGCGCCGCCGCAGCCCGGCAGGAAGGAGGGCTCTGATGGACGGGATTGCCCTGCTGACCATCACGGTGCTGGCGGTGTTCGTCGGCTTCGAAGTGGTGTCCAAGGTTTCCAGCACCCTGCACACGCCCCTGATGTCCGGCGCCAATGCCATCCACGGCATCATCCTGGTGGGTGCCATCATCGTGGCCGGCCAGGCAACCGACCCGTGGGTGCTCGCGGTGGCGCTGCTCGCCGTCGTCCTTGCCACTGCCAACCTGGTGGGCGGCTTCGTGGTGACGGACCGGATGCTGCACATGTTCCACGCCAAAAAGGACGCGGTGCAACCCAAGGCGGGCAGCAAATGAGCCTCCTCGATCCGGTCTGGACCTCCGTCCTTTACCTCACTGCGGCGGTCTGCTTCATCCTGGCGCTGCGGGGGCTGAGCTCGCCGCGCACGGCCCGCCGTGGAAACCTGGTGGGCGCACTCGGGGCGCTGATCGCCGTCGTCACCGTCTTTCTGTCCGCCCGGCTGGAGAACATCCCCTGGATCCTGGCCGCCATCGCCGTTGGCTCCGCCGTGGCCGCGCCGGTGGCCCGCCGCGTGAAGATGACGCAGATGCCGCAGCTCGTGGCGCTGTTCAATGGTGTGGGCGGCGGCGCCGCAGCCCTGGTGGCCCTCCTGGAACTGGCGCACGCGGAGGATCCGTGGGTGCGGGTGGCCATCGTGTTCACGCTCCTGGTGGGCGCGGTGTCCTTTGCCGGCTCGGGCGTCACGTTTGCCAAGCTGCAGGAACTCATGACCACCCGGCCGGTGGTGTTCCCGGGCCTGCCGGTGGTGATGGCCGTGGTCCTGCTCGCCGCGGTGGCCGCCGCGGTTGCCGTGGTCCTCACCGCGGCGCTGCCCCTTGCGGTCCTGCTGCTGGTCCTGGGCCTTGCCGCCGGTGTGCTGCTGGTGCTGCCGGTAGGCGGCGCCGACGTGCCCATTGTCATCTCGCTGCTGAACGCCTTCACCGGTCTGGCCGTCGCCGCCTCCGGCCTGGTGCTGGGCAATGTCCTGCTGGTGGTGGCCGGCACCCTGGTGGGCGCCTCGGGTACCATCCTCACCCGCGCCATGGCGGCGGCCATGGGCCGGAGCGTGGCAGGTATTCTTTTTGGCGCCTTCAGGGGAGGTTCGACGGCGGGATCCACCGCCGTGAGCGGGCGTCCGGTCCGCTCGTCCTCGCCGGAGGACGTGGCGGTTCTGTTGGGGTACGCCCAGCGGGTGATCATCGTCCCCGGCTACGGCCTGGCGGTGGCCCAGGGCCAGCACACGGCCGCCGAACTGGCCCAGGCCCTGGAAGCGCGGGGGATTGAAGTGGATTTCGCCATCCATCCGGTGGCCGGCCGCATGCCCGGGCACATGAACGTTCTTCTGGCCGAGGCCAACGTGCCGTACGAGTCGCTCAAGGAGATGGGCGACATCAACCCGGAGTTCAAGACCACGGACGTGGTATTGGTGGTGGGTGCCAACGATGTGGTGAACCCGGCCGCCAAGACCTCCTCAGGCTCACCGATCTACGGGATGCCCATCCTGGAAGTGGCGGAGGCGCGGCAGGTGGTGTTCCTGAAGAGGTCCATGCGCCCGGGTTTCGCCGGCATCGAAAACGATCTGCTGTATGAGCCGCAGACGTCGCTGCTGTTCGGGGACGCCAAGGACTCGTTGGCGCAGGTGCTGGGCGCGGTCAAGGCCCTGTAGGCGCGGAACATGCTCCGCCGGGTTACCCTTCTTTGAGAAGCCTGCTTTACATTCCGCCATCTGAGGACGTCATGACTGAGACCAGTTCCACCCCTTCGCCCAAACGAGCCGCCGTCGTCATTAACCCGGCCAAGACGGTGGACATTGACGTGCGCGAGCTGATGGCCAAGCACTGCGAGGAGAACGGCTGGGGCGAAACCCTCTGGTTCGAGACAACGGAGGAGGACCCCGGCGTCGGCCAGGCGAAGGAAGCCCTGGCCCAGGGCGCGGACCTCATCATCGCGGCAGGCGGCGATGGAACCGTCCGTTGTGTGGCTGAGGTCCTTGCCGGCGGGGACATCCCCATGGGCTTGCTGCCGTTGGGCACCGGGAACCTGCTGGCCCGCAACCTGGGCATCGACGTGACCGACTACGACGGCGCCCTGTCCGGAGCCCTGGTGGGCACCGAGCGGAAAATCGACGTGGTCCGCGCCCGCCGGAACGACCCCGACGAGGAGCAGCTGTTCCTGGTCATGGCCGGCCTGGGCTACGACGCCACCATCATGGCGGACACCAACCAGGAACTGAAGCACAAGGTGGGCTGGCTGGCCTACGTGGACGCCGGGATCCGCAACCTTCCCGGGAAACCGGTCAAGGCAACCGTTGCGATCGACGGCAAACGGGTTGTCCACCGCGGCGTGCGCAGCGTGATGGTGGGCAACTGCGGCAAGGTCCAGGGCGGCCTGGAGATCTTCCCCGACGCCAAGATCGACGACGGCCTGCTGGACATCGCCGTCCTGGCGCCGCACCACGGCAAGCTGGGCTGGCTCTCCGTGCTCGCCGGCATCATCGGCAAGGGCAAGAACAAGGACACCGCCGTGGAGTACTTCCAGGGCAAGAGCGTGGAGATCACGCTGGAGCACAAGGACGACTACCAGCTGGACGGCGACCACGAGGGCCAGGGCAAGCACGTGCTCATGACCATGGAGCCCGGTGCCCTGACCCTGCGGATGTAACCTTCCTGCCGATGTAGGGGCGGTCAGCCCAGCAGCCGCCCCCAGCGCGGCTCCAGCAGCGGTGCGCCGGCCAGTTTCAGGGCGTGCCACAGCGTGACCGCCACGGAGTCCAGCACCGGGACCCCGGTGGTTTCCTCGATCTCTGCAGTGATGTTGGCTCCGTAAAGGTTGGTGCACAGGTAGACCAGGGCATCCGGGGCCGCGGCGGCGAGTTCTCGGGAGCCGGGCCGCATCTCGTCGTCGGTCACCCGGGCAAAGGATTCGTTGTCGCTCAGGCCCAGCGCCCGGTGGTCCACGGTCTTGATGCCTTCACGCTCGTAGGATGCGATGACCTGGTGGTTCACGTCTTCCGTGTACGGCGTGAACAGGCCGATCCGTTCCGTCCCGAAGGCCCGGAACGCCTCGAGGTAAGCCAGCGTGGAGGTGGTCGCCGGGACCCCGGTGGCGGCGGTGATTTCACCGGCCAGCTCCTGGTCGTGGCCCGAACCGAGCCAGGAACCTGACGTGCCGTTCCAGGCAATCACGTCCACGTCCGCCGTCGCCAGCAGCTGCGACGCCTGGCGCATGACGGCGGGGTCGAACTGCCGGTCCGAGGAATCGTCCAGGGCGATGCGGGTCACCGGGATCCGGGTGAAGTGCACCGTGACGTCGGTGCGGCTGCCCAGGATGCGGTACGTCTGGGGTTCCAGGCAGGTGTTGGAGGACGGCACGATCATGCCGATCCTGTGCGGGCGGGTGGTTGCAGGCATGGTGGCTCCTAGAGCGCGGCGGGAAGTTGGGCGGCGTCGGCGGCAGCGGACTGGTGCTGGCGGAAGCCGTTGCGGTGGATGAAGCGGCCTGCGGCGCCGGGATCGTGGAAGCCGTCCGCGTCCAGCACCACGCGTCCGTTGGAAACCACGACGGCGGGCCAGCCGGTCAGTGCCTTCCCGTCGAAGGGTGAGAAGTCGGTGCCCATGTGCAGGGCTGCGCCGTCCACCCTGCGTTCCTCTGCGGGATCGAAGACCACCAGGTCGGCGTCGAACCCTTCGGCGATGCGGCCTTTGCCGGGAACGGCGTTGATCCGTGCAGGTTCGGCGGCGAAGGCGTTGACGAATTGTTCAACGGTGGCCCCCGCGGAGGTCATCGCGGTGAAGGTGACCGGCATCCGCGTCTCCACCCCGGGCAGTCCGTGCGGCATGGCCCGCACGTCATCGGTCCGCTCGCGCTTCTGGGACAGGTCGTAGCAGGAATGATCCGAGGACATGGTGTGGATGGCACCGGACACCAGCCGCTCCTTGAGGGCAGCCACCGTTTCCGCGCTGCGCATGGGCGGGCAGCAGGCGAACCACTCCGGGAAGGTGGAGGCATAGACGGAGTCGTCCAGGGTGACGTAGTGCGGGCAGGTTTCGGAGTAGGCCTCAAGCCCGTGGTCCCGTGCCTGCGAGACCAGGTCCACCGCTCCGGGCGTGGACTGGTGCACGAAGTACACCGGCGCTCCCGTGTATTCGGCCATGGCCAGGGTCTCCTTCACGGAGATCTCCTCGGCCAGCTCGGGCCGGGTCCGGTGCAGGTGTTCGATGCCGATCCGGCCGTCCTGGGCGTGCTGTTCGGTGCAGTCGGCAATGATGGGGTCGTGTTCGGCGTGGATGTAGGCCAGGCCGTCCAGCCGCACCATTTCCCGCATGACCTTGACGATGGTGTCGCCGTCGGCCATGGTGGTGCCCCGGTTGGTGGTGTACATCTTCACTGAGCGGACGCCCTCGGCGGCCAGCTGCTCCAGCTGCCATGGCACCGTTTCGTCCCAGCTGATCACGGCGCCGTGCAGGGCCACGTCGCAGCGGGACTGGGTGGCGAGTTCCTTTTTGTGCAGGACGGCGGCCAAGGGGGTTTCCTGGGCGTCCCGCGGAATTCCGAAGTCGATGATGGTGGTGGTTCCGCCCCACAGGGCGGCTGTGGAGGTGGTGCGGTAGTCGTCCAGGGTGCGGAAGCGTCCGGTCACCTGGGCCACGTGGCAGTGTCCGTCCACGCCGCCGGGGATCACGAGTTTGCCCGTGGCGTCGACGGTGCGGTCCGCCGCGGGCACCGGCTGGGCGGCGTCGACGAGTTCGGCAATCTTTCCTTGGTGCACCACGATGTGGGCGTCCTGGCGGCCGTAGCTGTTCACCACGGTGGCGTTGGCAATGACGAGGTCTGGCTGGTGGGACATCGGTGTCCTCCTGGGTTGGTGAAGTCGGGGTTAGGCGGCGGGCTGCGGGGTGCCGGCGTGCTCTTGGCGGGCGGCGAGGGCCGCGTCCAGGTTGCCGGACAGGCCTTTGCGGTCCTTGGCCGGGGGCGGGGCGAAGGCGCCGGCGCGGTGGGTTCCGGACTGCAGGGCAGCCACGGCCTCCGCCATGCGGATGCCGGCGGAAATGCCGTCAACCACGGGCACGGGAATCTGTCCCTTGAGTTCGCGGGCCAGGCCTGCCAGGGGGGCGCCGGCAAGGATGACGACGTCGGCACCATCCTCCGCCACGGCCTGCCGACTCAGTGCCAGCAGGGTTTCCCGGAAGTCCTGCTGGACCGAGGCGATGCTGGTCAGGGAGTCGTTGATGGAACGGATGGAGGCCAGCCGGCCGGCCAGACCGAACTGCTCCACGCATTCCCGGTACCAGGGTTTGATCCGGTCCGAGATGGCGATGATGGAGAAGCGGTGGCCCTGCAGGGCTGCCGCGCACAGGGCGGCCTCGGTGATGCCGATGACGGGAACGTCAGCCAGTTCCTTGAGGGCCGGCATGCCGGGATCGCCGAACGCTGCGACCACCACGGCGTCCACCGGGTCTGCTCCGGGGCGGGTGTGTTCGGCGATGATTTCCGCCACGGCGCCGGCGGCGACGAGGGATTCGAAGCGGGTTTCGATGTACTCCACGCCGTGGCCGGCCGTCCGGACCAGCAGGTCGCTGCCGGGGGAGGCGGACCGCAGCGCTTCGGATTCGATCAGTGCGGTGACATCGGCACTGATGTTGGGGTTGATGACCAGGAGTTTCATTTTCTCTTCCGGTGGAATTCTGGTTCGGTTTTTTGGAAGTCCTCAGGGAACTGGTCCCGGTACTTGCCAATGTGGGAAGCGGACTGGGCGGCTGCCCTGTCCGGGTCGCCGCTGGCGATGGCTGCGTAGAGTTCGCGGTGTTCGCGGATGAGTTCGGGCAGGTCGCTGACGTGCCGGAACAGCCAGTGCATCCGCCCCTGGAGGGGTTCCAGGGCGGACTTGAGGAAGTTGTTGTCCGCGATGCGCGTGATGGCGTCGTGGAATTCGCTGTTGGAACGGTGTGCCTCCATCACCGACCCCTTGGCCAGGAAGGCCTCTGCGTTGTCCAGCAGGCCCTTGAGGTAGTCGAGGTGCTCCCTGGTGGCCCGCTTGGCGGCGAGCCGACAGGCCAGCACCTCCAGGGACTGGCGGACGTCGAAAAGGTCCTCGACGTCCTTGGGGCTGAGGCTGCTCACTTCGGCCCCGCGGGCCCCGCGGTCGCTGATCAGGCCTTCCTGGCGGAGCATGCGCAGGGCCTCGCGGACCGGCAGCCGGGATACGGAGAACTCGGCGGCCAGGTCGCGTTCCACCAGCCGCGTGCCGGGAGCGTAGTGTCCTTCGAAAATCCGGGTGCGGAGGGTGTCCCGGACGGTTTCGCGGAGGGGGCGGTCCTTGTCCTGGGTCTCTTCTGCGGTCAGCATGGTGCTCCATTTCGGATTCTCGTACGGCACTGCTCCCGGCTCGCGGGGGCGTCAATTGCAAGTTTCCCTGCGAGGGTCAGCTTAGACAGGAAGCCGCTTGTTGTAGTTCAGGGTGAGGACGGAGGCGCCCATGATCACCGCGGAACCCACAAAGTACAGCAGCGCCCAGGTGTAGGAGCCGGTGGCACCCACGATGAGGCCGACGACGATTGGGGTGACGAAGCCGGAGATGTTGCCACTGAGGTTCATCGCTCCGCCCAGGACGCCGGCGTTGGTGCGGCCGCCCAAGATGGAGGGGATGCTCCAAAACAGGCCCACCCAGCGCAGGAAGAACAGGACCACGGAGAGCAGGACCACGGCGGTGGTGGCGTCGGGGACCACGGTCACGCCCACCAGGCCCGCCACGACGATGGCGCTGGAGATGCCGAGGAGGGTCCGCATCACCAGGTTGGCGGAGGCGCCGGATGCGCGCCACTTGTCGGCGACGGTGCCGCCGATGATCTCGCCGACGAAGCCGGCACCGAAGATCACCAGCGTGGACCAGCCGATGGTCTTCAGGTCGAAGCCCTTGGCCTGGGCCAGGTACAGCGGGCCCCAGGTCAGCAAGCCGTAGAACACGCCGTTGAAGCCGAGCCAGCCCAGGCACATGGCCCAGAAGGAGCGGAATTTGAGGTAGGGAAGCAGGCCGCGCTTGCCCTTGCTGCCGTCCATGGCTGCTTCGGCGTCCTCGGCGGCGTGCGACGCTTCGATGTAGGAGGCCTCGGCCTCATTGACGCCGCGGTGCTGGCGGGGGTTGTCCCGGACGTACCACCAGACGGCCAGGCCCATGAGGACGGTGGCGGCGCCGGCGATGACGAAGGCCCAGCGCCAGCTGCCCGTGGAGGCGATGAGGCCGGCAATGATGATGCCGCCCAGGCCGGCTCCCAGGGGAGCGCCGGCGTCCAGGATGGTGGCGCCGCGGCCGCGTTCGGACTTGTGCATCCAGATGGCATTGAGCTTGCCGCCGGCGGGCATCACACCTGCCTCTGTTACGCCGATGCCGAGCCGGGCGATGAACATGCTGAGGAAGCCGCCCGCCATGCCGGAGGCCGCTGTGGCAGCACCCCAGCCGATGCAGGAAGCCGTCATGACCTTGCGGGGACCGAACTTGTCGATCAGCCAGCCCACCGGCACCTGCATGAGGGCGTAGGTCCAGAAGAAGGCGGAAAGGAGCAGGCCCACCAGTTCGGGAGGCAGGTTGAATTCCTTTTGGATGATGGGCAGGGCGACGGAGATGGAACCGCGGTCGATGTAATTGACGGAGACCAGGACCAGGAGCAGCAGGAAGAGCTTCCAGCGGACGGCAGTGCGTCGTTGCGTGCCGTCCTTTTCGGGTTTGTCGGCGGTGCCGGGAGCGGCCTCAAGGGATGTGGCCGTTGTTTCAGTGTTTGGGATGGACACAGCTTCTCCTTCACGGGGAAGTTTACGGATGGGGGATGCGAACGGTGCGGTACGTGCCCGTTGGGCCGTTGCCGGTGGAGAGGGTCCGCCGGACGATCCGGAGCGCCGAGCGGAAGCTTTTCATTTTTGGGATCCCAATCTGGGATCCCAAAAACAAAGGTAGGAGTGACACGCGCCACTGTCAAGGGTTTTGCGCGCGCATGCCGCGTGACCGCCTTCCCAACCGATTGTGACCGGCGGCGGGCGGCTAGGGGCAAGGAATGAACACACCCGTGCTGGAACGGGCCAAGAAGAACTGGAACAAGCTGGGCGCCGGGCTGTACGCGGGTGTCCTGGGTATTGTCGTCCTCGCCGTCAGCGGCGCGGCGGGGCTCCTGTTCCATCTGCCCTGGCTGTTTCCCAGCCTCGGCCCCACGGTGATGCTGTTCTTGGAGTCTCCCGAACAGAAGGCTTCCAGGCCGGTCAACACCCTGGTGGGGCATGGGGTGGGGCTGTTGGCCGGGGCACTCTGCCTTTATGCCCTGGGCCTGCAGGACCAGCTGTCCGCTACGGTGGGCGGACTGACCCCGCTGCACGTCCTCAGTGGCGTGCTCTCGGTGGGGCTCACCACCCTGGTGCTGACCTGGCTGGGCCTGCCCCACCCGCCCGCCGGGGCAACCACCCTGATCGTCAGCCTCGGCATCCTGTCCGCTCCGGTCCAGCTGGCGTCCATGGCAGGGGCCATCATCCTGATCACGGTGGTGGGGTGGGGGCTCAACGTTCTGTTGGGGACGCGGCCGGCCGATAAGACGTAATCTCGGCCAGTTCGGCCAGCCGGTGGGCCCGAGCCGACTCCGCCGGCGTGAACGGTTCGCCTGGCCGGGAAAAGGTGACGGGCCCGTGCCATGCCGTGGGGATCTTAAGGTGCGTCCCGTCGTCGGGCCCTTTGCTGCCGGCGTCCGACGGCGGCAGGATCCTTGCGTGCAGCAGCTCGGCCACCGCCAGGGGCAGTTCGTCGGGGGCGGCAGCGATGCGCGCCGCGAGGCTTAACGCCTTGGTCTGTCCGTCCGCCATGGCCAGCGCGGTGGTGGGCCAGACGTGCGGACTGCCGCCGCCGCCGTCGTGCAGCGCATCCAAAAGCTCCCGTTCGCCCACGTGGCCCGGCACCGAGAGGACAAACTCGTCCAGGACGCCGCCCGGGACCGGGTGGACGTGGATGCTGAGGATGTTGCTGTCCAGCCGTGCCAGCGCCCGCGTGATCCGCTGCAGTGCGCCGGGCCGGTCCCGCAGCAGCGTCCGCGCCCGCCAGAGCGACGGGGCCGCCACCAGTTGCCGGCGGTGCCGCAGGGCCGGCGCATGCAGCCAGCGGAGCAGGATCCTGGCAGCTGACGGCTCGGCCCAGATCACCAGGACCGTGGCAGTGAGGGCCAGCACCAGCACCTTGGCTACATAAGGTAGATGGGCTTCCACCACCAGGGCGTGGACCAGCAGCTCGATGGGCAGCATCACGGCCACGTTCGCCACGGTCAGCCTGGCTTTGGGCGGTTCCGGCATCTGGCCGCAGACCTCGCAGCGCAGTTCTTTGGTGGACGGGTGGGGCGGGGTGTGCTTCATGGCTCCAGCATTGCCTCGCGTTGTTTCCCCCGCATTGCCTTCCGATTCCATTCAGGGGAACGCAGCGGGCACCGGGAGGGGGCCGGGCCTTAGGATTTATGAGGAACGTCAGCGCGGCCGCCCGTCAGGATCCACCCCAAGGAAGGCGCTGCCCGTGAAGATGTTTGCCGAGATGTTCACCATCGGCCCCGGCAACAAGGACCACCACCCGGCGCTTCGATGCGCGGTGGGCGTCTTCGTTCCCCTCACTACGCTGGTGCTGCTGGGCCGGCTGGACCTGGCAATCTTCGCGTCCTTCGGCGCCTTCACCGGAATCTACGGCCGCGGCGAACCGCATGCCGTCCGCTTTGTGCTGCAGCTGCGGGCCGGGCTGCTGATGCTGCTGGTGATGTTCCTGGCGGCGCTCGCGGCCCGCATCGGTCCCGCATGGGGCCTGGACACCGCCACCCACACCTGGCTCCTGGTCCTGGCCACCACGCTGGTGGCAGGCGCCTGTTCCGTCGCCATCTCCTGGCTGCGGCTGCGCCCGGCGGGATCGCTCTTCCACATCTTCGCGTTCGCCGCCATTGCGTCCATTCCGAACCAGCCGCCCCTGTGGCAGGGCATGCTGGTTGCCGTCCTCACCACGCTGTTCGCCCTGCTTGTCGGCTTCTCGTCCCGGATCCTTCCCAGCCACCGCACCCCGTGGACCAGGCCTCCGCGGATCCGTCGCACGCCCGCGGAGAAGCGCGCGGCGTGGCTTGAAGGGTCCGGCTACCTGGTGGCCGCAGGCCTCGCCGGCACGCTGGCCACCTGGGCCGGGTCCCGCCTGGGATTCGGGCATAACTACTGGGCCATGGTGGCCGCCGTTGTCCCCCTGGTGGGCCACACCACCCAGCACCGCGTGCGCCGCGGCATCCAAAGAATCATCGGCACTGTCCTGGGCCTGTTGGTCCTGGCGGCGATCCTGTTGCTGGGCCTTCAGCCCTGGCAGACAGTGCTGGTCATGGCGCTGTGCCAGTTTGGTGCCGAAATGTTCATCATCCGCCAGTACCTGCTGGCCCAGGTGTTCGTCACACCCCTGGCGCTGATCTCCACGCTCCTGGTGGTACCCGCCTCGCCTGCTTACCTCCTGCGCGACCGCATCGTCGAGACCGTCATTGGTGCCGCCGTCGGCATAGCGGTGGTGCTGGCACCTGCCGTATGGCGCCGTGTGCGGCGCAGGCAGGGACGGGTTGCGACGGCGGCCTGACCGCCTTTTCCGCCCGGCCCGCCCCCGAGCGGCACCTGGGGCGGGCCGGCCGGAGGCCGGTCATGGGCGTTCCGCGGCTGCTTCTTCCCGGACTGCCCGGATGGTGTGCGGCACTGCTATCAGCGCCAGCACGGCGATGGCGGCAGCGGCCGCAAAGACGTAAAAGCCCCAGGGGTAGGCAATGTTGGCAGCTACCAGCGTTCCGGTGACGGCGGGGCCCATGATGGCACCCAGCCGGCCCACGCCGGCGGCGAAACCCAACGCGGTGGCTCGGAGGACTGCCGGGAACAGCTGGCTGACCCATGCATAAACCAGCACCTGCGCGCTGAACACGAACACGCCGGTGACAAAGACTGCCAGGTTGAGCAGCAGTTCACTTTGGATCTTGACGCTCAGGACCGCCAGGAAGAGCGCGGAGAGCCCGAACCACAGCAGCACCACCTTCTTGGTGCCGTGCTTGTCGGCCAGGATTCCCGCGATGACCAGGCCCACCACGGCGCCCACATTCAGGACCAGCAGGAGGACCAGGCCGGTGCTGACGGTGTACCCGGCGCCGGCCATCAGCTGCGGGAGCCAGGTGTTCAGGCCGTAGACCAGGAGCAGGCCCATGAAGGAAGCCGCCGCGATGGCCAGCGCCACCAGGGGGTAGGGCTTCCGGGCAAGGTCGCGGAAGCCTGTGCGGGCTGCGGCCGGTTCTTTTCCTTCCGCCCCTGAGGCAGCCGCTGAGGGAAGGGTCTCCGGGAGCTTGAACCACAGGAAGGGTGCCAGGGCAATGCCCGCCAGGCCGCCCACGATGAACATCATCCGCCAGTCCGGAATCAGCATCAGGGCAAGGAAGGCCGTGGCCACAGCGCCTACGTGGTAGCCGGTCATGGTCCGGGTGGTCGATTTTCCGGCGGTGCCTGCCGGAGCGTAGTCGTTCATGTAGGCCAGGGCGGCCGGAAGGCAGGCGCCCAGCCCCAGCCCGGCAAGGAGGCGGAAGGCGCAGAACACCGCAACGTTGGGCGCGAACACCACGGCGATGGTGAAGATCGAAAACCACAGGACGCAGGCCACCAGGAGGCGGCGCCGGCCAAAGCGGTCAGACAGCGGGGCAATGAACAGGGCACCGGCGCCAACGCCGACCAGCGAGATGGTGGCGGCCCACGTGGCGCCCACCGCATCGAAGCCAAGCTCATGGGTCTTGATCAGCGTGGGGATGACGGTACCCAAGACCACCAGGTCAAAGCCGTCAAGGACCATCGCCAGCCAGCAGAGCCAGACTGGCCACTTTGAACGGTGCTGAGTGGGCGCAAGTGACATAGAAATACCTCGGTGTATCTTCCAGGAGTTGAGCGGCAGGCTTCGCCGGGGAGGATCGGGCAGCATCGCCCACATCCCCAGTGAGGTTTGTATCACTAGGAGGTGTAATCTGGGACAACTTTTCCCATTGAACGGAAGAAGGTGCTTGCGCTGGCCAACTCGAAATCCGGCGACTCGGTAGTGGACCGGATCGTGCGACTGATTTCCGCGTTCCCGCAGGACGTCAGTGCCCTGCAGCTGAGCGACCTCGCCCAGCGCGCCGGCCTGCCGCTCACCACCACGCACCGCCTGGTGGGCCAGCTTGCCGCCCACGGGCTGCTTGAGGCGGCGCCGGGCGGCATGGTCCGGCCCGGGGTCCGGTTGTGGGAACTGGTGAACCGTACTTCCCCCACCCTCGCCCTGCGCCAGGCGGCCATGCCGTTCATGGAGGACATCCAGCAGGTCCTGCACCAAAATGTGAACCTGGCCGTGCTGGACGGCTGGGAGGCGCTGTTCGTGGAGCGGCTCTCCAGGCGGGGCTCGGTGGCCAACCGCGCCCAGGTGGCAGGAAGGATGCCGGTGCACATCTCGTCCGCGGGGCTGGCGCTGATGGCCCACCAGGACAAGATGGTGCAGGAGGAGTACCTCGGGCGCTTTACCGACCCGGAAGGAAAAGTCGCCGCGGATACCGTCCGGGCACTGTTGGCCGAAACTTCCCGCCAGGGCTACGCCCAGCTCAAGGGCGTGGTGGATCCGGATACCTGGGGCATAGCCGTCCCGGTCCTGAACCGCAGGCAGCGCGCTGTGGCGTCGCTCGGCGTCGTGGTTCCCCTCCGTGAGATGCGCCTGCAGGCGCTGGTGCCCGCGCTGCAGACCGCCGCACGTGGCATCGCCCGGCACATGGCAGACTCCTGATCCATTCAACGGAATAGGTGTAACGGGGCTCACCACCCGGCGCCCACACTGGTTGGCAGAAGAACCGACCCGGTGCCGCCCAGGCGGGGCCCGCAATGAAGCGAGGACAGAACATGGCACGAAAAATCATCACCACCCAGGTGGCCATCATGGGCGGCGGTCCCGCCGGACTCATGCTCTCCCACCTGCTGTATATGGCAGGCATCGACTCCACCGTGGTCGAGATCCGCAGCCACGAGCAAATCGCCCACACGGTCAGGGCCGGCATCCTGGAGCACGGCACCGTCAACCTGCTGGTGGACAGCGGTGTCTCGGACCGTGTGCTGCGCGACGGGGACCGGCACGACGGGATTGAGCTGCGCTTCAATGGCGAGAGCCACCGCATCGACTTCAAGGACCTGGTGGGGGAGTCCGTGTGGCTGTACCCGCAAACGGATGTGTTCCTGGACCTCGCCGCGCGCCGGAAGGACGACGGCGGCGACGTCCGCTACAGCGTCAGCGACACCTCGGTGCACGACCTCGAGGGCAAGCCGAAGGTCTGGTTCACCGACGCGGACGGCGCCGAGTTCGAAATCCAGGCCGACTTCCTGGTCGGCGCGGACGGTTCCCGCAGCCACTGCCGCACCCAGATCCCGGAAGCCAAGCGCAAGCGGTACTTCCATGAATACCCCTTCGCCTGGTTTGGCATCCTGGCCGAGGCGCCGCGCAGCTCGGATGAACTGATCTACGCCAACTCGGCCAACGGCTTCGCGCTGATCAGCCAGCGCACCGAGACTGTGCAGCGGATGTACTTCCAGTGCGACCCCAAGGAAAACGTGGCCGACTGGGATGACGGCCGGATCTGGGCCGAGTTCCGCAGCCGGGTCAACGGCAACGGCTTCGAGCTCAAGGAAGGGCCCGTCCTGGAAAAGATGGTCCTGCCGTTCCGCAGCTTCGTTCAAACCCCCATGCGGCACGGCAACCTGTTCCTGGCCGGCGACGCCGCACACACCGTCCCGCCCACCGGTGCCAAGGGCCTCAACCTGGCCATCAACGACGTCAAGGTCCTCTTCGAAGGCCTCGACAGCCACTACAACTCCGGCTCTGATGGGCTCCTGGAGACCTACAGCGACCGCGCCCTGGACCGGGTGTGGAAGGCGCAGCAGTTCTCCTACTGGATGACCACCATGCTGCACACCCCCGCCGACGCCGACGACTTCTCCCGCGCCCGCCAGCTCGGGGAACTGAATTCCGTGGTCTCCTCCCGGCACGGCAGGGCCTACCTCGCCGAAGCCTATACAGGCTGGCCCACCGCCGCTTCCTAAGCCAGGGGAGAATTCCGACGGCGGGGCTGCCAGTTAGTCTTACGGCGCCAGCAGCCGCCGGACCGCCGAAGCGATCACCGCAGCGTCCGGAGCATCGTCCCGCCGGACGGTCAGCAGATGGAGCAGGACGCCGTCGCCGTAGTCGGCCACATCCCGGGCCCTGGCCCCCGCGTCCTGTACTCCCAGCGCGGCCAGGGCCTGCTCCAGCCCGCCCACCAGCCGGAAATGGCCGGCGGTCACCGATTCGGGCTTGTCCAGGGAGAGGGCCAGCCGGGCGCGGGTCAGCCCCGCATGCCGTCCGGCAAGTGCCAGGACCAGCGAGGCCAACTGGTTTGCCAGTTCCTCAACGCTGCGGGGCGGGCCGGCCGGCCCCTGCTCGGCCAGGAGCGCTGCGTCCAGTTCCAGCAGCCGCTCCAGCACTGCCGCAACCAGTGTGGCGCGGCTCCGGTAGTAGTTCGAGGTGGTTCCCTCGGCCACCCGGGCTGCGGCGTCAACTGCCCGGTGGGTGAGGCCCTTCATCCCCCTGTCCGCCACCACAGCCAGGGCGGCATCAAGCAGTTGGTTGCGGCGGTCCGGCATGCGTTCAGTGTAGCGGGACGCCCTTCCCATCCACTACAAAAGTAGTAAAATATGGTGCATGGAAACGATCACGATCGTTGGTGGCGGAATCGCCGGCCTCGCCCTCGCCGCGGCGTTGGATACCAGCCGTTTCCAGGTGACCGTCCATGAGAAACGCCCGGAACTGCCCGCCGTGGGCAACGCGCTGGGCATGTGGCCAAACGCCCAGCGGGCGCTGGCGCGCCTCGGAATCCTGGATGAGGCACGGGCGGTCAGCCCGGTGCTCGGCAGCGGCTCGGTCCGCAACGCCCAGGGGGAGCCGTGGGTGACCGTCGACGCGGGCGGGATGTTCGGCATTTCCCGGGTCGACCTCCTGCGGCTGCTGGATGCAGCCGTGCCCGCAACCGTCCGCAGGGTCACGGACACGGTGCAGGCAGTCCCCGCGGACGGCAGCTTGGTGGTAGGCGCCGACGGTGTCCACAGCATGGTCCGACGTGCGGCTTGGGGCGGGGCCACCGAAGCACGCCTCACGCCGTACCTTGCCCTCCGCGGCACCCTTCCTACTCCAGTCGGCCCGGATGAGGTAGGCGAATACTGGGGCCGCGGCGACCTGTTCGGGATGGCCGCCGCCCGGGGAGGCTCCTTTTGGTATGCGAGTTACCGGTCCGAACTCGGCCCCTACGGGATAGATCCCGCGTCAGTCCTCGAGCAGGCAAGGGCTCGCTTCGCCAACCACGCCCCTGCCATCCGGCGCACGCTTGCCGCAGCCACGCCGGAGGAATGCCTGGTCCAGCGACTTTGGACGGTTCCGCGCCTTGGCTCCTACGTCAGCGGCAGGAGGGTGCTCATTGGAGACGCCGCACACGCCATGATGCCCACGCTGGGCCGCGGGGCCTGCGAATCGCTGGTGGACGCGGTCACGCTTGCAGACCTCCTCAACACCCTGCCCGAGGACCAGGCGCTGCGGGCCTACAGCCGGCAGCGGAGGCTGCGCACCCGTGCCGTGAGCGTGGCCTCGTCAGCGCTGGGACGGATTGCGCTCGCCGACCGTGCCCAGCCGCTGCGGGACCGGGTGCTCAACCTCGCCCGACGGCGGACCGCACGGGCCGCCGTCGGCAGCACCTCCGGCGGTTGATCAGCGAACGGCAGCGGCCGGACGCGTAGCGTCATCTTCACCCGGCGCTTGGGTGCCCGGGGCTCCCGGGCCAGGGGCTTGCGATGCGGAAGGCAGCGTTGGCAGGGGTTTTCTGGTCCTGCGCCGCCCGGCCCTGCCGTACACCAGGTACATGGTCACGCCCGTGATGACCATGAGGAGCACCGTGTAAACGAAGGTGTTGGCGATTCCCTCGGTGCCCTCGGCGCCGTCGGTATTGGCCTTGATGACCAGGCCCAATGGCTGCACCAGCGGGTGGGCCAGGAAGATGGCGGTGTCGTAGTCGTCGAGCAGGCTGTTGAAGTTCAAGGCTGTGATGGCTGCCGCTGCCGGGAGCACCAGCGGCAGGAGGATCCGCCTGAAAACGTACAGGGTCTTGGCGCCCATGATGGCTGCGGCCTCCTCCAGCGAGGAGTTCACGGAGGCAAAGGATGCCTTGAGCATCCGGAGGGTGAACGGGATCTTCACCGTGACGAAGGCGATGAGCAGAATCACCGTCGTTCCGGTCAGGACCGTACCTCCCACCAGCGGACTGGGATGGTCGTAACTGACAATCAGGCCCAGGGCCAGAAGGGCGGAGGGAAGGATCCACGGGATGTGCAGCAGATATTCGAAGGTTGACGCCAGCCAGTTTTTGTATTTTTGCAGCAGCCGGGCCACGAAAAGGAGTCCACCGACGGCGATGACCGCCGCCAGGGCGCTGTACACCACGCTGACGATGAACGGACGGATGCCCGACTGCTGGGTAAGGACGCGGCCGTAGTTGTCCAGTGTCAGGTTGGCCAGCGAGAGTTGTCCCGTCTGGATGGCGGCGCCGTCGGCAAACGAGTACAGCACGATCAGCGCGACCGGGAGCGTGTAGACGGCAAAGAGGAGATAGGCCACGCCGTGCACGGCCAGGTTGGCTGCGCGATTGGTGATCTCCTGCTTCTGGAGCTCGGAAGACACCTTCGACACGGAAAAGTAGGTGCCGCCCTTTTCGAGGCGGGACATCACGGCGAGCATCAGCATGGTGGCCAGACCCAGGATCACGGCCAGCAGCGCCGCCAGGTCGCGCGAGGTGGGGCTGTTGGTAAATGTCAGGATCATCGGCGTTATGGTCTGGAAGTCACGCCCGCCCAGTACCTGTGGAGCGCTCAACGCGCCCAGTCCCGTGAGGAACGACAGGATGGTGACGGCGAACAGCGTGGGTTTGAGCATCGGCAGGACGATGCGCCGCAGGATGGTCCACATCGAGGCGCCAAGATTCCGCGCCGCCTCGATGGTCTGGTAGTCGATGCCCTTGAGCGCGTTGGCCACGAACAGCATGTGGTTGGTGGTGGTTGCAAAGGTCATGACCACCAGGACGGCGAAGAACCCGGAGAACCAGTTCGGGTCCATCCCGGGGATCAGCCTGACCACCAGCGAGGTGACGATGCCCTTGTCCCCATAAATGAACTTGTAACCCGCCGCCAGCACTATGCCGCCGTAGATGAAGGTGGAGGCATACCCCAGGAAAAGGATCCTTGAGCCGCGGATCCGGAAGTAATGCGTGACCAGGACGATGAAGACCCCCACCGCGTTGACGGTGATAGACAGAGCTACGGCCAGGAGAAAGCTGTTGCCCAGTGCCTTCATTGCCCGCTGGGAGGAAAGCAGTTTTTCCGCCGCGCGGCCCGAAAAACTGCCGTCAGGAAAGAACGTGGCCATCAGGATGTTGACGTTGGGCCACACCAGGAACGCGGCAATAAACCACGTGAGGACTACCCCAACCACCAGGACGAAGGGGGAACGAACCATGCCGCGGACTGAGGTGCTGCCGCTCATGGCAGGGCAACCGCCTGGTCCTGTTCCAGCGAAACACCAGTGTCTGGTTGGTACTGGAGGATGTGCTCCGGCCGGAGGTAAATGGTTGTACTGGTACCGGCGTCGGGGTGGGCGCCGCCGTCTTCCCGGACCAGGAGGCGTATGTCCGCGCCGTGGCTGCGGACCACATAGCGGCTGTGCAGGCCGTGGTAGGTGCGTGAGACCACGGTGGCGGGAAGTCCGACGGCGCTCCCTCCGTCCCCAGGCCGGTCCAGTGAGGCTTTTTCCACGCGCAGGTACGACCTGGCGTCCGTGCTAAGGGCGGCTCCCGAGTGCCGGTTCACTTCTGCGACAAATTCCGGCGTCAGCGTGGAGCTGTCGCCGATGAAGTTGCAGACGAACTCGGTGGCGGCATGGTCGTAGATTTCCTGAGGGGTGCCGACCTGCTCCACGACGCCCTTATTGAACACGGCGACGCGGTCACTCATGGCCAGCGCCTCGTCCTGGTCATGGGTGACGTAGACAGTGGTGATTCCGAACTCGCTCTGCAGGTCCTTGAGCTGCTGGCGCAACTGGTGGCGGAGTTTGGCGTCCAGGTTGGACAAAGGCTCGTCCAGCAGCAGGATCTTTGGTCGCAGCACCAGGGCACGCGCAACGGCCACCCGCTGCTGCTGGCCTCCGGAAAGTTCGGATACATTTTTCGTGAGCTGCTCG
Source organism: Arthrobacter sp. FW306-07-I (assembly GCF_021800405.1). Classification (NCBI taxonomy): domain Bacteria; kingdom Bacillati; phylum Actinomycetota; class Actinomycetes; order Micrococcales; family Micrococcaceae; genus Arthrobacter; species Arthrobacter sp. FW306-07-I. The sequence goes on along the minus strand of NZ_CP084550.1, from coordinate 4,323,791 downwards.
TCGCTGAGCTCCACCCGCCTTGCAATATCCCGGACAAGGCGGTCACTGTCCGCCGATTTTTCCTTCCGCACCCGGAGCCCGAAGGCGATGTTCTCCCACACGCTCATGCTGGGGAACAGGGCATAGTTCTGGAACACCATGCCTACCTGCCGCTTGTCGCTTGGGAGGCGGGTCACGTCCTTCCCGTCCACCCGGACGGTACCCCTGGCCGGCTGGATGAAGCCGGCCAGGGTGCGCAGCGCCGTCGTCTTTCCGCAACCGGAGGGCCCCAGGAGGGTGAAGAACTCGCCGGGGCGGACATGCAGGTCCAGGTGCGGAATGGCGGTGAAATCGCCAAAGGTAACTTCGATGTTTTCCAAGCGGATCATGGCAAACCTGTCTGATGGAACGCGGGGACGGCGGCTGGTAGATCGTGTTACGTCATGTACTCAAGTTCGATCTTCTCCACCCAGGCGCCCATGTTTTTCTGGACGAAGCCCCAGTCGATGTCCTGCTGTTTGAGGCCTGCAAAGAAGTTCACAACCTCAGGGTTGGCCTTTGCTTGGGCGCCCTTATTGACCGGCATGGCGTTGAACTTCTGCGCGAACTCGCCCTGGACCTCAGCGCTCCCGAACCAGTCAATGAATTTCTGCGCCTGCTCCTTCTTCTTGGTCCCCTTCACCAGAGCTATCTGCTCCACGGCAAGCGGAACACCCACGGAAGGGATGACCGTGTCCACGTTCACTTTGAAGGACTTTTCACGGTCGGCGATGATCGAGGACGGCATCTGGCCCATGTCCACCTCGCCCGAAGCTATGCGGGCAAAGAGGTCGGTCTTGGCGACGGCGGGGCTGCCGTTCTTGAAGTACTGCTCAACCTGCTTCCACCCGTCGTCGGAAATCCCCAGATCGCCGGAGTCGTCCCGGTACCGGGAGAGAATGCCGGCGAAGACCAGTTGCGCGGTGGCCGTGCCCATGCCGGTGACCCGTTCATAACGGCTCTTGAATTCGTCCTTGGTCCAGAGATCCGTCCAGTCCTTGGGTGCGGCGTCCTTGGCGATCTTGTCCGAGTTGTAGCCAAGGAGGATGGCCTGCTTCACCAGGGGCCAATACGTCTCACCGTCACCCAGGCCCTTGTCCACGTCACCGGCCCATGTGGGCTGGTAGCTCTCCAGCGCGCCTTCGTTCTTGATCTGCGAGAAGTACATGTTGTTTAGGCCGAAGGCGACGTCCGCGATGGGATTGTTCTTTTCGGCAATGAGCTTGTTGGTGGCATCGGCGCCCCCGGCCCCCACGATCTCGATCTTGAACCCGGCCTCGGCAGCCTTGGCGGCCAGCCAGTCCCCCCGGCCTTCGCCGTTGGAGTTGGTGTAGATGACCAGGGTGTCACCGGACGCACCTGCCTGCGTTCCGGAAGCTTCACCGGTTGATGCCGGCTGGGTGGAAGCACCACCGCATCCGGCGAGAAGGGTGGCGGCGACGGCGGCGGCAACCAAAGTCTGCATTTTACGCACGATCAGGACTCATTTCTGGACTGGAATCGGAGCATGTCCGCACAGCCTATAGCCGGGCATGACGAAAACCGGGCTGTTATAGCTATCGATTCGATAAACAGCCCGGCTGCTCACTTTGAACCAGTCAGGGAAACAATGGGGTCCGTGAGGGTGAACCGGGGGCGAACTTAGTCCTGTGACGGAGCCGCGCGGTACACCGGCAGGCTAGGCCATGGCGGTCTGGGCGGCGCTGTGGGCGTTGATGGTTTTGGCGTAGCAGGAAGAGTGTTCGACTCCGACGTAGGGTCCGAAGTTCGGGATCGCCTCGAAGCCGGAGTTCCGGTAGAAGTTGCGGCCGTCCGGCTGGGCGGAGCCAGCCTCCGCCTTGATCCGCGTGATGCCTTGCCTGTAAGCCTCCGCCTCAAGTGCGGCCAGGATTGAGCTGGCAACCCCGGAACCGCGGGTGTACGGCAGTACATAAAGGCGCTTGATTTCGGCCGTAGATGCATCCAGGAGCCGCAAACCGCCGCAGCCGACGGGTTGACCTGAACCTTTGTCATACGCCACGAGGAACACTGCGCAGTCGGCGCCCGACGGCGGCAGGCCGGGTTCGTGGTCAGGGCGGCCAAAGCGGGCATCCAGTTCGGCCTGCTGGGCACGGCGCAGGTCCGCACCTACGGGGTTGGGCCAGGGGACCTGACGGATGTTCAGCCGGGGGTTGGTCTGCATAACTGCCTCGTTTCGCCGGAGGGGTATGCCTGATAAGGCTAGGCGGGCGCGGTTACGCGGGTGTTTCCTGCCGGTTAGGGCCTGGATAACGGGTCTGGGAGGCGGCACAGCACTTTACTTGGCAGGCTAGTTATCAGCTGGTCTAGAATGATGGCATGGTTTCTACGGGCAACGAAGGATCCGGCTACTGGTATGGGCCCGACGGGCAGCTGGACTACAGTGCAGCGGTGTTGAAGTCACTCCGGGACTATCGGGCGGCCGAAACGGAAATCCGGCGCAGCACCAGGGACTCCATGGGCATGGGGGAAACGGACATCCTTGCCCTGCGGTACCTGCTGAGGGTCCAGGCGTCGGGCAAGCAGGTTGTTCCGAAGGATCTCAGCCAGTTCCTCAATATTACTAGCGCCTCCACCACCTCGCTCATCGACAGGCTGGTGGCCAGTGGGCATGTCCGCCGCGAGCCGCATCCCTCCGACCGCCGCTCGGTGGTGGTCGTGCCGACGGTCGAGTCCGACAAAGAGGTGCGCGAAACCCTCGGCGCCATGCATCGGCGGATGATGTCCGTGGCGGAGAGCCTCACTGCGGACGAAGCGCGGGTTGTCGTCGATTTCCTCCAGCGCATGACCGAGTCCCTTCAGGTGCAGGAAAACGAGGAATTACGAGTTCACTAGGCTGACTAGCTAGTTCAGCTAGTTATATGTATGCTTACGAATGTTCCTGAAGTTGCTTCCAACGGAGTCGTGAGTGTCTTGGTTACCTACACCGAAGTTTCACCGCCTGAGCCTCGCCTGGGCCTTGTAGTCCCTGACAACCACACCGGCCTCCCGGACAGCCATTCGGACCTGACCCGATCTACCCTGGACGGCACCACTGCGCCGCAGGGCGGACGCGTGGTCCACTGCGGCACTCCCATGCAGCTCGTGACGCCGGCAGTTGGCTTGGAAGCAGTGAGCTACACCTTCGCACCCGCCGACGCCGTCGGTACTGAGCTTCCGCCCGTTTGGCGCTGCGGCTGTGGGTTTCAGCTCGATGCCTGGTCCGCCGGTCCCCGCCGGGGACACGCGTCAGTGGTTTCCCCCGTATGAGGCTCCTGGACACAGAACTTGCTGCGCCGCTCCCTGTTCGTGCCGAGGGTGTCGTTGCCGGGCGCTGGCAGCTTCGGGAACGCCTGGGCCGCGGGTCCGCTGCCGAAGTTTTCCGGGCCGTAGACCCGGAAGGCGGTCCCGATGTTGCAGTCAAGATCGCCGCTGCCAACGGCCGGAAGCAGCACCAGCGCATCCAGAACGAAGCCACCGTCCTGGCTGGGCTCAACCACCCGTCCATTGTGCGGCTTCTTGCCCAGGGTGTTATGTCCCAGGGTGGTACCTACGCCGGGCGTCCCTTCTTGGTGGAGGAGCTGGCTCTGGGAACAAACATGGCCGAAACCATACGGCTGCAGAGCCCGCAATCAGGTGACGTAGCACGTTGGGCGCGCGGCCTTTTCGAAGCGCTCGCCCACCTTCACACCAGCGGCCTTGTGCACCGTGACATCAAACCGGCAAACCTGATGCTGAGCGGCCTGCGGAGAAGTCCCGTCCGGATCGTTGACTTTGGGATCGCAGCGGCGGCCGGGGCGGCTCCCGAGCCCGGGATTTCCTCCGGAACCGTGCATTACATGAGCCCGGAGCAAGCAGCCGGCGGGGCAGCGGAGCCGTCCTGGGACGTGTATGCCATGGGGCTGGTCCTGCTGGAACTGCTCACCGGCACCAAGGCGTTTCCCGGTACCGCCATCGAATCCCTCGTGGCCCGCACCTTGCGCTCGCCCGAGATCCCGGATTCCTTGGGTGACTGGGCTGTCCTGCTGCGTTCCCTGACGGCGATGGATCCCAGTGAACGCCCGACGGCGGCAGTCGCCGCGGCGATGGCGTCCCGGTTGATTCCGTCGGCATCGCCTTCCAGCCAAGGTTTCCAGCGCACGCTGCACAGCCCAAAGAGTCAGTGGGGCCGGCGCGGCGAGGCAGTTGCGGGGACGTGCCCGGCGACGCGCCCGTTCCCTCTCCGGCGCCACCGGCAGCAGGCCTAGGGAGCCGCTACGTCCCGGCCGGTGGGATCCCCGGCCGTTGGGTCTGCCAAGGCAAGACCGCCCACCGGACTTCCGTCCCAATGGATCAGGGTCCAGCCGGCAGCCAAGTCACCCTCCAGGGCAACGATCCCGGTGTTGGCCAGGACATGCCGTGCTGCGAACTCGTGGTCTGCGCCCTCGGCCCGACGTCCCGCCCAGGTGCGGATGGCAGCTCCGTGGCTGACCACGGCGACCGTGCCGTGCTGCTGCCGCTCCGCCCGTTCCACCACCTGCGCGATGGCAGCGTCGAACCGCTCGAAGAAGGCATGGCCGTCCGGGCCGGCAGGCATGCGGCGGTCCAGGTCACCGGCGGCCCAGGAGATCACCGTCCCCATATAGCGTTTGTGGGCTTCGTGGTCGGTCAGCTTCTCCAGTGAGCCGGCCTCAATTTCGTGCAGCCCGTCCAGGACCTCCACATCGAGGGTGTGCAGCCGGGCCAGCGGGGCGGCGGTGATCTGCGTCCTGACCAGGGTGGAGGCGTAGAGTGCCCCGATGCGTTCGTTGGCCAGGGCCCGCGCCATGGCTTCCGCCTGGCGTTCGCCCAGTTCGGTCAGACCGGGCCCGGGGTGGTCGGTATCCAGTTGGCCCAGCACATTGCCGGGGGTTTCGCCATGGCGGATCAGGAGCAACTTCATGTTTCCCAGTTTCCCACCTGAACCCTTCCGGACGTGCGCCGGCAGCGGCGTTGCCCTGCCGGGTGCAAGGAAGAAGGCGCCGGGCCTCGTCGAAGCCCGGCGCCGCCGTCGTACGTTCCTGCCCTGCGTGCGGGCTTATTTCAGGTGGTCTACCAGCTGGTCCGCGATGCCGGTGTACTTGCCGGGAGTGAGGGCCAGGAGTCGTGCCTCAGCCTCGGGGGAGAGGCCCAGGCCCTGTACAAACTCCTGCATGCGGGCGGCATCCACACGGTGGCCGCGGGTCAGGTCCTTGAGGCGCTCGTACGGGTTCTCCATGCCTTCGACGCCGGCAATCGCCTCGGCGCGCATGACCATCTGGATTGCCTCGCCCAGGACCTCCCAGTTCGTGTCGAGGTCCGCGGCGAGGACATCCCCGGCCACGTCCAGCCGGTCAAGGCCCTTGGCGACGTTGGAGATAGCCAGCAGGGAGTGGCCGAAGGCCACGCCGATGTTGCGCTGGCTGGAGGAGTCGGTGAGGTCGCGCTGCCAGCGGGAGGTCACCAGGGTGGAGCCCAGGACATCCAGCAGGCCGGAGGAGATCTCCAGGTTGGCCTCGGCGTTTTCGAAGCGGATGGGGTTGACCTTGTGCGGCATGGTGGACGAACCCGTTGCGCCGGCCACCGGGATCTGCGCGAAGTAACCAATGGAGATGTAGCTCCAGATGTCCGTGCAGACGTTGTGCAGGATGCGGTTGAAGCGCGCAACGTCGGCGTACAGCTCTGCCTGCCAGTCGTGGCTCTCGATCTGCGTGGTCAGCGGGTTCCAGGTGAGGCCAAGTCCCTCGACGAACGACTTGGATACCTGCTGCCAGTCGGCGCCGGGAACCGAGGCCACATGGGCTGCATAGGTGCCGGTGGCGCCGTTGATCTTGCCCAGGTATTCGGTCTTGGCGATCCGGTCCAGCTGCCGGGTCAGGCGGTGTGCGATGACGGCCAGTTCCTTGCCCAAGGTGGTGGGCGTGGCGGGCTGGCCGTGCGTACGGGACAGCATGGGCACGGCACGGTTGTCTTCGGCCATCTTGCTGATCTGGCCCACCAGGGCGCGTGCGGCCGGCAGCCACACGTCCTCCACAGCACCCTTGACTCCCAGGGCGTAGGAGAGGTTGTTGATGTCCTCGGACGTGCAGCCGAAGTGGACCATGGCGGTCAGGTTTTCGATGCCGATCGCGGGGAGGCGGCGTCCGATGTAGTACTCCACGGCCTTCACATCGTGGACGGTGACGGCCTCGATCTCGGCCAGCTCTGCCACGGACGCGGCATCAAATTCGGTGACGATGGCACGGAGCTGCTGTTGCTGTTGCGCGCTCAGGGGTCCCGCGCCGGGAAGCACATTGTTGCTGGTCAGGTGGATGAGCCATTCCACTTCGACGGCCACGCGGTCGCGGTTCAGCGCGGCCTCGGACAGGTAGTCAACGAGGGGTGCGACGGCGGACTGGTAGCGGCCGTCCAGGGGACCGAGCGCGATTTTTTCCGGTGACGCGGCGAGGGCCAGGCGTCCTGAGGGCGTGCGGGTATCAGCTGTGGCGGCAGTTTCAGGCATGTGCTGATTCTTTCACGAAGTCCGGCGCCGCCTTAAGCGCGTTCCTCACGTTACTTGTCCACATAGCCGACGGCGGCGCTTACCCGGGCAGGCAAGCGTCCCTAGCGTTGGGAGCGGCAAGGTTGGGGCGGGATCATCTGGCCAGGGAGACCGGGACGGGAAGCAGCATGGGGAACGAACTGATGGACGGGATCTGGGGCAGCGGGTTAGGTGTCAGCCTGGAAGTCCAAGAGGTGGGCAGGAGGGTGGCGCAGTGCTCGGAAAGTGCTGAAGGGGTGCTCTCGGGATTCCAGGACATCCAGCTGTTGGACTGGCAGTCGCCAGCGGGACAGGCCTACCGGGATTCTGTCGCTTTGCAGGCGGTGGCGGTGCGAAGGGCGCTGGACCGGATCCGGGAGGCTTCTGCCGCGGTGGCAGCACATGCCCGCGCCGCACTGACCTCAGAATGTTCGCCTGACGGCCGGTTCTGATGGCTGACGCAACTCCATCCGGAACGGGAGGACCTATCCGGGTTTTGCCGCCACTTCCGGACGGCAACCTGAAAGTCTCCGGCGGGGTGGGCGGCATTACGGTCCAGCTGGAGGAGTTGGAGCTGGGAGCCGGAAAGCTCGATCGGCTCGCCGAGCGGCTTGCCGCCATCGAATCCGGGCTTTTCACCGCATGGCAGGATCTCGCTGCACACCAGAACCGCCCGCGCACTACGGGAACTGCCGCCCTCATTGCCATGTGGGAAGCGAAGGATGCCGTCCAGGAAGTCTGCCTGGAACTGCAGCGGATCAGCGGCCAAGTGCGCAGCTGCAGGCGGGAGTATGAGATTGCCGAATCTGCTGCCCACCTGAAGTGGAGGCTGGGTCTGTCGGATCCCGACGTGGAGCTCCAGAAGCACGTGGACTTCTGGCGGACGGGTTTCCTGAACGGGGATGCCACGGAAATGCTCGTGGCAGACGCCGTCATCCTCCTCCCCGCGATCAAGCCCGCGGTTGAAGAAAATATCCCCTCACTGCGCACAGGCCCGGTAACGGCCACACAGGAAGAAAGTCTGCCCATCGATTTCGACGCCAGCCCGGGCGGGCTGCTTGAACGGGTACGGCTGATTGAGGCACGCGGCAGCGGCTACATCGAGGTTATCGAGGTGGACGCCGGAGGCAGGAAGGCCTACGTTGTGGTGGTTCCCGGAACCCAGGTCAACGAATCCGATGGCGGCACCAATCCTTTCGATCTGGGGGGCATCGTCGATGGCATGGGCGGCCGGTCCGAACGCGTGAATGCCGCCGTGATCCAGTCGCTGAGGGCGGCGGGCGCGGAACCGGGAGCGGATGTTGTTGCCGTTGGGTACAGCCAAGGCGGCATTCATGCCATGAACCTGGCGGCAGACGAGGCCTTCTTGAAGGAGTACCGGCTCAAATACGTCCTGACCGCCGGGTCGCCCGTTTCACGCATCATGCCTTCCCCCGCTGTCAGCTCCCTGCACTTGGAGCACCGAACAGACTGGGTGCCCGGCAGCGACGGCTTGCCGAACCGCGACGCCAGGAACCAGGTCACGGTAACCATGACCAATGACCTTTACGTGCGGGGCGGAGAAGATGCCGGGCTGGGTCCCGGACACAGCCTCACGGGCTATCAGGAGGCGGCCCGGCAGGTGGGCGCCAGCAAAGACCCCTCACTGGTCCAGTCCACGGCGGTGCTTGGCAGTGTCCTCGGCGCCGGAGGTGCTGCGACTGCCACCCGCTTTGTGTTGTCCAAGACTCCGCCGCCCCCTGTTCCCAAGGACCGCAGGGACCCCTTTTCCGGGCGGCCGCAACCGGGTGCCCGGTAGGGCGCCGCCTGGTCCCGGAGGTGGAGTCAGTAGAAGCGGGGCCAGTCAAGAGATCTGCGCGGCATGCAGCTCAGCGGACAGGTTTGGCCGTGTCTTCTCCGGCTTGGGGGCAGGCTCCGGAGCGGGTGGTGGCGCGGGCTGCGGAGCTGGCTGTGAAACCGGGGGCGGAACTGCGCCAGGGCACCGGTAGTTGTAGTCGAGGTCGTTCTCCGTGAACTGGGTCGTGGTTACAGTCCCGCCGGGCGTCAACGGGGCGGCCTCGCAGTATTCCTCTGCCGACTCAGCGGAGTAGGCGCCCGCCAGCCAGTTCTGAAGTTTGTAGAGGTTGCTGTCGGGACTGACATCGCCCACGATCTCGCCGAACTGGTACCCCGTGGAGTAAATCCCGACTTCTGCCCCGGCACCCTGCAGGTAGGCCGTCATGCCTTCCAGCTCGGCCGCATTGACCGCCTTGTCCCATAGCCAGCTGTTCCCGAATTCGACATCGAGCCACCACATCCGGTGGGGCACGTTGTGCCCGGCATGCTGCAGGATGTCGGCCGCGTTGGCGGCCATGGCGTAGCCGTGGACGTAGGCGCAGGCCGGCGAGCCGGTGCCGTCACATGTCCCGTAGGGGTTGCCGACAACAGCGTCGCGATAGGTGTTGCCTGCGGGCCACCACAGAGTGTCCACAGGACCGGTTGCGGCGGTGTTCACATACACGGCCGCCGGTGTCCCTCCTGCCGAGGCCGCGCTTTGGTCCGCCCAGGCCAGCTGGTCCGACAGGCACGGGTTGGCCGTATCCGGCCGGCCACCGTTCACGCCGACGATCGCAAACGCAGGGGGTGAAGGAAGATCTGTGCCGCATTGGGGCCAGGAGATGTCGTTGCCCAGCCCTGCGGGACTGGGTACAGGCCCCGATTCGGCGTCCGCGTAAGCGGGACCGGCCTGCCAGGCGAAAAGCAGGCACGCAGCGAGCAGGATTCTTATGGGCTTCATCTTTGGCCCCCATGTTCCGGAACTGACACCAACGGGCCTTCTTGCGGCCCGGTTCGCAGCCTAAAAGGCCGGCGCCACGGGGGTCATGGGTGGCTGGTACTGGTCTTTTGGGAACCGGCACGGGGGAAGGCACTGTTAGGTACATGGTTCCGCGGGCACTCCTACTTGGGTGGATGAATCCCGGCCGGTCCGCGGGCGCCGCCAGGGCGGCAGGTCACCCGGCGGACGTCAGCGCCGTCCGCCGGGCAGCAGCCCTGCCACCAGCGAGACCAGGGCGATGATGATCACGGCGAACACCGCGGTCCAGAAGAAGGAATCGATGGTGAGTTGCACGGACGTATAGCTGCTGATCCATGCCGTCAGGTAGAGCATGGCGGCATTGATGACGATGGCGAACAGGCCAAGCGTCAGGATGGTGATGGGCAGTGCAAGAAAGCTGACCAGCGGCCGGACAAAAGCGTTCACCAGGCCGAAGATGAGGCCGATGAAGAGGTAGGCGAGGACAATCCCGATGATTCCGGGGTCCTGGGAGATGCCGGTTCTGGCCACCGCAGCGGACGCCCCGGTGCTGGTGATGTCCATGCCCGGCAGGATCCAGTTGGCGATCCAGAGGCCGGCAGCATTAACCACGATCCGAAGGATGAAGGAACCCATGGCACCATGCTTCCATACCGTCCCTCCGGGCGACTGGCGGCGGCCTGAATTTCTGCCGTTCGTTCCCCGGAACCCTTGAGGGCCTCGAAGTAGGCTAGGGGCCATGACTTCATCTGAGACCAGGGCGGGCGGAATCACGCCGCGCCCGGTGCTGGACCGGCTGCCCCGCTACGCCGCCGGAAAGCCGCCGGCCGCGGTCAACGGACTGGCCAGCTACAAGCTGTCCTCCAACGAAAACCCGCTCCCGCCGATTCCGGCCGTGCTGGACGCCATCGCCAACCAGAAGGACGTCAACCGCTACCCGGATCCCCTGAGCAGCAAGCTCCGTGCCGCGCTCGAAGAGTTCCTTGATGTGCCTGCCGAGGACATCGTGACCGGAGCTGGAAGCCTGGGCGCGTTGAACCAGATCCTGGCCGCCTTTGCCGGCCAGAACGATGACGGCAAGGCTGACGAAGTCATTTACGCGTGGCGCTCCTTTGAGGCGTACCCCATCAGCGTGGGCCTGGCAGGCGCCGAGAGCGTACGGATCCCCGTGACAGCCGACGGACGGCACGACCTCGCAGCCATGGCGGCCGCCGTGAGTGCCCGCACCAAGGTGATCCTGCTCTGCACGCCCAACAACCCCACCGGCCCCGCCCTTACCGCGGCTGAAACGGAGGCCTTCATCCGGTCCGTCCCGGCCGACGTCGTGGTGGTTATCGATGAGGCCTACCAGGAGTTCGTCCGGGCGGAGGATGCAGTGGACGGGATCTCGCTTTACCGCAAATACCCCAACGTTGTGGTGCTCCGGACGTTCTCCAAGGCACATGGCCTGGCCGGACTTCGCGTTGGCTACAGCGTCTCCCATCCGGAACTGACCCAGTACCTTCGGGTCGCCGCCACACCCTTTGCCGTGTCCCAAATTGCCGAAAAAGCGGCAATTGTTTCCCTGGAGAATTACTCCCAGGTTGTGGAAAGGGTACAAAAGCTCGTGGCCGAGCGGACACGGGTCCTGGCCGGCCTCCGGGAGCTGGGATGGGCGGTTCCCGATGCCCAGGGCAACTTTGTGTGGCTTGCCCTTGGCGCTGAAAGCACAGCCTTTGCGGAGTTCGCGGGCACCCGGGCCCTGTCCGTGCGGGCATTCGCCGGGGAAGGCGTCAGGGTCAGCATCGGGGAACCCGAGGCAAACTCCCGGTTCCTCCAATTGTGTGCCGACTATACAAAGGCGCCAGCAAGTTCCTAGCGCTTAACAAGTAGCCCTCCAGCTACTTACCGCAGATAAAGTTAGGATCAGTAAGCCAATGTATATGCCGTAAGAGGAATGTATTCCTTGTAAGGCATATATCCTCACGACATCGCATTGCATCCGGATGCGGCAGGCAAGGAGACGGTATGGGCACTCATCTGCCTTCCACCGAGTTCGACGGAACAGCTGTAGACGACCAGCGCGAGGCCGATGCTGAGGCCGTCATGGGAGAGCCCCCTGCCCAGATGGTGCAGTTGCTGGGCCCCGACGGAAAGCTGGGCGCCGATCCGGTCTTCAGTGAGTACGCGGACAAACTCACCCCGGAGGACCTCCGCGGCCTCTACGCCGACATGGCCGCCATCCGCAGGTTCGACGTCGAAGCCACCGCCCTCCAGCGCCAAGGGCAGCTGGCATTGTGGGTCCCGCTTACCGGCCAGGAGGCAGCACAGATCGGCTCGGGCAGGGCCAGCCAGCCGCAGGACTACATCTTTCCCACCTACCGGGAACACGGCGTAGCGCTCACCCGCAACGTGGACCTGGCAGAACTCCTGCGCCAGTTCCGCGGGGTTTCCAACGGTGGCTGGAATCCCAAGGACACCAACTTCCACCTGTACACCCTGGTCCTGGCCGCGCAGACCCTGCATGCCGTCGGCTACGCCATGGGAATCCAGCGGGACCAGAAGCTCGCGGCGTCAGACCGTGCAGGAAGGCAGCCGGATGCGGCCGTCATCGCTTACTTCGGCGACGGTGCCAGCTCCGAGGGCGATGTCCACGAATCGATGGTGTTCGCCTCCTCCTACAAGGCTCCCGTGGTGTTCTTCTGCCAGAACAACCACTGGGCCATCTCCGTGCCCACCAACGTCCAGACCCGCGTGCCGCTCTCCAACCGTGCCAAGGGCTACGGTTTTCCCGGCATCCGGGTGGACGGCAATGACGTGGTCGCTGTACACGCGGTCACCGAGTGGGCGCTTGAGCACGCACGCCAGGGCAAGGGCCCGGTCCTGATCGAGGCCTTCACCTACCGGGTGGGTGCGCACACCACCGCGGACGATCCCACCAAGTACCGGCACTCCGACGAAGAGGACGCCTGGCGCGCCAAGGACCCGCTGGCCCGGCTCGAAAAGTACCTGCGCGCCGAAGGCCTGGCCGACGACGCCTACTTCGCAAAGGTGAAGTCCGACGGCGACGAGCTGGCTGCGTATGTCCGACGCACCGCCCATGATCTTGAAAACCCGGACATCCGGACGGCCTTCGCCAACGTCTACGCCGAAGCGCACCCGCTGGTGGCGGAGGAACTGGCGTGGTTCGAGGAATACAGCGCAGGATTTGCCGGCGAGGAAGAATCCGCCGGGCAGGCAGCAAAGGCAGGCCACTGATGACCACCATGACCATCGCGAAGGCCATCAACGAGGGCCTTCGCGCCACCCTCGCCGCCAACCCCAAATCGCTGCTCATGGGCGAGGACATCGGCCCCCTGGGCGGCGTCTACCGGGTCACCGACGGGCTGATCGGCGAGTTCGGCCCGGACCGCGTGGTGGACACTCCGCTGGCGGAGTCCGGCATCATCGGCACCGCCATCGGCCTGGCCCTGCGCGGCTACAGCCCCGTCTGCGAAATCCAGTTCGACGGCTTCGTATTCCCCGGCTTCAACCAGATCACCACGCAGCTGGCCAAGATGCACGCCCGCAGCAACGGCAGCCTCACCGTTCCGGTGGTCATCCGCATTCCCTACGGCGGTGGCATCGGCTCGGTGGAGCACCACTCGGAGTCCCCCGAGGCCCTGTTCGCCCATACGGCGGGACTGCGGATCATCACCCCCTCCAACCCGCATGACGCCTACTGGATGGTCCAGCAGGCCGTGCAGTGCCAGGACCCGGTGATCATCTTCGAACCCAAGCGCCGCTACTGGCTCAAGGGGGACGTGGATGTCCAGGCGCCGGGCCCCGCCGAAGACCCGTTCAAGGCACATGTGCTCCGTGAAGGGACCGACGCCACCGTCGTGGCCTACGGCCCCCTGGTTCCCGTGGCCCTGGCCGCCGCCAACGCAGCAGAAGAGGACGGCCGCAGCGTTGAGGTCATCGACCTGCGCTCCATTTCGCCGATCGACTTCGACACCGTCACCGCGTCCGTGAAAAAGACCGGCCGGCTGATCGTGGCGCACGAGGCACCCACGTTCGGCGGAATCGGCGGCGAAATCGCCGCCCGCATCAGCGAACGGGCCTTCCACTCGCTCGAATCCCCGGTGATCCGTGTGGGCGGATTCCACATGCCGTACCCCGTTGCCAAGGTGGAGGAAGACTACCTTCCGGACATCGACCGCATCCTGGAGGCGCTGGACCGCGCCCTCTCCTACTGAGGACACCATGACCCTGAACAAGTTCAACCTGCCCGACGTCGGCGAGGGCCTCACCGAAGCGGAAATCGTCTCCTGGAAGGTCAAGCCCGGCGACGCCGTGGCCATCAATGACGTCCTGTGCGAGATCGAGACCGCCAAGTCCATCGTGGAACTGCCGTCCCCGTTTGCCGGGACCGTCACCGAACTGCTGGTGCAGGAAGGGGTGACGGTCGACGTCGGGACTGCCATCATCAGCGTCAGCGACGAGGTTGCCGGCGACCCCACCCCCGCGGACGTGCGCGCACCCGAAGCACCCGCACAGCCGCAACGAACGGCGCAGCCGCTCTACGGCAAGCTCCCCCAGGATGAGGCGCCGGAGGGGACGGACGACGGCGGCACTGGCGCCGGTGCCCCGGCCGGCGGTCCGCTGGTAGGTTCCGGCCCGAAGGCCGACGCCGTCAAACGGCGCCCGCGCAAGACCTCACCAGCCGCTGCCGTGACGGTCAACGCACCCGAGGTTGAGCCTGTGCAGCCGCGCACTCCCGCTGAGGTGTCCGCCGGCGCGCCCGCCGTCGTCGACAACCGCCCAACCCTGGGCGGCACCATCACCGGCCTGGTCAACCGGGTCCTGGCCAAGCCCCCGGTCCGCAAGATCGCCCGTGACCTGGGCATCGACCTGGCGGACGTCGTGGCCACCGGCTCCCGTGGCGAGGTGACGCGGGAGGACCTGGTGAGCTACCAGGCCCAGCGCGACGCCGAACTGGACAAGGCGGACGGCTTCTGGGGCAAGGCAGGAAAGCCGCAGGACCAGCGGGTGGAGCGGATCCAGGTCAAGGGCGTCCGCAAGGCCACGGCGAAGGCGATGGTGGAATCGGCCTTCGCGGCGCCACACGTCAGCATCTTCGTGGACGTCGACGCCAGCCGCACCATGGAGTTCGTCAAGCGGCTCAAGGCCTCCCGGGACTTCGAGGGCGTCAAGGTGTCGCCGCTGCTCATCCTGGCCAAGGCCGTCATCTGGGCAGCAGCCCGCAACCCCAGCGTGAACGCGTCCTGGGTGGACAACCAGGACGGATCTGCCGAGATCCAGGTCAAGCACTTTATGAACCTGGGCATCGCCGCAGCCACGCCCCGCGGCCTCATGGTGCCCAACATCAAGAACGCCCAGGACCTGTCGCTCAAGGAACTCGCCCTGGCCCTGAACAGCTTGGCCACCACCGCAAGGGCCGGGAAGACGCAGCCAGCGGAAATGCAGGGCGGCACGCTCACCATCACCAACATCGGCGCCCTGGGCATCGATACGGGTACGCCCATCATCAACCCGGGCGAGGTGGCCATCGTGGCGTTCGGGACCATCAAGCAGAAGCCCTGGGTCCTGGACGGAGAGGTGATTCCCCGCTGGATCACCACGCTTGGAGGGTCCTTCGACCATCGCGTGGTGGATGGTGATCTGTCCGCCCGCTTCATGGCCGACGTCGCGGCCATCCTGGAAGAGCCCGCGCTCCTCCTGGACTAGCAGGTGACGGTAAGTGGCGGGTCAATCCGGGTCAAGAACCGGACGGCCAGATGGCTGACTGAGGTTTTCCAGCCACCGGTGGTGGTTTCCCTCCAGCTGCTGATCAGCCCGCTGGCGGAGGCGGGGTTTCCCGGGTCCATCGGTTACGGCGCGCTGGCGGCGGTCTTTGTGTGCGTGCTACCGCTGGTGGTGCTGCTTGTCCTGGTCCGAATGGGGAAGGTGACGGATCACCACGTCAGCGACCGGAAGCAGCGTGCGCCCGTGCTCCTGATGGCACTGGCCTGCATCGCTGTCGGCTTGCTGGTGCTCAACGCCGTGGACGCCCCGCCGAGTGTGGTGGCCATGGTCCTGGCGGTGGTGGGCGGAGTCGCCGTCCTGGCAGCGGTCAGCCCGTTTTGGAAAATGAGTGGCCACGCCGCGGCGATGTCCTGTGCCGCCGTCGTATCCGTGCTGATGCTGGGCCCGGCGTGGGCGCCGCTGCTGCTCCTGGTCCCGGCGGTCAGCTGGTCAAGGGTGGTCCTAAGGGCGCACACGCCGGCGCAGGTGGTGGCCGGTTCGCTCTTCGGCGGCGTGGTGATGGCCGGAATCTGGTGGCTGTTGCGGGGCTGGCTGGTGGGATGAAGCCCCGGGCAGCACGCGCAGCGCCGGGGCTTTAGTACGCGTTGTAGGCAGTCAGGGCGTCAATGACCGCCGGATCGGCAGTGGCTCCCAGGGCGACCGCAGCGCCGGTCATGAGGACCCCCATCAGGGCGGCCATGCCGGCCCAGGCGCTTAGCAGCTTCCAGTCCTCGCGCAGGACACTGCGGACGGTCTGCGGAAGCTGAAGCCCGGGAGTGATGAGGTTGGGCGCGCTGTCCAGGCTGCCGTCGTCCAGCAGCGCAACCACCCTGTCGTTGCCGCGGTCCACCCGCATGGAGCTGATGTGGTTGCCGTGGCGGGCCAGGAGGATATCGTGGCCAACGAGCTGGCGGCGCTGCAGAGTAATCAAGGAGGAGCCCTTCGCTGGGGGTGGAATCGTCAGTGTCCACGCCTTTGGGGGCCCCTACAACTTTATCGTTGCGCCACCAGCTGAAACGGTGATGTGGCGGTGAGAACGGACACCCCCCGCAGCGATGTCCGCCACCACGGGGAGTGTCCGGGGTTACTCCCGGGGGCTGGAGGGCCTAGTCGGCGTCGTAGGTGTTGGCGATGTAGACGTCGCACGGAGCGTTGTGGGCCACGCTGTTGGCCACGCTGCCAAGTACCCGGCCGATGCCGTGCATGCGCCGGTTTCCCACCACGATGATCTGTGCGTCCATTCGGACCGCTTCCTTGATCAAAGCGTCGGCGGGCCGTCCGCGTGCTGCCGAGTACGTCACGGTGATGTCGCGGCCCAGCGATTCCGCCACGGTGCGCGCCACCTGCTCTGCGGCATCCGCATCGGAGACGATCCACCGGTCGCTGCCGCTGCCGAAAACCTCAGTCCGGTCGCTGTCGAAGGCGGATACGACGTGCAGCGAAGCGCCCATGGCTGCTGCCAGGCCCTTGGCCGACTCGGCCGCCTTCTTTGCGGTCTCACTGCCGTCAACCCCTACAACGATGATTCCACCCATATGCATGCTCCTTTGCTCGGTTTACGGCTTTCGTGTGGCTTACGCTACAGCGCGGCGATGGCTTCCTGCAGCACCGGCGCCAGGCGGCGCACTCCTTCGGCGATCGCGTCGGGAGGCACGGCGCTGAAGGCGAGCCTCAGCTTGTTGGACGGCTCGTCCGACGGCGTGAAGGCGGCTCCCGGGATAAACACCACCCCGGCGTCGATCGCCTTGTGCAACAGAGGGTAGGTATCGACGCCTTCGGGCAAAGTCACCCAGACGAAGAAGCCGCCCTGCGGACTGGTCCAGGATGTTCCGGCCGGCATGAATTCCTTGAGGGCGGCCAGCATGGCCCGGCACCTTTCGGCGTAAAGCCCCCGGTAGGTCTCGATCTGCCCCTTCCAGTCGTACCCGCGCAGATAGGCCGAGACCAGCATCTGGTTCAGGGCAGGTGGGCAGAGCGTCACGGACTCCGCGGCAAGGTAATAGCGGCGCTGCAGGTGCTCCGGTACCAGGGCCCAGCCGATGCGGAGGCCGGGAGCGAAGATCTTGGAAAAGGAGCCCAGGTAGATCACGTCGTCCGGGTTGGCGGCCCGGAGGGGAGCCAGGGATTCCCCCTCGAAACGGAGCAGGCCATAGGGGTTGTCCTCCAGCACCAGGATATTGGCACGGCGACATATATCCACCACCTGCTGCCGGCGTTCCTTTGCCAGGGTGATGCCGGAGGGGTTGTTGAAGTTGGGGATGGTGTACAGGAACTTGATGCTCCTCCCGGCCAGCTGCAGGGCTGCGATGCGGGCCTCCAGCAGTTCCGGAACCAAGCCGTACTGGTCCATTTCCACCGTCTCCACCTGGACCTGGTACGCCTCAAAAGTGTTCAACGCGCCCACGTAGGTGGGGTCCTCCACCAGCACCACGTCGCCGGGATTGCAGAAAAGCTTGGTGGCCACGTCCTGTGCGGACTGGGAACCGGCGGTGATCACCACGTTCTCCGGTTTGGCATCGAGGATGCCTTCGGTGGCCATCACCTCGCAGATCTGGGCCCGCAGTTCAGCGGTTCCCTGCCCGGCGCCGTACTGCAGGGCTGTGAGGCCGTCTTCGGCGATGATCTTGGCGGCCGTCGCTGCCAGGCGGTCGAGCGGCAGCGACTGCAGGTAGGGGCTTCCACCGGCCAGGGACACCAGGCCAGGCCGCATGGAGATGTCGAAGACGTCGCGCACGGCCGACTGTCGGATGTTTGCCGCACGCTCGGAGAAGAGTTCCTCATGCCGGGGCGCCGAGGTGGCGGCACGTTCGATGGCGTCAATGGCCTCTGCCGGAAGCGTGCCGGCCGCAGCGTCAAGTGTCTCGTGGCTCACAGAGTCAGGATACAGCCAGCTGTTGCTTCAAAAGCAACAGCTGTTTATCCCTGATTTACCGGCGCGAGGTTCGGCACCGGGGGGCGCGCTACTTCAACTTCAGGTAGTCCGCCAAGGTCTCGCCGTTGATGTAGATGGCGGCTTTGACGGCGCCGACGGCTTCAAGTGCCGTCTGGGTCAGCTGGGCCTCAATGCGGGGAAGGTCGCAGGTCCCGCCCGGGTTGAGGGTTCCTGCCAGGTAGACCGTGACAGTGGTGCCGTCGAAGCTGCCGGACAGGAACCTTAGCCGGGAGCTGCCCAGCGCGTTGTACAGATTTTCCGGCTGCTGTCCACCGCCCAGGATGGCGTTGACAGCTGCCTTAAGCCTGTCGTCTCCCGCGCCGCCGGCCAGGGCAGCGCCAACCAGGCTGTCGTTGCAGCCAAAGCGGACGCCGTGCCTGCCGCCGTCGTCCATCAGCACGAAGTAGGCCCTGACCGGCGGGGCCGTAGCCTCGGTGCCGCTGCCAGGGGCGGGCGAGGCCGCCGGCGCCCCGCGTCCGGATTCAGTGCCGGCAATTGTGGGGGGAAGGAAGGCCAGTGGGGCGGCACTTGGTCCGGTGCTTCCCGCTGGAGCGGGGGATTGCCCCTCCGGGCGGGGGAGCGGGGCGCTGCAAGCGGTGAGCAGCAGGGCCAGGCATCCTGCGGCAGCCATGGCGGCACGCCCACAGCTGTCCCAGCGTCTTTTTCCTGCCATGGGGCCGCAATCCGATCCGGTAGTTCCAGTGGATTAACGCTACGGCCGGTCTTCCCGCCGGGGATGTCCGGACGGTACCGGTTGGGACAAGAGTTGGTCACGGTGCCTGGGCCTGCCCTTAAACGCGGCAGTGTCCGGGACGCACGGGGCGTACCGGACACTGCGGGGTGCGTGACGGGCTAGGCTGCGGGCGCGGATGCGGCCAGGGCGTCGAAGATGCCCTTGATCTGCTCCACTACCTCGGCGTCGTCCTTGGGGTGGACCTCGGCGAAGCGCACCATGGAGCCGGGGACGGCAAGCTTGACGTCTTCCAGGACCTTGGCGCCTGCGATGCCGGCGGCCTTGCGGGCCTCATCCTGGGCCCACACGCCGCCGTACTGGCCAAAAGCGGTGCCGACGACGGCGGTCGGCTTGCCTGCCAGGGCGCCGGCGCCGAAGGGGCGGGACAGCCAGTCGATGGCATTCTTCAGGGTGGCGGGAACGGTGCCGTTGTACTCGGGGGTGACCAGCAGGACGCTGTCAGCCTCTTCAGCGGCAGCACGCAGTGCTGCCGCCGCGGCCGGGACCTGGCCTTCGACGTCGATGTCCTCGTTGTAGAACGGGATGTTGCCCAGGCTTTCGTGGATCACCACGTCCACCTGCTCCGGCGCGTTGAGCTGGATGGCTTCCGCCAGCTTCTGGTTCGTGGATCCGGCGCGGAGGCTGCCGACAAGGGTCAGTACGGTGCTCTTGGTCATGGAAACTCCTGGTTTGGGGGGCGCGGCCGCAGGCCGCCTTCGGTCGAACTTCAGGCTTCGAGCCTTTCAACAGAGTAAACGGACCGCGGTCCGTTTCTATTCCCTCTGACTACACTGTCTTTGTGAGTTCCATCCCAGTGCGGCCGGAAACGGCTCCGGTTACGGCCGCGGAGCGCAGCGATGCTGCCCGGAACCGGGAGCGCCTCCTGCTGGCTGCCCGCGAACTGATCGAGCAGGGTGGAGCGGCCGCGCTCACCATGGACCGCCTGGCCGAGCACGCAGGCGTGGGCAAAGGCACCGTCTTCCGCCGCTTCGGGAGCAGGGCCGGACTGATGCTGACCCTGTTGAATGACTCCGAGGCCGCCTTCCAGGCCCGCTTCCTGTTCGGTCCGCCGCCCATGGGGCCGGGCGCTGCGCCCCTCGAGCGGCTCATTGCCTTCGGGACCGAGCGGATTGCCTACGTGGTGGAGTTCGGGGACCTGGTCCTCGCGGCCGGTCATGCCTCCCGGGGACGGTTCGAGGTGCCGGCCGTCGCCCTCTGGAACCAGCACGTGGAAATGCTGCTGCGTGAAGCCGGAGTGCAGTCGCCGGAGCCGTGGTTGATGGCCGGCTCCCTTACCGCAACCCTGGACCCCGAACGGCTCCTGCACCTCATCCGCGACCACGGAGTCACACGTGACCGTCTTGCCGTCTCGTGGCGCGATCTTGTGACACGTGTTGTAACAGCCGCGTAGGTTACGTGCTGGAGGTTCCGCCCGTCCAGTCATACAAACTTCACAGAACTATTCATAACGATCTGATACGGCGCGCCCGATTTCCGTGGATTACCGAGCTTTTTGGGTTGGGGCTTGTGATAGTTTCCTCTGGAATGTGACCCGCGACATAGTCCACCAGGACCGGCCCCAGGGCTGCGGGAAGCCAGCTACCCGCTGGTGCAGGACCCGGTGAGGCGGCACAATCCGTGCTTGTCCGGGGAAGACGGAAGGATCCAGCAGCGCACATGCTCAAGTACCTCGCCAGCCCGGCATCACCTATGTGGTGATGATCTTCCTCACCACGTCCGCCGGTTATTTCCTGGCTGTCAGTTCACTCAAGCCGGCACTCCTCGAGCAGGAGCGGATCCCCCGGCCAACCCCGGAACAGGTCGCCAACTCCATGCGGTTGAAGGGACTGGACCCGGACCTCAGCCCATGGGAGCGCTACGTTGACTGGCTGACCGGCATCGTCACCCGCTGGGACTGGGGCCGGAGCCCCAACGGTGCCTACGTCAACGCCGAGTTCGGGGACCGCGTCTGGATCTCCACCCGGCTCTTCCTGGCGTCGATCATTTTGACCCTGGTCATCGGTGTTGCCTTGGGCGTCTATTCGGCGGCCCGGCAGTACAAGTTCCAGGACCGCGCCATCACGTCCTACAGCTACCTTGCCTACATCGTGCCCGCGCCCATCGCCTACTTCCTTGTGCAGTTGGCCGCCATCAGCATCAACGAATCAGCGGGGAACCGCATCTTCTTTGTCACGGGCATCTCAACTCCAGGTGTCGAGCCCGGCTGGCCCCAGTTCGTTGACCTGCTGGCCCATTATGTTGTGCCCACGGTGGCCATCACCCTGGTGGGCTGGGGCGCCTACCAGATCGCGCAGCGGCAATACCTGCTGGACAACGTCAACGCCGACTTCGTCAGGACCGCCCGGGCTAAGGGCCTGAGCCGGAACCAGGCCATCGCCCGGCATGCACTGCGCGTCTCCTTCATCCCGGTGGCCCAAAGCATCGCCTTCACCATCCCGGCCATCTTCGCCGGCGGTTTCTTCGCCGAAAAAATCTTCGCCTGGCCCGGCGTCGGTTCCTGGAGCATTGATGCGATTTCGCTGCAGGACGTCAACGCCGCCACGGCCACCCTGGCCTACGGCTCCGTGATCTTCGCCATTGGCGCCATCCTGGCGGACTTCGCCACCACGCTTGTCGACCCGAGAGTGCGGGTGCAGTAGCCATGACCAACCTCAACGCCGTCGACCCGGCAGCCGTGGCGCAGGACGCGCACCTGGACAATGCCGATGTCGTCATCGGCAAAAACACCATCATCTTCCGCCGGTTCCTGCGCAACAAGACGGCCGTTGCGGGGCTGGCCATCTTCCTGGCCCTGACGGTTTTCTCGTTCATCGGCGGGTTCTTCACCCAGTGGGACAAGGAGACCATCGACCCCTTCAGCATCGGGATGCCGCCGTCAGCCGACCACTACCTCGGCACGTCCCAGGCGGGCATCGACCTCTACGCCATGACCGTCGAGGGCACCAGGATTTCCATCCTGATCGGCCTGGTGGTGGGACTTGTCTCGGTCCTGATCGCCGCGGTCTACGGCTGCACCATGGCCTACTTCGGCGGCAAGGTGGACAAGGTCATGCTGTTCGTCCTGGAAGCGCTGATCATGATGCCAGCGCTCCTGGTGGTGGCAGTGGCCACCAGCGGCGGAGGCGCAGGCCTTAAGCGCGAGCTGCCGTCGTGGCTGCTGCTCATCATCGTCCTGCTGGTGTTCAGCTGGATGGGCACCGCACGCCTGATCCGTTCCATGTCCATGTCGCTGATGCAGCGGGACTTCGTCAAGGCGGCCCAGTACATGGGCGTCCCGCCGCGCCGGATCGTCTGGCGGCACCTGGTGCCGAACATCGGCTCGCTGCTGATCCTGGACATCACCCGCGGCGTCACCGCCGCAATCCTTGCCGAGGTGGCCTTCTCCTTCATCGGCATCGGCATCAAGGTCCCGGATGTGAGCCTCGGCGTGTTGATCGGCGCCGCAACCTCGCAGGTGCAGACCTTCCCATGGATGTTCTGGGTTCCGCTCGCCGTCATGTTCCTGCTGACCGGATCCCTGGCCATGATGAACGACGGCCTGCGTGACGCCTTTGACCCCAGCTCCAGTTCCACCGGCAAGGCCAAGAAGGCCAGGGCCCGGAAAATCACGGCGGAAAAGAAGACGGCATGAGCAGCGAAACCACCACCGGAGCCACCCAGCCAGCACGGTCCGACGTCGAGCGCCTGCACGTGGCAGGGCTACATGCCCCGACGGACGCGGTCCTGTCGGTCCGCGACCTCAACGTCCGTTTCAATTCCGAGAACGGCGTGGTCCACGCGGTCCGGGGCGTCGACTTTGACCTGATGCCGGGAAAGACACTCGGGATCGTGGGTGAATCGGGCTCCGGCAAATCCGTCACCTCCCTGGCCATCATGGGACTCCTCCCGCCAACAGCAGAGGTTTCCGGGTCCGTCCGGCTCAAGGGCCGTGAACTGCTGGGACTCAGCGACAAGGACATGTGCCAGTACCGCGGCAACGACCTGGCGATGGTGTTCCAGGACCCGCTGTCCTCCCTCACGCCGGTCTTCACGGTCGGCACCCAGATCATCGAAGCGCTCACCATCCACCACCCCACCATGAGCAACAAAGCCAAGGAGGCGCGCGCCGTCGAACTCCTGGCCATGGTGGGCATTCCCAGCCCCAAGGAACGGCTGAAAGCATTCCCGCACGAGTTCTCCGGCGGCATGCGCCAGCGCGTGATGATCGCCATCGCCATCGCCAACAACCCGCGTGTCCTGATCGCCGACGAGCCCACCACGGCCCTGGACGTCACCATCCAGGCGCAGGTCCTCGAAGTGCTGCACACAGCACAGGAGGAGACCGGAGCCGCCGTCGTCATGATCACGCACGACCTGGGCGTGGTGGCCGGGATGGCGGACGACATCATGGTCATGTATGCGGGCAAGCCCGTGGAGACCGGCGCCGTGGACGATATCTACTACAACCCCCGGATGCCCTACACCCTGGGCCTGCTCGGCGCCGTCCCGCGCGTAGACATGGCTGAGAAGACTTCGCTGGTTCCCATCGCGGGCATGCCGCCGAACCTCCTGCAGCCGCCTACCGGTTGTTCGTTCGCACCCCGCTGCCCGCTGGCCTCCGACGCCTGCCTGGAGGGCGAGCCCGCCCTGGAATCCGTCGACGGCCAGGGACTGCACCGTGCCGCCTGCATCAAGTCCGACGCCCTGGGCGGGGATGTGGACGTCCACGATGTGTTCGCGGCCCCGCCCGTGCCGGTGTCCCGCTTCGACGCAATTCCCCGGGCAGAGCGGACCACCGTGCTGCAACTCAAGGACGTGAAGAAGCACTTTCCGCTGACCAGGGGCGCCCTGATCAAGCGCAGGATCGGCACTGTCAAGGCGGTGGATGGCCTGAGCTTCGATATCCGTGAAGGCGAGTGCTTCTCCATCGTGGGCGAATCGGGGTCTGGAAAGACCACCACGCTGCTGGAGATCATGGAGTTCCACCCGGACCAGGACGGCGAGGTGGTGATTGGCGGCCTGAGCAACAAGCAGGCGGCGGACGCTAAGACCAAGGGCAAGATGCGCCGCGAACTCCAGATGGTGTTCCAGGACCCCACCGGTGCCCTGGATCCGCGGTTCACGGTCTACGAGGTCCTTGCCGAGCCGCTGCAGAACGCGGGCATGGACCGCGCCGCCATCAGGAAACGGATCATGGAGCTGATGAAGCTCGTGGGTCTGCAGCCGGACCACGTCAACCGCTTCCCCAACCAGTTCTCCGGCGGCCAGCGGCAGCGGATCGGGATCGCCCGCGCGTTGGCCGTCAACCCCAAGCTGGTGGTCCTGGACGAGCCGGTGTCGGCCCTGGACGTGTCCGTCCAAGCCGGCGTCATCAACCTCCTGGACCACCTGCGCGCCGAACTGGGCCTGAGCTACCTGCTGGTGGCGCACGACCTTTCCGTAGTGCGCCACATCTCCAACCGCGTGGCCGTCATGTACCTCGGCAAGTTCGTGGAGATCGGGGCCGTGGACCGGGTGTTCGACAACCCCCGCCACCCCTATACCCGGGCGCTGCTCTCCGCCATCCCCGTGCCGGACCCGCACCTGGAACGAACCCGCGAACGCATCATCCTCCAAGGTGACCTGCCCTCGCCGCTGCAGGCACCCAAGGGCTGCAACTTCGCCACCCGTTGTCCTGTCTTCGCGGCGCTGCCGCCGGCCAAGCAGGAAAAGTGCCTCACCCTCGAACCACCACTGGAAGGCGCGGCATCCGCCACGGACCAGCGGTTCGCCTGCTTCTTCCCGGACGGGGAACTGGATGAGGACATGTTGGTGGTCCACGAACCCGCGGACCACCATGCACCCTGAGACTTCTCGACCCACACGCTCCACCACTCGCACCTATGAAGGGAAAACCATGAGGAAACTGAACAGGATCGGCGGAGCTGCAGCAGTTGCTGCGGCCCTGGCGCTGACGGCCTGCGGCGGCGGTGGCGGTGCCGGCGGCCCCGAAACCGCGAAGGGGCAGGAATCGGGCAGCGACCTGTCCAAACTGATCAGCATCAACGAGAAGCCGGCAGCGGACCTTCAGCAGGGCGGCAAAGTCACCCTGCCGCTGGGTAACATCGGCCCCGACTTCAACGGGTTCTCCAACAACGGCAACAGCGCAGACAACACTGCGCTCCACCGTCCTATCGATGGGGCCGGTACGTGGGGCTGCTGGGACATCGCCTTCGATGGCAAAGTCACGCCCAACAAGGACTTCTGCGAGTCGGTGGACAGCGAAGTCAAGGACGGCAAGCAGACCATCACCATCAAGGTGAACCCCAAGGCCACCTACAACGACGGCACGCCCATTGACGTCAAGGCCTTCAAGAACACCTGGAACATCCTCAAGAGCCCGGACGCCGGCTACGACATCGTCAGCTCCGGCAATTATGAATTCGTTGAGTCCGTGGAGGCGGGCAGCAGTGACAAGGAAGTCATCGTCAAGACGAAGCAGCCGGTCTACCCGCTCGACTCGCTCTTTACGGGTTTGATCCATCCCGCCGTCAACACTCCTGAGATTTTCAATGAAGGCTTCAACGGCAACATGCACCCCGAGTGGATGGCCGGTCCCTTCAAGGTGGACCAGTACGACACCGCCGCCAAGACGGTAAGCCTTGTGCCGAACGACAAGTGGTGGGGCCAGAAGCCGGTTCTGCAGAACGTGGTGTTCCGCCAGCTGGAAACCAGCGCGCAGATCGCCGCGTTCAAGAACGGCGAGATTGATGCCATGAACGCCAACACCATCTCCCTCTACAAGCAGCTGGACGGCACCAAGAACACCGATATCCGCCGCGGCCAGCGGCTGTTCGCCGGCGGCCTGAACCTGAACGCCCAGCGCATCACCGATGTCAACGTCCGCAAGGCGATCTTCGCCGCCGTAGACCGCGAAGCGCTGCGCAAGGTCCGTTTCAACGGCCTCAACTGGGAAGAGCCGAGCTCCGGCTCCATGATGCTGCTGCCGTTCTCCGACTACTACCAGGACAACTACCCGGTCAAGGAAACCGGCGCGGACGCTGCGAAGAAGGTGCTCACTGACGCCGGCTACAAGGCGAACGCCAACGGCGTCATGGAGAAGGACGGCAAGCCCGCCGCCTTCAAGATCAGCAACTTCGGTGACGATCCCACCACCTTGGCTGTGGCCCAAACCCTGCAGAAGCAGCTCCAGGCAGGTGGCATGGACGTGGGCATTGACCAGCGCGCCTCCGCCGACTTCGGCAAAGTCCTGGGCAGCCGCGAATTCGACCTGAGCATCTCCGGCTACACCGTCGGTGCGGATGCCACGGAAGCCGTCAAGCAGTACTACGACTCCAAGACCAATGAGAACAAGCTGGGCGACGCCGAGCTGGATAAGAAGATCGCCGACCTCGCGTCCATCGAGGACAACGCCGCCCGCAACAAGGCAGCCATGGATGTGGAGAAGGAACACATGGCCAAGTACTACTCCATGGGCGTGGTCTTCAACGGCCCGCAGATCTCCTTCGTCCGCACGGGTCTGGCCAACTACGGGCCGTCCCTGTTCCGCAGCCTCTCCCAGGTTCCGGACTGGACCACCATCGGCTGGGAGAAGAAGTAACCACCACTTCGGCGGCCTTAGCCACCTGACGTAGAAGCCGGCATCCCTGGGCACCAGGGGTGCCGGCTTTCTTCTTTGTGCCTTCGGCAGCGGCGGTAGCGTAGTTTCCATGACCGGTACCGAAGGCGAACCCCGCACCATCCGCACCGCCGTTGTCGGCTATGGACTCGCCGGCAGCGTGTTCCACGCGCCGCTGTTGGCCACCAACGCCAGCTACTCGCTTGACGTCATCGCAACATCCGACGCCGGGCGGCAGTCGGCTGCCTCATCCGGGCTCCCGGGGGTGAAGGTGGTGCGCGACGGGGCCGCCGTCCTTGAGCGGGCAGCGGACCTTGACCTTGTGGTGCTGGCGACGCCGCCACTGACCCATCACCCCCTGGCCAAGGCTGCGCTGGAGGCGGGCCTGGACGTGGTGGTGGACAAGCCATTCGCCGTCACCAGCGGGCAGGGACAGGAACTGGTTGACCTGGCCCGGCAGCGGGGCCGCGTCCTGACGGTGTTCCACAACCGCAGGTGGGACGGCGACTTCCTCACCCTGCAAAAGCTGTTGGCCGCCCAGGCCCTGGGTGCGGTGACCAGGTTCGAGTCGCGGTTTGAGCGCTGGTCGCCCACCATCGCCAAAGCCTGGAAAGCAAGGGCCACCGCAGCCGACGGGGGAGGAGCGCTCTTCGATCTCGGCAGCCACCTGATCGACCAGGCGCTGCAGCTCTTTGGTCCGGCCAGCGTGCTGCATGCTGAGCTGACGGCGCGGCGTTCCGACGAACGGGCGGAGGACGACGTCTTCCTGGCCCTGCAGCATAATTCCGGAGTGGTTAGCCACCTGACCACGAACATGCTGTGCGCGCAGCAGGGGCCGCGCTTCCGGGTGCTGGGGTCGATTGGCGGCTTCACCAAGCATGGGGTGGACCCGCAGGAGCCGTACATCGCCGCCGGCGGGAGCCCCCTGGACGCGGAGTACGGCGTCGAGGCCCCCGAGTGGGCCGGACTCCTGGGCCGCGGCGGCCACCTGGACCGGCTCCCCACCGAACAAGGTAACTACCCGGAGTTCTACCGCCTGCTGGCGAACAAGATCCTCGACGGCGGGGCAGCGTCACCCCTTCCCCTCCCAGTAAATCCAGAGGACGCCGTTGAGGTCCTGAAGATTATCGAGAGGGCGCGCCAACTGGTTAAAAGCCAATCGATTGCTCCGTAGGTGTCGTTTTGAGGGTTCAAAAGGACAAGTACGGAGCAATCGATGGAGGGACTAGGCCGAAACGAGCTCGTGCCAGTCGGCGACGAGGGGCAGGCCGTGGGCCTCGGACACGGAGTGGTGTGCCACGTGGCCGGCGGCGATGTTGAGGCCGGCGGCGAGGGCCGGATCGCGGTCGAAGGCGGCCTTGACGCCCAGGTTGGCCAGTGCCACGGCGTACCGCAGGGTGACGTTGGTCAGCGCGTAGGTGGAGGTGTTGGGCACGGCGCCGGGCATGTTGGCCACGCAGTAGAAGATGGTCTCGTGCACTTTGTACGTCGGTTCCTGGTGCGTGGTGGGGTGCGTGTCCTCGAAGCAGCCACCCTGGTCCACGGCGATGTCCACCAGGACCGAACCGGGCTTCATGCGGGCCACGAGGTCGTTGGTGACGAGCTTGGGGGCCTTGGCGCCGGGAATCAGGACTGAACCGATCACCAGGTCCGCATCCACCACGGACTTTTCGATTTCGTACTTGTTGGAGGCCACGGTCTTCAGCCGGCCCTGGTACTGGGTGTCCAGTTCACGGAGGCGGTTGATGTTGATGTCCAGGATGGTGACGTCGGCGCCGAGGCCCAGGGCCATGGCTGCGGCATTGGTGCCGGCCACGCCGGCGCCCAGGACAACCACCTTGGCGGGGCGGACGCCGGGCACGCCGCCGAGCAGGACGCCCTTGCCGCCGGCCGGAGCCATCAGTGAGGTGGCGCCCACCTGGACGGAGAGGCGGCCGGCAACCTCGGACATCGGGGCCAGCAGCGGGAGGGTCCGGCCCTCCTGGACGGTTTCGTAGGCGATGGCGGTGACGCCGGAGTTGATGAGCTCCTTGGTCAGCTCCGGTTCGGCGGCCAGGTGCAGGTACGTGAAGAGGATCAGGCCCTTGCGGAAGCGGTGGTACTCGGACTTGATGGGTTCCTTGACCTTCATCACCATGTCCGCGCGGGCCCAAACGTCATCGGCTTCGTTGACGATCTCGGCGCCGGCAATTGAATATTCCTCGTCGGTGATGCCCGAGCCCAGGCCCGCCCCACGCTCCACCAGGACGGTGTGTCCGTGGGTGAGGAACTCGTGGACGCCGGCGGCGGTGATGGCCACCCGGAATTCGTTGTTCTTGATCTCTTTGGGGACGCCGATGATCATCGTCTGCTCCAGTTTTTGGGGCCGGTGGGCCGGGAAATGCGGAAGGATTTTCGTGTTTCAACGATAAATCCCGCTGTGAGCCAGCCGACATGACGGGTGGGGGGCGCAGACTTCAAAACCGCGGATTTCTGAGGTTTTCCGCCGCTTCAGCTCGACATCTGTCGAGTCCTGAAGCGTCAGGTGTCGCCTCCTGTCCGTTCGTCCAGGGCGCTTTGAAGGCAGTACTGTTGGCCCATGCAGCAGCAGGGTGTGGAACAGCTGGTCGAACAGGTGGCGCAGAAGCTGGGCCGCGGCCTGTCCCTAGAAGATCTGGACGGCCTGCTGCTTGCCTACAGCTCCAACCAGTCCCACGCCGACCGGGTGCGGGTGAACTTCCTCCTGAGCAAGAAGGTACCTGCGGACGTGAGCGCGTGGCAGCTGTCGCATGGGATCGCCACCGCCGTGCGCCCCGTCGTGGTCCCGGCCAACCCGGACCTGGGCATGCTGGGCCGGGTCTGCGTCCCGCTGATGGTCCGGGGTTTCCGGGTGGGGTACCTCTGGGTGCAGCAGGACTCGGCGGAGGAAAGCCCGACGGCGATCCTCACCCAGCTGCCGGCCGTCAACCATGAGCTGGAGCTGCTTTCCGGCCTCCTGCTCGACTCCAATACTGCCGAATCCGAATTCCGGCGGAGTCGGGAGCGTGAGTTCCTGCTGGCCTGTTCCGGAGAACCCAACGCGGTGGCGGCGGTGGCGGGATGGAAGGAAGTCCAGGGCCGGGGGCCGTGGCAGATGGTCACGGTACTTGATGCCGACGGGTGGGCCAGCGGCCCGGACCCCATCGCGTCCACACTGATCCACCGCTCCACGGCGCTGCAGGCAACGGTGGGCATGGATGCCGCCCTCTTCAGTGCCGGCACGGAGACCCATTCGGTGGTGCTGTTCCGGGAATCGACCGGCCGCGCCAACCATGCGCAGGTCCTGGTCCACTACCAGCTGGAGCTGGCAAAGCGCTCTGGCCGTCCGGTCCACCGGATCATCCTGGGCATCAGCGAGGGCTTCGCCAAGACCAGGCAGCTCGCCGAGGCATACCGGCAGTCCCGCGTGGCGGCCCAGGCCGCGGCGGTGGATCCGCAGCTGGGCGAGCTGGTGGATTGCAGGTCCACCGGCGTGTACCAGCTCCTGGCTTCGGCCGGGGGAGGAGTGGGGGCCTGGGCGGACTCCGGATCGGTGTACTTCCGAATGCTTGAGGACCACGACCGCAACGGCGAGCTCATCCCCGTGCTGGAACTGCTCTATGACAACGACGGATCGGTCCAGGACGTGGCTGGCAAGCTCCACCTGCACCGGAGCAGCATCTACAACCGGCTGGGCCGGATCCGCCAACTGCTGGGCGTGGACCCCCTGAAGGGGCTTCCCCGCCTGGAACTGCACGCCGCGCTCAAGATGCGCCGGTGGGCCGCGCGGCCCAGGATTTGATGGCGTCGGCCACCAGCCGGGGGCGCAGGTGCTGGACCACGTGCCCCGCTCGCGCTATCTCGACGAAACTGCCTTGCTGCACCACGCGAGAGAGCCGGAGCGACCAATCGCCGCCTGCCACCTGGTCGTGGCTGCCCCGCAGGACCAGGACCGGCACGTTGATCCCCGCGAGCCGCAGCTCGGTTGGATAGGACATCATCACGGGCAACTCAGTCAAGTACCAGCGCGGGCCGCAGCGGAAGTAGTCCGAAACGACGAGCCAGTTGGAGGAGGCGCTCTCGCGGAGGAGCGCATCAAGGAACAGGGCCAAGCCCTGCCGCCGCAGGCTGCGGTGCCGCGAGTCCACCACCGGGCCCATTAGCACCACCCGTTGCGCCTGGCCTGGCGCGTAGAGGGCGGCCTCGATGGCGAACTGCACGCCCATCGAATGCCCCACCAGGATGTACGAGCTGATGCCGCTGGCCTTCAGCACCTGCGCGATGAAGGCGCCATAGTCCGCCACGGACAGCTGCCTGCCGGGCTTGGGTGTTGCGGCGAATCCCGGAAGGTCCAGCGAATAGGTGGGCGCGACGGCGGCAAGTTGGCCATGCAGGCGCCGCAGGTAGCGGTGCGAAACACCGATGCCGTGGATGAGGATATAGGCCGGTGCTGCCGCACCGGCCGCAGCCTCCAGTCCCGGTGCAGGAGTTCCGTCTGACCAGAGGATGCGCCCCTGAAAGCCGTTCGCTTCCACGTCGGCTGACTGCAGCGCAATGTCTTTCCGGGCCCGCGGCCAAGCCATCCGCGTCCGCACTACTCGCCCGCGCCGGCGTTGTCCCCGGCGTTCTTTTCCTGCTTGCGCTTCTGTTCCGCAAGCTTCTGCTTTTCGAGCCAGGCCATGATGTCGGCCGTCCGGATGCGGCGGTGCGAGCCGCGGTACTCCACCGGGATCTCGCCGCGGTCAGTCATGTTGCGCAGGTAGGTGTGCGAGATCCCCGCCAGCTCGGCTGCCTGCGAGGTGGTCAACATGTCCTCCACGCTGCTCACGGTCACCGTCTCGCCACGGCCCAGCCTGGCGAGGAGGTCCACGACGGCGTCCCGCGCCTGTCCGGGCAGGCGGTGGACGGTGCCGTCAACGAACACGGTGATGTCATTGCTGTCCTCAAGGGCGCGCGCAAGGCTGCGCGCATCGCCGGCGGGCAGGCCGGCCGTGACTCGGGGGGCTATCAGTGCCATGCATGTAGCCTATCCCGGCCGCAGCCGGCGTACCGGAGGCGGGCGGGGGCGTCAGAGCCCCAGCTCCTCCAGGACCGGCAGCTTCTCCCGGACCCATGCCCGTGCCTCGGTGGCGCTCGGTGCGGACAGGGCCAGCTTGGCCAGTTCCTGCGCCTCGGACAGGGTGACCGTCTTCAGGACCGCTGCCACTGCGGCCAGCGAGCGGGCGGTCATGGACAGGGTGCTGACGCCAAGGCCGGTAAGGACGACGGCGAGGGCGGGATCGGCGGCAGCCTCACCACAGACGCCCACGGGCTTGTTGTGGCCTTCCGCGCGGGAGCCTTCGACGGTCAGCCCAACGAGGCGCAGGACCGCGGGCTGCCACGGGGTGTTCAGGTTGGCCAGCGGGCCGAGCTGGCGGTCGGCGGCCATGGCGTACTGCGTGAGGTCGTTGGTTCCCAAGCTCGCGAAGCCGACTTCGCGGAGGATGGATTCGGCGGTGAGGGCCGCGGACGGAACCTCCACCATCACGCCCGGGGTCTTGATGCCGGCGTCAGCGCACATGGAGGCGAAGCGGGCGGCTTCTTCCGCCGTGGAGATCATGGGTGCCATGACCCAGACGTCGGCCTGGGACTGCTGCTCGGCCAGGGCGATGGCTTCCAGCTGCCGGTCAAGGACACCGGGGGTGGTGAAATCGGTGCGGTAGCCGCGGACACCCAGGGCCGGGTTGGGTTCGGTGGAATCGGTCAGGAAGGGCAGCGGCTTGTCGGCGCCGGCATCCAGCGTCCGCAGGACCACCTTCTTGCCGGGGAAGGCGTCGAAGACGCTCTTGTAGGCTGCGGCCTGTTCCTCGACGCTGGGTTCGGTGTCCCGTTCCAGGAAGCAGAACTCGGTGCGGAAGAGCCCCACGCCCTGGGCTCCCAGCTTTGCGGCCGCCTCGGCGTCCTTGCCGCCGCCCACGTTGGCCAGCAGCGGCACTTCGTGGCCGTCCGCCGTCGCGCCCGTGCCGGTGAATTCCGCGAGCAGCGATGCCGTGGCAGCCCAGGCTTCCGCCGTTGCGCGCAGGGAATCGTCCGGCTCGACGGTGATGAGGCCGGCAGCGCCGTCCACGTAGACCTCGGTGCCGTCGGGCAGTTCGTCAACACCGACGGCGGCCACCACGGCGGGCAGGCCGAGGGAGCGGGCGATGATGGCGGTGTGGGACTGGGGGCCGCCGCCGGCGGTGACGAGGGCCAGGACCTTGTTGGGGTCCAGGGTTGCGGTGTCCGCGGGGGCCAGGTCTTCTGCCACCAGGACGAAGGGGGCGTTGGAG
The DNA here is from genome assembly GCF_021800405.1 of Arthrobacter sp. FW306-07-I. Taxonomy (NCBI): domain Bacteria; kingdom Bacillati; phylum Actinomycetota; class Actinomycetes; order Micrococcales; family Micrococcaceae; genus Arthrobacter; species Arthrobacter sp. FW306-07-I. The sequence continues at coordinate 4,291,111 of NZ_CP084550.1, read as the reverse complement.
GCGGGGATGCCGGGTGCGGCTACGCCCCGCAGCTCGGCGACGATCCGGGCGCGCACATCGAGGACGTCGGTGGCGCGTTCGGCCATGTAACCGCCCAGGTTGTGCAGCATTTCGGACACCGAGGAGCCGGATTCCCAGATGGCGCGTTCGGCAGAAACACCCCGGGCCACCAGCTTGGCCGCGCCCTTGATCAGCATGGTGTCCTTGGCCATCAGGGCAGTTGCTTCCAGGACGGCCTTGCCGTCGCCGGTAGCGTGGGCGGCACGGTCCTTCAGTTCGTCGTGCACGGCCTGGGCTGCAGCCTTCAACGCTGCGGTGGCTTCTTCGGCAGTGGTGTCAGGGGCCAGCTGTTCACCGGCGGGAGGCTCGCTGATCGGCTTGGGCATCTGCCGGATCGTGCCGATGACGCGGCCTGGGCTGACGCCTACTCCTGGGAAGTTCTGCACTGAAGGTCCTCATTCTCTGCCGGTAGACAGGCCCGCCAAGTGCTCCGGCGCCATGCCGGGTCCGGCCGGAGGACTGCTACGTCCAGGGGCAGGAAACGTGCCTGAAAAAATTGTATGTGATTCAGTTCATATAGCAACGCTATAGGTGCTAGGGTAGCGGTTATGAGTTTGGATGGCCAGCTTCCCCCCAAAATGCGGCTGCTTCGTGCTGCCGCGGAACTGTTGGCCAATTCCGCGGGAGCCCCGGTCTCCACCCGCCAGATCACCCAGCTGGCGGGGGTTTCGGCTCCCACGCTGTACCACCACTTCGGTGACAAGGAAGGTTTGTTCGACGCCGTCGTCGCCGCAGGGTTTGAAGAATATGTCGCGGGCGAAAGGGATTTCGCCCCCTCCGGACAGCCGCTTGAGGACATCCGGAGAATGTGGGACAACCACGTCCAGTTCGGCCTCAACCAGCCGGAGCTGTACCTGGTGATGTTCGGCAATATCCGCCCGGAAAGCCGGCCGGCCATTGTGGCCGATGCCGAAGCGTTGATGGAGGAGATGCTGAACAAGGCAGCGGCGGCGGGCCAGCTGAATGTCCAGCCAAGGGAGGCGGCCAGGTCCATCCTGGCGGCCAACGTGGGTGTGACGCTGATGCTGATTGCGGAGCCCGCCACCGAACGCAACCTCGAATTGTCCACCATGACCCGGGACGCCATGATCTTCGCGGTGTCCGCCGAGCCTGCCAGCGGCCCGGCCCCGGGCGGCACCGGGAAGTCCTCGGTGGTGGTGGCAGCGATCGCCCTGAACGCCGCACTTCAGGCTTCGCACTCTGACCAGCTTTCCAGCTCGGAACTCAAGCTCTTCCTCGAATGGCTCCACCGGATCTCCACCAGCCCGGCAGGTTAGCCGCACAACCCGGTAATACCCAGCAGTACATCGTCGTAATCATCGAAACCAATCCTGCGGAGCAGCAGGAAATGACGGTTAGGAAATCACATGGCAACAGAGACAGTTGCAAAACCCCGCACCAGCGCGCGCGTGCACGTCCAAAAGTTCGGGACATTCCTGTCCGGCATGATCATGCCCAATATCGGGGCGTTCATCGCCTGGGGCATCATCACCGCCCTCTTCATCGAGAAGGGGTGGCTGCCGGTTCCGCAACTGGGTGGTTTCGGTGAGACTGGCGGGAAGCCGAACATCGGCCTGGTAGGCCCCATGATCACCTACCTGCTGCCGCTGCTCATCGGCTACACCGGCGGCAAGATGGTCTACGACGTCCGCGGCGGCGTGGTGGGAGCAATCGGCACCATGGGCGTGATCGTCGGCGCAGGCATCCCGATGTTCATCGGCGCCATGATCATGGGCCCCCTTGGCGGCTGGACCATGAAGAAGATCGACTCGATCTGGGACGGCAAGATCCGCCCCGGCTTCGAGATGCTGGTCAACAACTTCTCCGCCGGCATCTGGGGCGCCCTGTTGGCGTTGCTGGGGTTCTACGGCATATCGCCTTTGGTCACCGCCTTCAGCACCGCCGCGGGCAATTTCGTGCAGTTCCTGGTACAGAACGGCCTCCTGCCGCTGACCAGCATCTTCATCGAGCCGGCCAAGGTCCTGTTCCTCAACAACGCCATCAACCACGGGGTGCTCACCCCGCTGGGCGTGCAGCAGTCCCTTGAGCAGGGCAAGTCGATCCTCTTCCTGCTGGAAGCCAACCCCGGCCCCGGCCTGGGCCTCCTGCTTGCGTACACATTCTTCGGCCGCGGTGCCGCCAAGGCATCGGCTCCCGGCGCAGCCATCATCCAGTTCCTCGGCGGCATCCACGAGATCTACTTCCCGTACGTCCTGATGCGCCCGCTGCTGATCCTGGGTACCATCGCCGGCGGCATGACCGGCATCGCCACCCTTGCCGTTACCAACTCCGGCCTGGTGGCGCCGGCCGCCCCTGGCTCCATTTTCGCCGTGCTGGCACAGACCTCCCGCGACAGCTACTTCGGCGTGATCCTCTCCGTGGTCCTGGCGGCCGCAGTTTCCTTCCTGGTCTCTTCGGTCATCCTGAAGACCACCAAGCACAGCGACGAAGCGGACCTGGGCGATGCCACCGCCCGCATGGAGGAGATGAAGGGCAAGAAGAGTTCCGTGTCCTCCCACCTGACCGGTGCCGGAACGGCTGCGGGCGCAGCGGCGGGCCGCGGCGGAGTGGGCGTGCTGGCCGGTCCTGTGCGGAACATTGTGTTCGCGTGCGACGCCGGCATGGGCTCCAGTGCCATGGGCGCTTCGGTGCTGCGGAACAAGATCAAGGCGGCCGGCTTCCCGGACGTCAAGGTCACCAACGCCTCCATCGCCAACCTTAGCGACACCTACGACGTGGTGGTCACCCACCAGGACCTGACCGAACGCGCCAAGCCTGTCACCTCCAGCGCCATGCACTACTCGGTGGACAACTTCATGAACAGCCCCCGCTACGACGAGATCGTTGACCTGGTCCGCGAGAGCAACACTGAAGGTACTGCGGCAACCGAAGGGCCGGACGCGGGAGCAGGTACACCCGGCGGCGCCTCCGCCTCCGGGCCGGCAGTGGCAGCGGCGGCCGACGCCGGCACCACCCACGGAGCCCACGCCGCCGACGCCCCGGCCGACGCAGCCCCTGCCCCCGCCGCCGGCTCGCCGGAGATCCTGGCCCGCGAGAGCGTGGTGCTGACCGGTTCGGCCACCACCCGCGACGCCGCCATCGACGAAGCCGGCCGGTTGCTGCTGGCCCGCGGCGCCGTGGACGAGGGCTACATCGCTGCCATGCACGAACGCGAGGAATCGGTGTCCACCTACATGGGCAGCTTCCTGGCCATCCCGCACGGCACCAACGCCGCCAAGGACCACATCCGCAAGTCGGCCGTGTCCGTCATCCGCTACCCGGAAGGCATCGACTGGAACGGCAAGCAGGTGAAGTTCGTGGTGGGCGTTGCCGGCATCAACAACGAGCACCTGCACATCCTGTCCTCCATCGCCAAGGTCTTCACCAACAAGGAGCAGGTGGCCCGCCTGGAAGCCGCCACCTCCGTGGATGAAGTCCTGGACCTCTTCGGAAAGGTCAACGCATAGTGAAGGCAGTACATTTTGGTGCCGGCAACATCGGCCGCGGGTTCGTGGGCCTGCTCCTGCACGATGCCGGGTACGAAGTGGTGTTCGCGGACGTGGCCGAGGAGCTGATCAACCGGCTCAAGGAGGCGGACAGCTACGCGGTGCACGAGGTGGGGGAGAACCCTGCCGTGCGCACCGTGGACAACTTCCGTGCCCTGAACTCCAATGCCCAGGAAGCGGAACTGGTCCAGGAAATTTCGACGGCGGACATCGTCACCACTGCGGTGGGTCCGCACATCCTGAAGTTCGTGGCGCCCGTGATCGCCAAGGGCATCGTTGCGCGGGAGCCGGACCTGGCACCCCTGCAGGTGATGGCCTGCGAGAACGCGATCAACGCCACGGACATCCTGGCCAAGGAGGTGGCATCCCAGCCCGGGGTTACCGCTGCGGTGCTGGACGGCAAGGCAGTTTTCGCCAACACCGCCGTGGACCGGATCGTGCCCAACCAGGAGGCCGGACAGGGCCTGGACGTCACCGTGGAGACCTTTTACGAGTGGGTCATCGACCGCACGGCCTTCGGTGATTCCGCCCCCGTGATCCCCGGTGCCACGTTCGTGGACGACCTTTCGCCCTACATCGAGCGCAAGCTGTTCACGGTCAACACCGGGCACGCCTCGGCGGCCTACTTCGGGTTCGAAGCCGGACTGGAGAAGATCTCCGACGCCATGGCGGACCAGGACGTGGCCGAGGACGTGCGGGCGGTGCTGGAGGAGACCAAGCAGCTGCTGGTGGACAAGCACGGGTTCAGCAACGACGAGCAGGAGGCTTATGTCCAGAAAATCCTGGTCAGGTTTTCCAACCCGTACCTGCCGGACACCGTCAACCGCGTGGGCCGCGCTCCGCTGCGGAAGCTGAGCCGGCACGAGCGGTTCATCGGCCCGGCCGCGGAACTTGCCGAACGCGGCGTGGTGCCCGAGGCCCTGCTGGGCGCGATCGCCGCCGCGCTGCGGTTCAACGATCCCGCCGACGCCGAGGCCACCGAGCTGGCCGGCATCCTGGGAGCGGCCAGCCCCGCAGAGGCCACGGCAAGGATCACCGGCCTCGAGCCGGAGCATCCGCTGTTCAATGCCGTCGCCGTCCTGGTGGAGGAGCGGCAGGCGGAGATGGCCCGCACCCCCGCCTGACCCGGTCCCCCGGGACTTACCGACGCACTGCGGAAACCACGACGCCGGCACTTACCCCTTGGGTTCTAGTGGTCGTTGCAACACCCCTTAGTTTTGGGAGTTGCAACGACCATGTCGTCTTTAAGCGAGGGCAGGACCCCTCGACGGAGCTATACCTCCGGGGAAAGGGAAGGGTTCTTCCGGGCACTGGCAAGCGCGGGGAGTGTTGCTCTTGCCGCGGCTGAGCTCGGGCTTAAACCGTCGGCGTGCTACCGGTGGCTGCGTGAGGCGGGAATATCTGCCGGCACCATAAATGGCGGGAATGTCCGTGGGGCGAGAGTAACCCCGGAGGTGAAGGCAGCGTTCTTCAAGGCTTTGGCGCGTACCGGTAGCACTACGGTTGCCGCTGCCGAACTGGGGTTGAGCCGTCAAACTTGTTACAAGTGGACCCAGAAGGCCGGGCTTGCGCGGAAACGCACGGAAGGCCCCAGCCGTGAGGATTTCCGCAAGCTCCGCGAAGCTGGAATGACACGCCGGGAGGCTGCCAAAGAACTGGGCATTAACCGGTGCACGGCCCAGGAATGGGACAACGGGGTCAGAAGGACACGGAACGGGCGAATCTACCGTGATGGCCGCCGGGTCGATTACACCAGTGGTGTGATGACACTGACCACCGACGAAGCGATCACCGATTCTGGCGCGTTTCCCGCACTTGCGGCCTTGGAGAAACCACTGGATGCCAGATTCCTGACTTTGCAGGACCGGGAACGGATTGCTGACCTCCGCGCTGCCGGCACACCGGTCCGGAAGATCGCCAGGGAGCTGGGCCGGTCCGCCTCGACCATCAGCCGGGAACTGGCCAGGAACAGTGTCAACGATGGGAAGTATTACGCCTATGCAGCCCAACGTGCCGCGACCGCCCGGCGGCCCCGGCCCAAGGACAGCAAGCTGGTCACTCACCACCGGTTACGAAAGTATGTGAAGAAGAAGCTGCTTCGGCGCTGGTCACCGGAACAGATCAGCAACAAGCTGATCAGGAAGTTTCCCAACGACCCGGAGATGCGCGTGAGCCCAGAAACGATCTATCAGGCCCTCTACTTCCAGGCCCGCGGAGGACTCAAACGTGAAGTCCAGGCAGCTCTGCGCACCGGCCGGACGCGCCGTAAGCCTCACAAGGACCCCCAGCAGCGGCAGCCCCGCTTCGCTGACCCTATGGTGATGATCTCCGAACGCCCACCCGAAGTTGAAGACCGCGCCGTTCCAGGACACTGGGAAGGAGACCTGATCACCGGGGCAAGCAACCAGTCCGCCATCGCCACCCTCGTTGAACGCACCACCAGATACGTCATGCTCGTCCATCTGCCCGGAGACCACACCGCCGAAACCGTCCGTGATGGCCTCATCGCCACGATGAAGACACTCCCCGAACACCTCCGAGGCTCCCTGACCTGGGACCAGGGCGCGGAAATGGCAGCCCACAAATCCTTCACCATGGCCACGGACATGCAGGTCTACTTCTGCGACCCCGCCAGCCCCTGGCAACGCGGCTCCAACGAAAACACCAATGGCTTGCTGCGCCAATACTTCGAAAAAGGCACGGACCTATCCATCTATGGCCCCGAAGACCTCGAACACGTCGCCCAAGAACTCAACAGCCGACCACGCAAAACGCTCGGCTGGGACACCCCAGCCGAGCGTCTGCGTGATCTACTAATGACCACATAACACCAGCAGTGTTGCAACGACCCCTAGAAACCGCCCCCAAGTGCCGGCGTCGTTCTTTGTTTGTGCCAAGCTGGGCGGGTGACCCTTACCCCGGATGCCGCGCCCACAGTGTTCACCGCCGACGTCGACGGCGGCACGTTCCGCCTCCGCCACGCCGCCCGCGCGGACCTGCCCGCCATGGTGCAGCTGCTGGCTGACGATGCTTTGGGGGCCGGCCGCGAGGCGGCCCGGGACCTGGAGCCGTACCGGCGCGCCTTCGAAGCCATTCAGGCTGATCCCGCCCACCTGCTGCTGGTAGGGGAAGCAGTGCCCCCGGGCAAGAACGCGGGACCGGTGGTTGCCACGTTCCAGCTGAGCTTCCTCCCCGGCATCTCCCGCCAGGGAGCCTGGCGCTCGCAGCTGGAGGGCGTCCGGGTGGCAGCGTCCCTTCGCGGCCAGGGCATCGGCAAGCTGATGGTGGGATGGGCTGTGCAGGAGTCCCGGAGCCGGGGCTGCACCCTGATGCAGCTGACCACCCACAAAAGCCGCTCGGCGGCACACCGGTTCTACGAACAACTGGGATTCGAGGCCAGCCACGTCGGCATGAAGCTGGCCCTCTGACGCATTGACCGTTAGGGTGCCTAAATGTTAGGCTACCTAACGATGAATACCGACGATGCCAAGCTGCAGGAACTTGCCAGCGGGTTCCGCGAAGCCCTCCGCCACAGTGTGTACCTGGTCCGGCGCCTCGACGCCGACGGTGAGCTCAGCGCCGCCCAGCTCAGTACCCTCAAGATGCTGCTCGGTGAAGGCCAGCGCGTCGGCGAGATCGCCCGGAACCTGGGGGTCCGCGTGCCCAGCGCCACGGAACAGATCATCAAGCTTGAGCGCGCGGGCCTGGCCCGCCGCGAGCCGGACCCTGCGGACTCCCGCGCCGTCCGGGTGATCCTGACTGAAGAAGGCCGCGCCGCCGTCGACTCCGCCAACAGGCGCCGCAACCAGGTGATGGCCGAAATCCTAAGCACCCTCACCGACCAGGACCGCAAAGCCCTGGCCGAGGCCCTGCCGGTCATCGACAAAATCAACGCCTCCCTCCAGAACTGAACCGATTCGTACTGAAACTTAGGAGTACCCTCCATGGACGGCCAGCTCGCAGAATCCCTGCAAGCACCAGAATCAACTTTGCAGGCTGAAAAAGCCTCATTCCTGAAGCAGCCCAAGGCGGTATGGGCAACCGCCCTCGCCGCGGTGTTCGCCTTCATGGGCATCGGGCTGGTGGACCCCATCCTCCCGGCCATCGCCACCAACCTGGACGCCAGCCCCAGCCAGGTATCCCTGCTGTTCACCAGCTACTTCCTGGTCACGGCGCTGGCCATGCTGATTACCGGCTTCGTCTCCTCCCGGATCGGCGGCAAAAAGACGCTGCTGATCGGCCTGGCCGTCATCGTAGTCTTCTCCTCGCTGTCCGGCCTGTCGGCAAGCGTCGGTGAACTGGTGGGCTTCCGCGCCGGCTGGGGGCTGGGCAACGCCCTCTTCGTGGCCACCGCCCTCGCCGTGATCGTGGGCGTCGCCAGCGGCGGCGCCGGCACCGCCATCATCCTCTACGAAGCCGCCCTGGGCCTTGGCATCTCCCTCGGCCCGCTCCTTGGCGCCCTCCTGGGCGGTTGGCAGTGGCGCGCACCCTTCTTCGGCACCGCCGTCCTGATGGCCGCCGCCTTCATCGCCTTGATCGCCCTACTGCCCAACACGCCGCTGCCCGAACGCAAGGTGCGCCTGCGCGATCCCCTGCTGGCGCTGGGCCACAAGGGACTGCGAACGACGGCGGCAAGCGGCCTGTTCTACAACTACGGCTTCTTCACCATCCTGGCTTTCACCCCGTTCATCCTGGGCATGAATGCATATGGAATCGGCGGCGTCTTCTTCGGCTGGGGCGTTGCCGTGGCCGTGTTCTCCGTCTTCGTAGCACCGCCCCTGCAGAACCGCTTCGGCGCCGTCAAGGTCCTGACCGGAACGCTGTTCCTGCTCATGCTGGACCTCGCCGGGCTGGGACTGGCAGCCGGACACTCGGTTCCCGCCGTCGTCGTCCTGGTCATCGCGGCCGGTGCGCTCCTGGGCATCAACAACACCATCTACACCGAACTGGCCATGGGTGTGTCCGATTCGCCGCGGCCCGTGGCGTCCTCCGGCTACAACTTTGTCCGCTGGATGGGCGGCGCGCTGGCACCGTTCCTGGCGGCGCAGCTCGGTGAACACTTTGGCCCGCAGGTTCCGTTCTTCGCCGGCGCCCTGGCGATGGTGATCGCCATCGCCATCGCCTTCGGCGGACGCAAGTACCTGTCCTCGCACGAACCGCACGTCGTCTAACCACTGCCCTTCAAACAGCAGACCCTCCATCACGCCATGTGATGGAGGGTCTGCTGTTTTCCTGCGGAAGGGGAGGGGGCGTTACTTCACCTTCGCCGACCCCTTCGGGACGAACAGGGTCTCCGCCTGCTCCAGGGACATCCCGTTGGTCTCCGGCACCTTGAACATCACGAAGAAGAAGGACGCGGCCGCGAACAGGGCGTACATGGCGTAGGTCAGCGGCAGCGAGGCGGCCGCCATCGCCGGGAAGCTGAGGGTGATCACGAAGTTGGCCACCCACTGCGCCGCGGCGGCAAGGCCCAGGGCGCGGGCGCGGATCCTGGACGGGAAGATCTCACCCAGGAGGACCCACACCAGCGGGCCCCAGGAGGCGCCGAAGCTGATGACGAAGACGTTGGCGGCCACCAGGGCAACAGGACCCCACGCGCCGGGGAGGGTGATGTCCTCGCCGCTGCCGGTTGCGGACGAGAATGCCAGCGCCATGGCGCCCAGGGACACGGCCATGCCCACGGATCCGGTCAGGAGGATGGGGCGGCGGCCCACCCGGTCCACCAGGGCGATGGCCACCAGGGTGACCAGGATGTTGGTGACGGACGTTGCCACCGAGATGGCCAGGGAGTCCTTCTCCTGGAAGCCCACTGCCTTCCACAGGGTGGTGGAGTAGTAGAAGATCACGTTAATGCCCACGAACTGCTGCAGCACGGAGAGGGTGATGCCCACCCAGACCACGGCCTGCAGGCCCAGGGTCTTGCCGCGCAGGGAGCCCTTCTGGCCGGCGATCTTGTCCTCCTCGATGGCTTCCTGGATGTCGCGGATGTGCCGGTCGGTGTCCTCGGAGGGGGCGATGGAGGCGAAGACCTTCCGGGCCTCCTCCTCCTTGCCCTTGAAGACCAGGAACCGGGGGGATTCGGGCAGGGTGAAGGCGATCCAGCCGTAGACGACGGCGGGGACTGCTGCGGCAAGGAACATCCAGCGCCACGCTTCAATGCCCAGCCAGAAGCGCTGGTCCGCACCGCCTGCGCTGGTGGCCAGGAGCGCGTCCGACAACAGTGCCGCGAAGATGCCGGTGGTGATGGCCAGCTGCTGCAGCGAGGCCAGGCGGCCGCGGACCTTCCGGGGTGAAATCTCGGAGATGTAGGCGGGGGCGATAACGGAGGCCAGGCCGATGCCCAGCCCGCCCACCAAGCGCCAGAACACCAGATCCCATACGCCGAAGGCGAAGCCGGTACCCAGGGCGCTGACCAGGAAGAGCAGTGCGCCCAGCTTCATGGCGGGGATGCGGCCATGGCGGTCCGCCACCCTGCCCGCCAGGAAGGCGCCCGCCGCGCAGCCCAGGAGGGCGACGGCCACGGCGAAGCCGGTCACGGCCTCGGACAGCGCGAATTCTCCCTTCAGGGCGTCCACGGCACCGTTGACCACGGACGAGTCGAACCCGAAGAGGAATCCGCCCACCGCCCCCGCGAGGGCCAGCCAGATCACCCGCCGCGGTATCCCGGTGTTGGTCTGCTCCTGTGCAGTGGGCATGGTTCTCCCTGGGTTCTGGAATGGGTGGAAGCGGTGCGGACGTCGTCGGCTGCAGAACCGACCGAATGGCCAGTGTACTTACGGTAGTGTTCCACGCCATGGCTCCCCGATCCACTTAGGGGGCCCGCCCAAGCGGTGATGCGCGCCAAAAAGAAGACGACGACGACGGGCCGTGCCGCCGTCGTCGTCTGGTCTTAGTGCCCGGGCTAGTGTGCCGGGATCTGCATGTCGTCCTTGTCCTGCGGCGAGGCCTTCTGGTCTGTCAGCTTCTTCCGCGGCAGGGCGAAGCTGATGAGGAACGCCAGGCCGGTGAGCGCCGCAGCCGTCAGCATCACCGTGTCGATGGACGTGGCGAACCCTTCGGTGATGGGGCGGGTCAGCGTGCTGTTGGCCGTGTGCAGCCAGCTGGTGTCGTTCAGCGAATCGTTGGAGGCGCCGTTCTTGAAGAAGTCGTACAGCTTGGCGTTGGCCGGGTCCGAGGCCACCGCGGGATCCTTGAGGACGGCCAAATAGGCAGGATCCGTGGCGGCGGACTTCATGCCCTCGGCGATCCTGTCAGCGGCCAGGCTGAACAGCATGGAGATGAAGACGGCGGTGCCCACGGCGCCGCCCATGGAGCGGAAGAAGGCGGCGGAGGAGGTTCCCACGCCCATGTCGCGCGGCGGCACCGAGGTCTGCATGGCCAGGGTGAGCGGCTGCATGCAGAAGCCCAGGCCGACGCCGAAGAACACCGCGATCAGGCCGGGAACCCACAACCCTGTGTCCACTTTCAGGACCGAGCCCATCACCAGGGCGGCGGCGGTGAGGATGCCGGTGCCCATGATGGGGAAGATGCGGAATGTGCCGGAGGCCGAAATGGTGCGGCCGGCGGTGATGGAGCCAAAGAGGATGCCGACGGTGAAGGTGATCATCATCAGGCCGGCCTCCGTGGGGGTGAGGCCCTTGACCAGCTGCAGGTACATGGGGAGCATCGCGATGGCACCGAACATGCCGATGCCGATGATGAAGTTCAGCAGCGAGGACAGCCCGAACGTGATGTTGCTGAAGAGCCGCAGCGGAATCAGGGCATAGTCCCCCGCGCGCTTCTCGGCGAGCAGGAACCACGCGATGCCCAGGATGCCCACCCCGTAGCAAAGGAACGAGTTGGTGGACGCCCAGCCCCACGAGCGGCCTTGTTCGGCCACCAGGAGCAGCGGAACGATGGCCACCGTGATGGCGGCGGCGCCCCAGTAGTCGATCCTCTGCTTGAGGTGTTTCGCCGGCAGGTGCAGGAACAGGAACACCACCACCAGGGCGGCCAGTCCGATGGGCAGGTTGATGAAGAACACCCAGCGCCAGCCGTCAAAGCCCAGGATGTTGGCGGAGCCGGCGAACGCGCCGCCCACCACCGGGCCCAGGACCGAGGAGATGCCGAACACGGACATGAAGTAGCCCTGGTACTTGGCGCGGTCCTTCAAGGAAACGATGTCCCCGATGATGGTCAGCGCCAGGGCCAGCAGGCCGCCGGCGCCCAGGCCCTGGATGCCGCGGGCAATGGCAAGCTCGGTCATCGAGTGCACGGACCCGGCGTAGATGGAGCCCACCAGGAAGACGGCGATCGCGGTCAGGTACAGCGGACGGCGGCCAAAGATGTCGCTCAGCTTGCCGTACAGCGGGGTGCTGACAGTGGAGGTGATGAGGTACGCCGTGGTGGCCCACGCCTGCAGCGAGAGCCCGTCAAGGTCATTGGCGATGGTGTAGATGGACGTGGAAACGATGGTCTGGTCAAGGGACGCCAGGAACATGCCCAGCATCAGGCCCACCATCACGGTGACGATCTGGCGTCGCGTCAGGGTTTCTCCCGCGCCGGGCGCGGCCGTGGATTTGGACATGGGTGCTCCAAGGGAAAGAAAAGGATATAAGCAGCGATAGTTGCTTTCAGTAACTATCTTACCCGCTCTTTCTATTCCCCGCCCTGCGGACTTTTCCGCTACGGCTCCACGAGGATTCCGTCCGGGTCGCACCAGACGGTGGCTCCGGGGCGGAAGGTCACGCCGTCAATCACCACATCCACGTCCACCTCGCCTGCGCCGGCCTTCAGGCTCTTCCTTGGGTTGCTGCCCAGGGCCTTGACGCCCAGGTCCAGCCGCGCGATGGCCAGTCGGTCGCGGATGGCCCCATTGATGACGACGCCGGCCCACCCGTTCGCCACGGCGCTTTCGGCGATCATGTCCCCCATCAGCGCGGTGCCCAGCGAACCGCCGCCGTCCACCACCAGCACGGCCCCGTTGCCTGGGGAATTGAGCGTCGACTTCACCAGGGCGTTGTCCTGGAAGCAGCGGATGGTGCGCACGGGACCGCTGAAGTGCGAGCGGCCGCCCAGGGACTGGAACTGCAGGGAGACGGACGCCAGTTCGTCCCCGCGCTCATCGTAAAGGTCTGCCGTGTTCACCGCTGTGCCTTCTGCCGGGGTGGGTGCGCTCATCTGGGTCTCCTTTGTCCTTGCCAACGTTGTTCCTTGGGCGATAGGCCGCCAATTACCCGGGCGGCCGGCTACCGCCCACGATAGTCTGATCCCACCGCCAACCGGCCGCAGCAGGGGGAGCCAAGCGAATGAGTCCGTTCCACACGCCCGTGCCGCCGGGTGGCACCTCCGAAGGTGTTAGTACGACGGCGGCGCTCGCCGAACCGGTGCACAAAGTAACCGCCCGCTGGGTCACCGGCCTGGTGCTGGTGAACGTGGGCATCAACGCGGCGTTCTTCGGCCCCATCAACGTGTTTATCGGCCAGCAGGCGATCAGCATCGACGCGCCCGGCAAGGAGGCTATCCTTTCGCTGGTCACGGCCTGTGGCGCGGCGGTCTCCCTGGTGGCCAATCCGCTCTTCGGTGCGCTCTCGGACCGGACCACCTCCCGCTTCGGGCGGCGCGCGCCATGGGTGCTGGCCGGTGCGGGGCTGGCCACTGCGGCGCTGCTGGCCATGTCCTTCTCCGGTGCCGTGGCGCTGATGGTGCTGTTCTGGTGTCTGGTGCAGCTTGGCGCGAATGCCGCTTATGCTGCCATCACCGCCGCCGTCCCCGACCGGGTACCGGTGGTCCAGCGCGGGGGAGTGGGCGGGCTTGCCGCCATGGGCCAGACACTTGGAATCCTCACCGGAGCCGTCTTCGGTGCCGTGGTGTCAGGCAACTTCATGGTGGGTTACTGGCTGTGCGCCGGGGCGCTGCTGGTGTCCGTGCTGCCATACCTGTTCCATAGCAACGACCCCGCACTGCCGAAGGACGCTGCCGGACGGTTCGGGCTTGGCCGGTTCCTGCGCGGATTCTGGATCAGCCCCCGGCGCTACCCTGACTTTGCCTGGGCCTGGCTGACGCGGTTCCTGGTGAACGTTGGCAACCAGCTGACCATCGTGTACCTGCTCTTCTTCCTGCGGGACATCATCAAATACCAGGATCCGGCCACCGGCGTGCTGGTCCTGACGGGGATTTATGCCGTGATGGTGATGATCACCGCAGTGTTGGCGGGGCCCTGGAGCGACCGGATGGGGAGACGGAAGCCCTTCGTCATCGGCTCCTCCGCCACCATTGCCATGGCCGGCGCCATCATGGCGTTCTTCCCTGTGTGGCCGGGCGCCCTTGCCGGCGCCGCCGTGCTGGGCATCGGCTTCGGCGCGTACCTGGCCGTGGACTTCGCACTGCTCACCCAGGTCCTGCCCTTCGCCGTCAGCCGCGGCAGGGACATGGGCGTCATCAACGTGGCCAACTCCCTGCCGCAGGTGGTCGCCCCGGCGCTGGCGCTGCTGGCCGTGACCTACGGGGGCGGCTACCGGACACTGTTCCTGACGGCAGCCGTCATTGGGCTGCTGGGCGCCGTCTTCGTGGTGAAAATCAAGGGCGTCAGCTAACCCTGGAGGTACCGATAGTAAGGCTGGCTGACAAATTAGGGCATGGTTCTGTGCCGTATAGTTGAACCCGGCTGCAGGGCGGTACGGAAGTGGGGGCGCTCCTGGCCGCAGTCGCTAAAACACAACCCCGGAATGCTGGTGCCCGAGACTTTTTCAGACCATCCGCCCATGGCCGCCCGGCCTTCCGCTCCACGTCAGCGCCTCCGCTACACGCGGATCCTCGATACTGCTGCAGGGTTCGCCCGCACGGGACTCGACGGTGTGGAACTCTCCCAGGTCGCAGAAAAAGCAGACGTACCGCTGGGCACCCTTTACCGCTACTTTCCGTCGCCCACGCACCTGATGCTGGCGCTGTACCGGCAGCAGCTTGATGAGCTGCAGGCCGGAACCCGCAATTCCTCACCCCGCTTCCGTGGCCGAGCACTTTCGGGCCTGCTGATGGAGATCTTCCACATGCGCGTCATGCAGCCCGCCGTGGAGCAGTGCCTTAGCCGGGGCGTGTACCTCCCGGAGAAGGACACCACCGACCTCCTGCGCGAGATCGACGTGCTCAGTGAGAAGCTCGTCACCTCCGCCTGCGGCGATGCCGTAGGGGCGCGGGTCCTCCTGCTGACCGTCACTGGTCTGGTCCAGTCCGTCCGGAACCGCCGGCTTTCCCTCTTCGAAGCCGAGGAAGACCTCAAAAAGGCGTGCGGCAGGCTGTCTCCCGCGGCCGACTCCGGGTTCACAGTTACCAAATCCGCGTAACTGGTCTAGACCAAAAGCGGATTAAATCCGCCATAATGCCGTGATCTGGACCATAAAAACGTCTGCCTAAACGTTTTTGCACCTTCCTTCCTTGTCAAGGGGCACCAGAAGCTGGTTCCCCGGCTGCCTACCATGGAGGCACAGGAGCGGCAGGGCGGAAACATCCCCGGCGTTCCCACGGACCCGCCACCCCTGGGTTTCCTGTCGCACTACTTTCCCTGCTTGGGCCCGGCCGGGCCCAAGCCCCATGTGCCGTGCGCCCACGGCGAGCACCAGGAGACAACGACGTGTCCATTGACGCAATCACTGCCATTGACGATTCCGCGACCGCCCCGCTGACCGAGGACGAGATCTTCGGAGCCCACCAGGGCGGCAAGCTGTCCATCAGCACCACAGCCCCGCTGTCGAACAAGCGTGACCTGTCCATCGCCTACACGCCGGGTGTCGCCGAAGTCAGCCGCGCCATCCACGCGAAGCCTGAACTGGCCCGAACCCTCACCTGGGCCGAACGCCTGGTGGTCGTGGTCAGCGACGGCACCGCCGTCCTGGGCCTGGGCAACATCGGCCCCAGCGCCTCGCTGCCCGTCATGGAAGGCAAGTCCGCCCTGTTCAAGACCTTTGGTGACCTCGATTCCATCCCGCTGGTCCTCAACACCACCGACGTGGACGAGATCGTGGAAACCCTGGTCCGCCTGCGCCCCAGCTTCGGTGCAGTCAACCTTGAAGACATCTCCGCTCCGCGCTGCTTCGAGCTCGAGGAGAAGCTCATCGAGGCCCTGGACTGCCCGGTCATGCACGACGACCAGCACGGAACCGCCGTCGTGGCCCTCGCCGCCCTGACCAACGCCGCCAAGGTGACCGGCCGCGGCCTGGAAGGGCTCAAGGTGGTGGTGTCCGGCGCAGGGGCTGCGGGCATCGCGGTCGCCGAAATCCTGCTGGCCGCCGGCATCAGCGACGTCGTCCTCCTGGACTCCCGCGGCGTCCTCAACAGCAGCCGCCCGGACCTGGCAGCAGACTCCACGAGCAAGAAGGCCGACATCGCCGGCCGCAGCAACCCCCGTGGCGTTGCCGGCGGCCCCGCCGAGGCACTGGCCGGAGCCGACGTCTTCATCGGCGTCTCCTCCTCCAAGCTGGACGAGGCACACCTTGCCACCATGAACCAGGACGCCATCGTGTTCGCGCTGTCCAACCCGGACCCCGAGGTCCTGCCCGAGGTGGCCGTGAAGTACGCCGCAGTGGTGGCCACCGGCCGCAGCGACTTCCCCAACCAGATCAACAACGTCCTGGCGTTTCCGGGCATCTTCCGCGGCGCCCTTGATGCCGGTGCCCGCCGCATCACGCCGGCCATGAAGCTGGCGGCGGCCCGCGCCATCGCGGACCTCGCCGCAGAGGATCTTTCGGCAGAGTACATCGTGCCCAGCCCGCTGGACCCCCGTGTTGCCCCCGCCGTCACCGCGGCAGTCGCCGCGGCGGTGGAAGCGGAGTAAGGCTTCTTCTTCCTGCAGGAAACCACGACGGCGGCGCCCCCTTTGTGAAGGAGGCACCGCCGTCGTGGTTAAGAAGCCGCGCGTTAAGCGGCCCCTAGACTGGGGACCATGAGCTCCGAGACCGTAGTGACCATCCTGTGCGGCCTGGCGATCCTGGTGGGGGTGGCGGGCACCATCATCCCCGTCCTGCCCGGAAGTGTCCTGATCGGCGTCAGCCTGTTGGCGTGGGCTATCTGGGGCGGCGCCGGGACTGCCGGATGGGTGGTCTTCGCGGTGGCCATGATCTTTGTCGCCGCGGGGATGACTGCAGGGGCGGTCCTCACGGGGAGGAAGTTGAAGCAGCATGCCATTCCCAGCCGCAGCATCGTGCTGGCACTGGTGGCGGGCGTGGTGGGGATGTTCATCATCCCGGTCGTGGGGCTCTTCGTGGGCTTTGCCGCCGGCCTGCTGGTCAGCGAGTTCCTGCGGACGCGGGACATGTCGACGGCGGCGAGATCCAGCTGGGCGGCGCTGAAGGCCACCGGCCTGGGCATGCTCGCCGAATTCGGACTCGCCTGCCTCGCCGCCAGCACCTGGATCATCGGCGTGTGGATAGCCGCTGCCAATGGCTAAAGCCGTTGCTTGCTAAGTGCGGCGCGGGTAAAACCAAGATATGACCCAGCCAGCTTCAGCCTCCGAGCACGTCCACGCCTGGATGGAGAGATACCAGGCCGCCTGGACCAGCAACGCGGCCGACGATATCGGTGCCCTCTTCACCCCTGACGCCGTCTATGAAACCCGTCCCCACGATCCCGAACCGTGGCGGGGCAGGGACGGGATCGTCGACGGCTGGCTGGCGGCCAGGGACGAACCGGGAGGCTGGACGTTCACCTGGGAGCTGCTCGGGTGCGACGGCGCCACCGCCTTTGTCCAGGGCGTCACCGTCTATTCGGGCGGCGGGCCGACGTACGACAATCTGTGGGTCATCAGGTTTACCGAGTCAGGCCGCGCCGCCTCCTTCACCGAATGGTTCATGGCCAGGAGCTGACCTTTCCCGGCCCGGTAGTCCTACAGGCCCAGTCCGCCGAGCTTGTCGCCCAAGCCGCCGGGAAGTTTGTCGCCCAGGCCGCCGGGAAGCTTCGACAGCAGGTCCGCGGGATTGATGCCGAGCCTGGAAAGCAGGCCGGCATGCTGTTCGGTGTCCACCTGGTCCGGCAGCTCGGACTCCGCCTGCGACGCCTTGTCCTGGTCTCCCTGGGACCGCAGGAGTTCGAGGATCTGGTTCTTGTCGATCTGCATGGTATTTCTCCTACTGAGGATAATTACTAAGGGTGCTTACCACCCTTCCTGAAAACGGCGCCGGGGACAAGGGCCGGGCTCGGGGTCCGCGCCCTGGAGACCGCGTCCGGCGGGAGCTCCCCACAGCTAGCATGGAAGGATGAGCTCCGGGGATACTGCACCGATCTACTGGGACAGCCGCGACCTCACTCCTTTCGGGCAGGCCCAACTGCGCACCCCGGTCCATGACCTTGCTGGGGGAGTAGGTGGCTTGCTCACAGGGGTTTTGGGCGGACGCAATCCGGCCCTGCTGTCCATCGACGGCGAGGTGCCGCGGCTTAAGCGGCTGATGCCCAAGCCGGCCAAGGCGGTCCACGAGGCCGTCTTCACCAGCCGTGAACCGGAGCGCCTGATCACCTTGGCCCGCGCCTACCCTGGTTGGGCCGGGCTCTGCTACCTGATGGCCGGGCTGCTGGTGTACAAGCACGGCGGCTACCTGCGGGCCTCCGAGCTCCTCCAGCGCGGGCTCACCACCAGGAACGACGACGAAGCGAACCGCTACTCCTCCACTTACCTCACCCGCATCGTCACCAGGATCGAACTCGCCGAGCGGGTGGAGATCCCTGTCCTGTTCAGCGAGGAATCGGTGTTCCTGGCGCTGGCCCATTCGCTGCGCGAGACGGGCCGCACGGAAGCTGCGCTTGATGCACTCGCCGGCCTGCCGCCGTCGCTCCCCATGGCCCTGGCGCGCTGTTCGCTGGCCCTCGCGCTGGGCCGGAGCCGAACCGTCATCGACTGGACCGAGGGCCTGCTGAACGCGGACGACCTCTCTGCCGCCCTGCTGCTGGTCCGTGCCCGTGCCCTGCGCCGGGAGGGCCGGCTGGATGCTGCACACCAGGCGATCGCTGAGGTGCTTCGCCGCCGCAAGACCCACCTGGCGCTCCGCAACGACGCGCTCACGGACCGTGCACTGCTGGTGCTGGAATCAAGCCGCCGGTCCCTGAACCCGCGTGATTGGGGACGTCGGCGGGAAGACCCGGAACCGCAGCGTGAGCTCGAGGCGCCGGTACCCATCCGCAAGGACGAGGAAATGCGCCGGATCTGGGAGCAGGACTGGAAGGAACTCAGCGGGGACTAGGAATTCCGCTGTGAACCAGGCATGGCCGGGATCTAGGCCCGCCCGGCCAGGAACGGCACCAGCTGCTCACCCAGCAGCACTGCCCCCAGCGCCACCATGATGATGCCGCTGGCCAGGGTCACTGACCGAGCGGCGCCGGGCCTACTCTGCAGCAGTTTGCGCGAGAGCAGGGCCACAACGGTGTAGACCACGCCCACCAGCGCCACGAACGTCATGCCGAGGAGCCCGGATTGCACCGGCACCGGCAGTGAAGCGTCGGCGCTGACGAACTGCGGGATGAGCGCCACGTAGAAGAGCAGGCCCTTGGGGTTGATCCCGCTGGTGCCCATCCCCTGCAGGAAGGTACGCAGTTGGGTGCCGGTACCGCCGTCGGCAGAGGCGCTGAAGCTGGCACCGCGCCAGGACCGAAGGGTTCCCACCCCTAGCCACAGCAGGTAACCGGCACCCGCCAGCGTGATCCAGCCCAGGACGCCGGGCATCCCGGCCAGCACTGCGGCGAGCCCTGCCACCAGCAGGACCGTGTGGAGGACGTAACCACCGCAGAGCCCGGCCACCGCGGGGACGAAGCTGCGCTGCCGGAGCCCTGCGGCAATGGTGTACGCCCAGTCCACTCCCGGAGTGCAGGCCAGTGCTGCGGCCACCACCAGAAAGGCCAGGAACAGCTGCGGATTCATGGGTTTCTCCTGTCGAAGGGCTCTCAGGAGCAACCATAGGGAGAATCCGGCCAAAAGTGCTCTCCTGTTTTCGCCCGACTCACGGCCCAAGCAGTATGTTTATTGCGTGCTGGACAACATCGACAGAAGTATTTTGCGCCACCTCCAAGAGGATGGGCGGATGACTGCCACCGCCCTCGCTTCGAAGGTGGGCCTAACGGTGGCGCCATGCCACCGGCGGCTACGGGACCTGGAACAGTCCGGGGTGATCCGCGGGTATAAGGCGGACGTCGATCCGGCAGCCGTGGGCCTGGGCTTCGAGGCAATCGTCTTCGTCACGCTGCGGCAAGTGGACCGGCCCACCATGGAAATCTTCGAGAACCGGGTGGCGGAGAATCCCAACATCATCGAGGCGCAGCGGCTCTTCGGTTCCCCGGACTACCTGTTGAAGGTCATCGCCGAGGACCTGCCGGCCTACCAGCGCTTTTACGATACCGAGCTCACGTCCCTGCCCGGGGTGGAGCGGCTGACCTCAACACTGGTGATGAAGAACCTGAAATCAAACGCGGGTCCGCCGGTTTAGCCTCAGCGCTCCGGCTCACCCTGAAGGAGGCCGGTGGTGCGGTACGGGATGACCTCACGCAGGAACATGCTGGTGGAGGTGCGGACGATGCCTGGGCAGAGACGGATTTCTTCGGAGACCCGGTAGAGGTCGTCCGGGCTTTTGGCCACCACCCGGATCAGCAGGTCGGTGTCCCCGGCCGGTGCATGGCATTCCAGGACTTCGGGAATTTTGCGGAGGGCGGCAATGGCCTCGTTGAGGTGGCTCTGGTCCAGTTCGGCGCTGACGGCTGCGGCCACGCCCCTTCCAAGGGCGGCCGGCAGCACCCGGCTGCTGTTGGGCCGCAGCGCCCCCGACGCCGTCATCCGCTCCAGCCGGCTTTGCACGGTTCCGCGGGCAAGGCCAAGCCGCTGCGCCAGCACCATGATCGGGACTCGCGGGTCCTCGTCCAGGGCATTCAGGATGCGCTTGTCCGTGGCGTCCAGTTCCTGCAATCTGACCACTCCCTGCTTGTTCTAGCGTCAGGAATTAGTCAGAGTGACCAATCCAACTCCTGCCGGTTGTCCCAACTGTATGGTGTCTGCTGAAATTGTGGCAACAAGGGCAAAAGCTACCGCTGGTCCCCTCAGGCTACAGTTTCCCGGCACACCACCCGGCACGCTGGACACCGCTTCCCGCAAGGAGGCCGCCGCTGGATGAGTCTTGTTCACACCACGCTCACTCTGCAAACACGGCAAGAGCCCCTGAGCTACCGACGTCGGAATTCCGCAGTCATCGGTAGCTGAGGGGCTCTTGTGTTGTCCTGGCATTCCGGTCTCCCGCATAGGCTGGGTCCATGACCTCCGCCGGCCGCTTTGCCCCCAGTCCCTCCGGTGAACTGCACGTGGGAAACCTGCGGACCGCCATCCTTGCCTGGCTCTTTGCCCGCTCCACCGGGCGCAGGTTCCTGCTGCGGGTGGAGGACCTCGACCGCGCCCGTGCTGGAGCGGAAGCCGTGCAGTTGCGCGACTTGGCCGCCATTGGCGTGACTTGGGATGGGGACGTCGTTCGACAGACGGATCGGCAAAGCCTGTACGCCAAAGCGATTACCCGGTTGCAGGAAGCGGGCCTGACCTACGAGTGCTTCTGCACCCGACGCGAAATCCAAGAGGCGCCCTCGGCCCCGCATGCGCCCCAAGGTGCCTACCCGGGGACTTGCCGCAACCTGGACCCGGCAGAACTGGAGTTCAAGCGGTCCCTGCGTCCTGCCGCCATCCGGTTGCGGGCGGATGTGGCGGAATACACGGTGCGGGACGTCCTCCGCGGCGACTACACGGGAGTGGTTGACGACCTTGTGCTGCGCCGCAACGACGGCGTGGTGGCGTACAACCTCGCCGTCGTGGTAGACGATGCCGAACAAGGCATAGACCAGGTGGTCCGCGGCGATGACCTGCTCCCGTCCACCCCGCGGCAGGTATATGTGGCGTCCCTCCTGAATATTCCCGTTCCGGAATATGCCCATGTTCCATTGGTGGTCAACCACGACGGCGCCAGGCTGGCCAAGCGTGACGGAGCCGTAACGCTGGCGGACCTGGCAGCCCGGGGCACTACTGCCGACGCGGTGCGGGACCATCTGCTCGGCTCATTGGGGCTCCCGCCGGGTCCGCTCGAACGTGCCTTGGCAGAGTTCAATCCCGAACTGCTGCCCAGGGAAGCGTGGGTTTGGTCCGCCCCGGGCGGCCGCTCTGCCCCGTAGGCTGGTGGCATGCCGGAACCCACTGATCAGCGCTCTGCCAGCAGTTTCACTCCCGAGACGGCCCGTGTCCTTGCCGAGGTGGCGCACAACCGCCAGAAGGACAAGCTCAAGCGGCCTTACAAAGACCACGTGCTGGCTGTGGGGGATGCGCTGGCAGACTTCGACGACGACGTCCGGATCGCCGGCTATCTTCATGACATTGCCGAAGACACCCCCATGACCCGGCAGGCTCTGCTTGAAATGGGGGTTTCCGAGCGCGCGGTCGACATCATTGAACGCGTCACCAATCGGCTGCACAGCAACCCCGATGACTACCTCGCCGGTATCCATGAGATAGCCCAGGACCATGACGCCGCCCTGGTCAAAATCGCCGACAACGCGCACAACTCACTGCCCGAACGCGTCCGTGCCCTTGCCGAAAAATGGCCCGATAAGCCGCCTGTTACCAAATACCGGGACGCCCGGCCGGTGCTTTACGCGGCCGTTGAAGCGGAGGAGATCCGCAAAATCCTGGCCCGCGTCAACCCTTGGCTGCTGGAGGAGTTCGACGCAGAGTTGGACGAGGCGGATGACACCGACTACGAAAACCTCCGATACGACGACGCTCCCGGGAGCTAGACCCGGCCCAACGCCTCGATGTCCTCCAGGAAGTCCGCCTGCACTTCGGGACTGACCGTGGTGCGCGTGTCGCCGATGGCGTCGAGGTAGTCCTGGGTGGAGGGGCCCTTCCGGACCGCCTCGCGGACGGAAACCCCGCCTCCGGAGGCCAGCCCGCCGTCGTCGTACACTGCTTTTTCCAGCGCCCGCTGGGAGGCGCTCCGGGCTGCGTACTCGATGTCAGCCGGGGAGAAGCCTTGGGTCTTCTCCACGAGCAGTTCCACGTCCACGCCGTCCACCACCGCCGCAGGGATGAACCGCTGCCACATCGCTTCCCGCGCCTGCCGGTCCGGCAGCCCGATGGGGATGACGTAATCGAACCGGCCGTGGCGCAGGAAGGCCGAGTCCAGGGCGCGGATGAAGTTGGTGGCGCAGACCAGGAGCCGGCCCGGCTGTTCACGGAACGCGGGGATGATCTTCAGCAGTTCATTCGTGACGCCCTGCAGCGGCGACGGCGGATCGCCCGCGCGCTGGGACGCGATCTCCTCCACCTCGTCGATGAACACCACGGCGTGCTCCAGCTCCGCGATCTCCAGGAAGGTCTCGCGGAGGGCACCGGCCAGGCCCTGGGGATCGCCGGCCAGGCGGGAGGGGAACACCTCCACGAACGGCCACTCCAAACGGGACGCGATGGCCTTGGCGAAGGTGGTCTTGCCGGTACCGGGCGGGCCAAAGAGGACGACGGCGCGCGGCGGCACCACGCCGAATTCATCCGCCAGGTCCGCCTCGGCGAGCGGCAGCACCAGGCGCCGTTCCAGCAGTTCCTTCTCCTTGCGCATGCCCGCCACGTTCTCCCACAGGTCGCGGGCCAGGACGCGGCCGCCCAGCTGGCCCAGGGCGCCGAGCTCCTGCCGCTGGACCGGGATGGTGCGCTCGAAGTAGCGCAGGTTCTTCTTGAGCGCGAAGCCGCGCCCCAGGAAGGCCTCCACCCGGGTTTCGGATTCCGGCATAAGGGCCGACAGTTTGTTCAGGCCGTGCGGGGCCATGCGGTTCTCGACGGCGGCAAGCAGCGAGGTGCCGATGCCCCTGCCACGGTACTCCGGCAGGGTGGCGAGGAAGACGATCCAGCCCTGGTCGTGCGCGGCGCGCCCGACGGCGGCACCCACCACCTGCTCGCCCTGCACCGCCACCACGGCGTGGTCCTTTTCGCAGGACGCGAGGACCTCTGACAGGGCGTAGACAGGCTCCACATTGTGGGCCTTGAGCGTCTCCCAGAGGTGCAAAATCCCGTCCAGGTCAGCCGAATGGAAATCCCTGATGCGCCAGTTGGTCATGCGTTGCTCCTGTTTGGTTCGTCGTTGAGCCTGCGTTGCCGCCTTAGCTGAGCATAGGTGACCGGGCGCGGTGGTCAGATTCCCAAGGCGTCCATGGTGTTGCGCAGGGTGTCCGCGGAATGCCGCAAAGCCGCCAGCTCGCCGTCGTCCATGGGTGTTTCCAGGACGCGGTGCACCCCGCCCCGGCCCACCACGCTGGGCAGGGACAGTGCCACCCCGGAGATCCCGTGCAGCCCCGACAGTACGGTGGAGACCGGCAGGACGGCGTTGTCGTCGCGCAGCAGCGCCTCCACGATTCGGGCGCCGGACAGGCCGATGGCGTAGTTCGTGGCGCCCTTGCCGGCGATCACCTTGTAGGCCGCCTGGACCACCTCCTTGGCGGTGGCGGCGAGGTAGTCGGGCGTGAAGATACGCTCGCCGTCGTCCGTCCAGTCCCGGATCGGGACCGGCCCGATGGTGGCGCCGGACCACAGCGGGAATTCGGTGTCGCCGTGCTCGCCCACCATGCTGGCGTGGACGCTGGTGACGGAAACGCCCGCCCGCCGGGCCAGCAGCCAGCGCAGCCTGGACGTGTCCAGCACCGTCCCGGAGGAGAAGATCCGCTGCGCCGGCAGCCCGGAAATCCGCTGGGCGGCCACCGTCAGCACGTCACAGGGGTTGGTGACCAGGACATAGACGGCGTCCGGCGCGCGCTCAAGCAGCAGCGGCATCAGCTGCTCCAGGATCCGCACGTTGGTGCCGGCCAGGTCCAGGCGGCTTTGGCCCGGATTCTGCTTGGCACCCGCCGTGATCACCACGACGTCGGCGCCTTCCGTCACGCCGATATCCCCGCCTCCGGTGACGGTTGCCGAGGCTGCGGCGAACTGGCTGCCGTGCGCCAGGTCCAGGGCTTCCGCCTCCGCCTTTGGCGCGTTGACATCGAACAGCGCGATGTTGCTGGCGGAGCCGCGGATCAGGGCGGCGTACGCCAGCGAGGTGCCGACGCTGCCCGCGCCCACCACTGCGAGTTTGGATCCTGCCATCGTGTCCGTCCCATCCGGAGTCGTTGAGAGTGTCCTACCCGAAGAGTAGCGTGGCCCACACCACTCGAACCCCATGTAGGAGCCACCATGCCACATCTCGGACGCCGGCTCGCGGCTGTTACTGCCGCGCTGGCAATGAGCGTCAACACCGGGGCCATCAGCCCCGCGTCTGCCGACCCCCGGCAAACCGACAAGAATCCCACGGCCACCGGCTACGGTGGGGCCGTCAGTACGGTGGACCCCGACGCTTCAGCGGCGGCCATCGAAGTCCTCAGCAAGGGTGGAAACGCGGTGGACGCCGCCGTCGCCGCGGCAGCCACCCTTGGCGTCACTGAACCGTACAGTGCCGGGATCGGCGGGGGCGGCTACTTTGTCTATTACGATGCGAAGTCCGGGAAAGTCAGAACCATCGACGGGCGGGAAACGGCACCGGCCGGGATCAAGCAGGATGCGTTCATCGATCCAGCTACGGGCAAGCCTTACCGTTTCACTCCTGAACTGGTCACCAGCGGCGTCTCGGTAGGCGTTCCCGGCACGCCGGCCACCTGGGAACGGGCGCTGGAACGCTGGGGCACACTCAGCCTGGGCGACGCCCTGAAGCCTGCCATCAAGGTTGCAGACCGTGGTTTCGTGGTGGATGAGACCTTCCGTAACCAGACCCAGGACAACCAGGCACGGTTTGCGGCCTTCACCTCCACCAAGGACCTGTACCTGCAGGGCGGCAAGCTGCCCGAGGTTGGCTCAATCTTCAAGAACCACGACCTCGCCGCCACCTACCGCATGCTGGCCAAGGATGGCATGAGTGCCTTCTACACCGGCCCGTTGGCGGAGGAGATCGCCAAGACGGTGCAGAATCCGCCCAAGTCCCCGGACACCACCCTCCCCGTCCCGGTGGGTTCCATGACGGCGGAGGACCTGGCCGACTACGAAGCCCTGGACCAGGATCCAACGCACGTGAACTACCGCGGCTATGACGTCTACGGCATGGCCCCCTCCAGCAGCGGCGGCACCACCGTTGGTGAGTCCTTGAACATCCTGGATGTGTTCAACCTTCCGGCGCTGAAGAAGGACCAGCCTGCTGTGCTGCACCACTACCTCGAGGCCAGCGCCCTGGCGTTCGCGGACCGCGGAAAGTACGTAGGAGACCCCGCATTTGTGAAGGTGCCGACCAAAGCCCTGACTGACCCCATCTTCGGCAAGGAACGCGCCTGCGAACTCGACCCCAACAAGGCGGCAACCAAGCCCGTGCAGCCCGGCGACGTCACCTCGTACGACGGCACCTGCCCGGCGGCACCGGCGGCGCCCGCCGATGAGAAGGACACCGAGAACATCTCCACCACCAATATGACTGTCTCGGACAAGTGGGGCAACGTGGTGGAGTACACGCTGACCATTGAGCAGACCGGCGGCTCGGGCATGGTTGTCCCCGGCCGTGGCTTCCTGCTCAACAACGAGCTCACCGACTTCTCCACGGTCTACAGCGCCACCGACCCCAACCGGATCGAGCCGGGCAAGCGGCCGCGTTCGTCCATGTCGCCAACCATCCTCCTGGAGGATGGCAAGCCGTTCCTGGCCCTGGGTTCCCCGGGCGGTTCCACCATCATCACCACCGTCCTGCAGACCATCGTCAACCGGATCGACCTGGGCATGAGCACCCCTGATGCCATTGCTGCACCCCGTGCGTCCCAGCGGAATACGGCCAGCGTCACTGCCGAGCCGGCCTTTATCGACAAGTACGGCGCGGCCCTGACATCCCGCTTCGGCCACAAGCTGACACCGTCGGGTGACTCGTTCACGTCGGCCTCTGAGATTGGCGCAGCCACCGCCATCGAGTTCCTTGATGACGGTCGCGTCCTGGCGGCCGCGGAGCCGGTCAGGCGCGGCGGCGGATCAGCCATGGTGGTCAAACCGTCCAAGTGACGGGCAGCAGCCACCGTTAAACCCCGACGGCGGCACTTGGATTCTGCGAATTCCAGAACCCAGGTGCCGCCGTCGGATGTTTAAAGCGCGGTTACTTCTTGAAGGTGTCAGCCGGGGCGTTGGCGACCACGGGGGACATTCCCGTGAAGCCTTCGCGGGTTTCGGCGATCTCGCGGATGCGCGTGCGGCAGGCGTACCAGCCGATGACCATGAGGATGGAGGCGATCGCGGTGACGAGCATGGTGAGCGGTGAGTCGATGAAGACCATGATCAGGACGCCGACCAGGAAGAGCAGTGAAAGGTAGCCCGTGTAGGGGGCGCCGAACATCCGGAACGAGGGGCGTTCCACCCAGCCCTTGTCCGCCCAGCGTTTGAGCTGGATCTGGCAGAGCACGATGGTGGCCCAGGTCATGATGATGCCCACGGAGGCGATGTTCAGGACGATCTCGAAGGCTTCGGCGGGGACGAGGTAGTTCAGCGGCACGCCGAGAAGGGAGACGACGGCGGTGATGGCGATGCCGCCGTAGGGGACGCCGGCTTTGTTCATGCGGGAGGCGAACTTGGGGGCCGAGCCGTTGACGGACATCGAGCGCAGGATCCGGCCGGTGGAGTAGAGCCCTGCGTTCAGCGAGGACAGGGCGGCGGTGAGGACCACGAGGTTCATGATGACATCCACGCCCTGGACGCCGATGGAGCCGAAGAAGGTCACGAAGGGGCTGACGCCCTTTTGGTAGGACGTGAACGGCAGCAGCAGGGCCAGCAGGATTACGGAGCCGACGTAGAACACGGCGATGCGGAAGACCACGGAGTTGATGGCCTTGGGCATGATCTTTTCCGGGTTTTCGGTTTCGCCGGCGGCGGTGCCCACCAGTTCGATCGAGGCGTAGGCGAACAGGACGCCCTGCATGAGGATGATCATGGGCAGCAGGCCGTTGGGGAAGATCCCGCCGTTATCGGACAGCAGGTTGATGCCGACCTGTTGTCCGTCCACGGGGGTGCCGAAGATGACGAAGTAGGTGCCGATGATGAGGAAGGCGACCAGGGCGGCGACCTTGATCAGGGCGAACCAGAATTCCATTTCGCCGAAGACCTTCACGGAGACCAGGTTCAGGGCCAGGACCACGATCAGGGCGGTCAGTGCCCAGGCCCACTGGGGGACGTCGGCCATCCAGGGGATGTAGTTGCCGAAGAAGTGCATGTAGAGGGCGGCGGCGGTGATGTCCACGATGGTGGTGGTGGCCCAGTTGATCCAGTAGAACCAGCCGGAAACGAACGCGGCCTTTTCACCGAAGAATTCGCGGGCGTAGGAAACGAACGAACCCGACGAAGGGCGGTGCAGGACCAGTTCGCCCAGGGCGCGCAGGATCAGGAACGCGAAGAACCCGCACACCGCGTAGGCGATGACCAGGGACGGGCCTGCAGCGTTCAGCCGGCCGCCGGCGCCCAGAAACAGGCCGGTACCGATCGCACCGCCGATCGCGATCATCTGGATCTGCCGCGGCTTCAGGTTCTTGTGGTAACCCTTGTCCTCCGCGTGCAGGGAGGTCTCGGTGGCATGCGCGTGCCCACCATCGATCAGGTGGTCTGGAAGGGGGGTGTTTGTCATGGGGGTGTCCTTACAAGACGGATTACTTGCTGAGGTTGGCCAGGCGTTCGGGGCTGAGGAGTTCCTGGAGCTGGGCGTCGGTGAGGAGCCCGTGTTCCAGGACCAGTTCCGCCACGCCCTTGCCGGTGGCAAGTGCTTCCTGCGCGATGGCGGTTGCAGTGGCGTAGCCGAGGTGGGGATTCAATGCGGTGACCAGGCCGATGGACTGCTCCACGGTGCGGCGCAGGTGATCGGTGTTGGCGGTGATACCCCGGATGCAGCGGGCCGTAAGGGTGCGGCAGGCTGCTTCCAGGTGGGAAATGCTCTTGTGGAGGCTGTGGACAATGATCGGTTCGAAGGCGTTGAGCTGCAGTTGCCCGGCTTCGGCGGCCATGGTGATGGTGACGTCGTTGCCGATCACCTCGTAGGCCACCTGCGAGACCACTTCCGGGATGACCGGGTTGATCTTGCCGGGCATGATCGAGGACCCGGACTGCACCGCCGGCAGGTTGATCTCGCCGAAGCCGGCGCGCGGGCCTGAGGAGAGCAGACGGAGGTCGTTGCAGATTTTGGACAGCTTGACCGCCACCCGCTTGAGCACGCCGGACAGGTGCACGAAGGCGCCCACGTCCTGGGTGGCTTCAATCAGGTCGACGGCGGTCACCAGCGGGAGTCCGGTGATCTCGGCCAGATGACGGCAGGCTGTTGCGGCGTAACCGGCGGGGGCGTTCAGGCCGGTGCCGATGGCGGTAGCTCCGAGGTTGATCTCGTGGATCAGCAGCTCGGCCTCCGCCAGGCGCAGCCGGTCCTCACCGATGGTGATGGCGTAGGTTCCGAATTCCTGGCCCAGGGTCATGGGGACGGCGTCCTGCAGCTGGGTGCGGCCCATCTTCACCACGGTGCGGAACTCCATGGCCTTGGCGGCGCAGGCTTCCTCGAGTTCTTCGAGTGCCGCCAGCAGTTCCCGGCCGGCGAAGATGGTGCCCAGCTTGACGGCCGTGGGGTACACATCGTTGGTGGACTGGCTGAGGTTGACGTGGTCGTTAGGGTGCAGCCGCGCGTAGTCACCCTTGGGGTGGCCCAGGATTTCCAGGGCGCGGTTGGCGATGACCTCGTTGGCGTTCATGTTCGACGACGTCCCCGCACCGCCCTGCACAACGTCCACCACGAACTGGTCGGCAAGTTTGCCGTCCAGGACGTCCTGGCACGCCTGCCCGATGGCGTCGGCGCGTTCGGCGTCCAGCAGGCCGAGCTCACGGTTGGTGCGGGCGGCGGCCAGCTTCACCGCCGCAAGGCCGCGGACCAAGTGCATGTTGGATGACAGCTTCTGGCCGGTGATGGGGAAGTTTTCCACGGCGCGAAGCGTGTGCACGCCCCAGTACGCGTCGGCTGGGACGTCCCGGTCGCCGAGCAGGTCGTGCTCCGACCTGGCTGGGGCGGAGGTGGCTTCCGCCGCGGTTTCGGTGATGGTCATGGTTGTCCTCACAGGGCTTCGTTGTCGGGCGTGGACTGGTTGGTGTTCAGGAAAGCAGGGTTCAGGAAGTCGGTGGCCAGGAGCTGGCCCACAGGGTGGCCGCCGCCCAGGACAGGGGCCGTGGCGATCCCGGCAAGAGGCTCGGTATCCATTCCCAGCGCTTCCAGGAGGCTGACGGTGGCGGGCATCCGGGCGCGGTCGCCGCCGTCGGAAATCTTTACGGCGACGGCGCTGCCGTCGGGCAGGCCCACCAGCTGCACGCCTTCAAAGCCGTCCTTGGCTACGGCGCCGGGGACCAGGCGCATCAGGGCGGTGACATCGCGGCCTTCCCCGGCCACCATCTCCGGGTGCCGCTGCATGGCGAGCCCGACGGCGGCCGCCGGGCTGCCGTCGTCGTCGTTTCCGTCCAAGGAGGCCGCGGCCGCCCGGGCGATCCGGCCGAAGGCTCGGGCCATGCCGCCCAGCGTCAGGGCGAACAGCGGGGTGCCGCAGCCGTCGGTGCTTACAGCTGAGGGCTCCTCGCCGGTCAGGTCGAGGACCGTTTCCGCCACGAGCTGCTGCAGCGGGTGCGACGGGTCAAGGTACCCCCGCACGGGCCAGCCGTTGATCTTGCAGGTGGCCACCATGGCGGCGTGCTTGCCCGAGCAGTTCTGGGTGATCTGCGTGGCGCTGCCCCCGGTGCGGAGCCAGTCCTCGCGCTCCGCCGTGCCGTAGGGCAGGTCCGTGCTGTTTTCCAGGTCGGTCGGGGCCAGCCCGTGCAGTTCGAGGATGCGCAAAGCGCCGTCCCGGTGTGCAGCCGCACCGGAATGGCTGGCGGCGGCCAGGGCCAGGAGGTCGGCCGGGAGTTCAAGGCCGGCGCGGACCATGGCAACCGCCTGGAGGGGCTTGAGTGCGGAGCGCGGGTAGAAGGGGGCCAAGGGATCACCCGCAGTTGCCGCCACTGAACCGTCGGCACCCAGGGCGATTGCGGAGCCGTAGTGGACGCTCTCCACCAGGCCGTCGCGCACGGTGGCGACCAACGGGGTGTGCTGCGGCAGGGCCAACTCGGCCGGGGCAGCAGTATGGGCAGCAGAAAAGACGGGGGAGGGCATGGGGTCCTTGGAAGGGTCGGTTGAAGCTGGCTAGTTATTGAGGATGGAGTCGAGGGCCACGCCCACGGCGTCCAGATGGTGCGCCATCGCAGCGCGGGCCTTTTCCGCGGAGCCGGACTCGATCGCGGCAAGGATTTGCTGGTGCTCAATGTCGGAGGCGTGCTGGCGGTCCGCCACCATGTTCAGTGTCTCGGACTGGTGCGCCAAGGCATCCCGGATGTCTGCCACGACGCTGGCAAACACTTTGTTGCCGCTGGCGCGGGCGATGGTGGCGTGGAAGCTGGAGTCCAGGGCCACCCAGGACTCCGGATCGGTTTCCACGGCCATGGCGGCGACGATCCCCCGCAGGATTTCCAGTTCCTCCGCAGTGCGCCGTTCAGCCGCCAGTCCAGCGGCCGGGACTTCGATGTGCGGGCGTGCTTCCGTCAGGTCGCGTGCCGAGTACTGCCCCAGGGTGAGGTCATTGGCCACCTTGCTGGCGACGACGAACGTGCCCTTGCCGGTCCTGGTTACCGTCAGCCCCAGGGCGGTGCAGGATCGGAGGGCTTCCCGAATCACCGAGCGGCTGACTCCATACACCTGTGCGAGGGTGGCTTCCGAGCTCAGTTTGCTCCCCACCGGAAGCGCGCCGGACTCGATGTCCTGGCGGATGGTGTTGAACACCGCCTCGGCAGCGCTCAGCCGGGCAAGGGGGCGGACTACAGGCTGTCCTGCTGTCCGGCTGTCTGACAGGTTCACGCCTTAAATATGGCACTGGTCACAGTGGGTGTCAAACTCTCCCTAGTCCTGCCGCTGGTTCGCTGCGCGCCGCCGCTGCTGCCGCCGTCGTGAGCGAAAGTGCCAGGCGATGAGCCCTGCCACCGCAACTGCGGCGATGACGACGGCGAGGTCCCGGCCCACTGCCTGGGCTACGGCCTCGTAGGAGTTGCCTGCGAGGAAGCCCAGCAGGACGAAGCCGATGCCCCAGACAATGCCGCCGGCAGCGTTGTAGGCGAGGAACCGGCCGTAGGGCATCCGGGATGTACCGGCCAGGGCGGGCATGACGGCGCGCAGGAAAGCGGTGAAGCGGCCCAGGAACACGGCGGAACCGCCCTTGCGCCGGAGGAATTCCTGCGCGTTTTCCAGCTTGCGGGAGTGCCGTGCCAGCACTTTTGTCTTCACGAGCCGGGCTCCCAGGTGCTTGCCGACTTCATAGCCCACGCTGTCGCCGATGATGGCGGCGAACACCACCAGGGCCATCATGATGCCCAGCTGCACCTCGCCCCGGCTGGCCACCACACCGCCCAGGACGGCTGCCGTCTCACCTGGGATCACGAAACCGACGAATATGGCGTCTTCGGCGAAGACCAGGCAGAAGACGGCTATGTACGCCACGATCGGGCTGACGTTCAGGAGTCCGTCGATGAAGCCCGTCATGGAACCAACTTTAAGCCCGCGGAGCGGGGACGGGGCCGGGCTTCACCAGGAATCTCCCGGCTGGGGATGCTGCCCCGGTTGGGCGCTTTGCGGAGGACGTCAAGGTTCAGCCTGGTTCTTTCGCCGGTCAGGTGTACCTACGAGTATGCGCAGGTGCGGCTGAAAGAAAGCTGTGGTATCCGTTAGAGGTGCTGGATTCCGGCCCGCTGCATCGCGTCCCGGTAGGTCTCCACGTTCTTGGCCAGGAGCTCTTCCTGCTTGGCCTCGGAAACAGCAAAGGCCCTGCCGCCAAGGGCAGTGGCCTTGTAGATTTTGATGCCGTTGTTCTTCAGCGACGAGTGGTAGGTCTTCTCGAACAGGGTCAGGAACGTGGATGCATCCGTACCGTGGGCGATGATGGCCGAAACGCGGGAGTTGATCTTGAGGAACTGCCGGAATGGGCGGAGGCCGTCGGTCTTCTCCTGGACGCTAAGGGCCGACGGGCTGCCGCTCTCGCGCACCCAGGGATAGGCGTTCCAGGGCATGACGTAGCGGGGGTCCAGTTCTGCGAGCTCATAGATTTGGGTCGCACGGCGGGCCGCTTCGTCATCGTTGTAATGGGAGACAAATCCCGATTCCGTCCCCTTGCCGGGGCTGGCCTGGAGGCTGATGATCCTGCATTCATCTTCGTCGTGGACGGGGTCGATGTAGGGGACGGTGGAACCCGGCTTCTTTTCCATCAGTTCATCGCACAGTTGGGTGACCTGCGCGATATTCGGTTCCTGCAGCAGGGCCTTTTTTTCGTCCCAATCAATCGTCACGATTTCTCCTTGGCAGCGAGGCGTCCAGAATCAGGCGTCCTATGTCACTCTACGCTTCCCCGGGGAGGGGTGGGCACACCGAATTTTTTGGAGCAGGCCAACCTAGTCCGGGCCGCGCAGGTGCTGCTTGTGCAGTTCGCTGAGCTGCTCATCGGTCAGCTCGTCAAAGGCGCCCGCTTCACGCTTGTCGCTTCGTGAGAAGCGAACGAACATAAGGATGATCAAGGGGAGGTCCAACACTTCGCAGATGAACCACAGCAGATTTCCCGCAAACTGCTGGTCCTGGAACGCGTCCCTGAACCACCACTGCGGGCTGGGGACTGACATCACATGGTCAAGCACCTGGCCGTTGAGGCTAAGCAGGATTCCGGGGATCGCATCGATCAACAGTTCGATGAACACGAACATGAATTCCAGGGTCAAGTAGGCGCTGGACCGCTGGAAGTCGGATTCCTCGATGATGGGCAGCGCCATCAGCATGCCAAGCAGAGGTACACCGAGGGTGAGGAGTCCGCCGGCCACGGGATCTGTCCGGAGCGTGTAGAAAGCTGGGGTCAGGAATGTGGAAAAGAGCGCCAGCCCCAGCAGTGGCGCGCCGAAAGAGTTGCTGACGAACCTAGCAGGCCGGCTGGCCAGGACCGTGTTTAGGGTGTCTATGCCCTTGGCGGGCAACGCTGTCCTGGCCAGGGTGAGTGGCTTTCCCAGCCCGATAAACAGCGGAACAACAAAGAGCAGCATGGAGATCTTGATGGTGAACGCCCACCGCTGCTGCGCGCCGTACACGCCGGTGAACCCACAGGTCAGGACAACAAAAGAGCCCAGGCCCAGGACGTAGAACGCAACGGCCCGCCACACGGGCCAGCCCTGGCCACGGCGGGCGGCTGAGCGCATTCCCCACCCGTATAAGACAGCGGCCACGACGACGAAGGCGGCGGCGGCCCAGTCGAGTTGCCAGGAGGACATCAGGATCTCAAGGGGTGGCACGCGCCAAGGATAGCCGCCGTTCCTGAGAGCTGCATGACCGAGTGCCTCCCCTGGGCTGCGCTCCCGCCGGCGGGGTTCCGGGGAGTGGTGGTGCGGTGGAGTGGTAGGTGTGGCCTGTTGGAGTGGAGGTTGCCACGGTGTGGCGTGCACCCGGGACGGGTTTGGCGGTCCAGCCAGGTGTTTCCTTGGCGTGGTTGCAGGCTTCGCAAAGTCCCTGGCCGTTGCCGGTGGTGGTGGGGCCGCCGCTGTGCCAAGGCCTGATGTGGTCGTGGTGCCTGATCGAAGCGTCGCAGTACGGGGTCCGGCACGTGTCGTCCCGGACCTGGAGGAAACGCTTCAAACCCGCCGGGAACAACCGGGCTTTGGAGTCCATCGCCACCAATTCACCTGTGCCGGGGGCGGTGTAGAGCCTGCGGATCCAGAGATTCAGGTTGTGACGGCCGGACGCGTCCACGGTGGCGTCACCAGCGACTTCAGGGGTGGCCGCGGCATCCGTGGCGGTGCCGGCAATGCTGCGAAAACCGACGCTGCTGGTGCCCCGCGCTGTTACGGGCGTTCCCGGGGCTGGTTCGCCGGTGAGGGCGATGGTCCGGGCCCACACCGCCGGGATGACACCATAACCGGGCAGCCGTGCGGGTTCGGAGTCGGCTTGGAGGAGGGTGTGGTCGGTCATGACGAGCTGGACCTCCACGCCTTTGATCCCGCCGGGGGTGCCGGTGACCCTCTCGACGAGGGTGTCTGCCATGACCTGCCCCCGCGACCTCTCATCCCCGGCCGAACGTAGCGTGTCGGCATCCCGGGCCAGGGCGGCGTAGGCGGCCACCCCCTGTGAGACGGGGAGCAGGGCGGTCAGGTACGTCATGGTGTCCGGGGCCGGGCGCAGGCTCACACACCGCTCGGCCACGGCCCGGGCTGCCCGCTTCGCGACCGAGGCGGGGTCGCGCCGGTAGGCGGCGGCGCGGACGGCGGCGGTGATGGCTTTGTCGCCCATGTTGTCGAGGGCGCCGGTGTCGGCGGCGAGTTCCTCATCCACCCCGGCCCGGTCCTCCGGGGAGAGGCAAATGGTTTCCTTCACCACCAGCGTGGCCCGCCACTCATTCAACAAACCACTTCGAAATGCGGTGGAGGTGTGCGGCATCCCGGTGAGGGTTTTGGCTAAGCCCAGCAGTCGAGAGCCCTTCGCCGGCGACTCCCGCCGGGCCAGCGCGACCTGCGCCGCCACCCCGGCACCCTGCTCCCCGGCAGGGACCCCGGCGGCAGCCTGCACCTGCCGCTGCTGACGATCAAACGCCACAGCAACCTCGGCCTGCTGCGCACCCGCCAGGCACTTCAGGTCCTCCAGACCGCGCAGCTGGTCCATCATCCCCGCACCATCCGCAGGGACCGGGACGCGGGCCAACAGGCTCAGGACATCACCCATGGAAGGGGCGGCGGGTTGAACAGCAGGCGGGAACCGACGCCCCTCAGCAGCAAACAGCCCCCGAGGCTCTGCCTGCAGCACTCCCGCCGTCCCCACAACCGCTTCCATAACCAAAGTCTTCCACCAGGGTGTGACATCGAGAGCCACCGAAAACCCCTATGTGGAAAACGCAAAGTCGGCGGTGGTCCCAGGCCTGCTGTTCAATGGATTATGCAGTTCACCAGGAAAGGCCTGAAGGCCGAAGGTTTCGCCGGCTTCCGGCCGATCCGGGACCTCGAGACCATGAGGATCCCACAGGGAACAGGCCTCTTCGCCGTGATTGCCCCGGACGGCTTCCAGCCCCGCCTGCTCACGAAAAGCACCGCAGGCGTCTTTAAGAAGAAGGACCCGTCCCTCCCCGCGGCCGCGTTAGCCGCCGAGTGGGTGGACGCCGCCGTTGTTCTATACGTGGGAAGGGCCGGCCCCGGAAGCAAAAGTAACCGCGGACTTCGGCGCCAGATTCAGGAATTCGTTGACTTTGGGCAAGGGAAGCCGCCCGGCCACTGGGATGGGCGGCTTATTTGGCAACTCGCCGACGCCGGGTCACTGGCCATTGCGTGGAAGGAACTTCCGGCGGACCAGCTGAACCGCGCAGAAGCGGGTTACCACGCTGCTTTTGTGGAGGAATTCGGCCGTTTACCGTTCGCTAACCTCGTACAGGCACGCACCAAGGCAGGCGCCTGACGTCGCCAGCACGTCTGTCACGCAGGCCCGCGAAGCCGCTCCATCTCCCGGCGGTCCTTCTTGGTGGGCCGGCCGGCGCCCCGGTCCCGCTGAGGAAGTCCAAGTGCCGGCAGGACGGGCCGAGGGGGAGTGTGGTCGGTATAGCAGTGGGAGGCGGCCTCGGCCCCCACGCGTTTGGCGATGAGCCGCCGCACCTCGAGGATGCGTTCGTATCCGGGCATACGGACCGTGACCGTATCGCCGGTTACCAGGGTGGCCGATGCCTTGGACGGGTTGCCGTTGAGGCGGACATGCCCGGCGCGGCAGGCTGCGGTGGCGGCAGAACGCGTCTTATAGGCGCGGACGGCCCACAGCCAGGCATCGATGCGGACGCTGGCGGGGGAGGAAGGGAGGCTGGTCATGATTGGCACCGAGTATAGCCCCGGGCCCGCAACTTCACTCCACCGTCACGTGCACCCGCTGCACCACATTGTTGCCCATCCCTTGCAGGTTCCAGTTCTGCTCCAGCGGCTGGCTGGCACCTGTGATGTCCGTCGCGCGGCAGGAAAGGACATGCTCGCCGGGGTTGGCGACCCAGGGCAGGCTCCACCTCCGCCACGCGTAGCCACCCGCCGGCTTGTCCAAATGGGCGGGCAGCCAAGTGCCATCGATTCCCACGTCGACGGCGGTCACGGCACCTTCCCCCGACCACGCCCTGCCCACCAGCAGGACTGGACCCGCGCGGAGGAACCGCTGCCGGGTGAAGAAGTCCGGAACGCCCGGCGGGACCATCAGCGAACGCACCCTGATCCGCGAAACCGGCGTGCCGGCGTCGTCCGCGGAGTCTTGGTAGCGGTACGCGACCTCCTGCTGGAAGCCGGCGAAGGGCGTCTTTACCACCTCGATGGACTCCAGCCACTTCACGCTGGCCATCCCGTACCAGCCCGGGACCACCAGCCGCAGGGGGTAGCCGTGCTGCGGCGGCAGGTCGGTGCCGTTCATTTGGTAGGCGAGGACGACGTCGGGACGCAGCGCCTCGCGGATCGGCAGGCTTCGTGCGTAGCGCTGGGGGACGCCGCCCTGTACCCCGGCGTCGGCCCCGGTGAAGACCACCTCTACCGCGTCCGGGAGCACCCCCGCTTTGCCAAGGAGGTAGGCAAGCGGAATGCCGGTCCAGTGCGCCGTACCCACCGCCTCCAGGACCCATGGCTGGCTCAGCGGCCGCGGCTCAAGCAGCGACCGGCCGTTCCCCGCGCACTCGAGCGTCACGGGAACGGTGATGGCCGGGTCCCTGCGGAGCGCTGCCATGCTGAGTTCCAGGGCCCGTTCCACTGCCCCGCTGATCCGCAGATGCCAGGACGAACCGTCGAGGTCCGGGATGTCGAAGTGCGTCAGCACGTAGTGGAGCCCGGGCGGGGTGACGTCGCGGCGGAGTGCCTCCAGCGGCATGGAATGGTTCCGTGCGGCGAGCTGCAGTTCCTCCCGGGTGAGCGGACCGGACGTGGGCTGCGCGGCGGTGGCAGGAGCCGGCGCCGGCCCCTGCCGGGTTGACTGAGGATTGCTGTATTTCATGGCGGTGCGATTCTGCTTGGCGGACTGACAACGCCCCCGGCACCAACAGGTCTACGCCGGGCCACCACGCCCGTCAACGGGTTTGAGCCGGCTAAAGCACCGGCCGGGTCAGGAACTCCGCAAGCGTGATGGGGTCCTGCCCGGTGAGGCCGTGGACGTCAGGCGAAAGCCCTGCCATCTCGCCCGCTGCCATGGCCGTGTAGGTGCTGACCCAGGCGTCCAGCTGCCACTGCGGAGCGCCGTAGGAGGCCCGGGACGCGTAGGCTTCCTCCACCGTCTCCGGCTGGTAGCGCACGGTCCGCCCGGTCCCTGCGCTCAGTATCTCAGCGGCCTGCGCCATGGACAGTTCCTCCGGGCCGGTCAGGTTGTACGTCATGCCCTTGTGGATGGCGGGATCGCGCAGCACCGCGTGGGCGGAGCGGGCAATGTCCTCCCGCGCCACCCCAGAAAACACGCCGTCACCGGCAGGTCCGCGGATCACGCCGTCGTCCCCGGTCATCAGCGGCAGGAAGTCCAGGTAGAAGTTGTCGCGCAGGAAGGTGTAGGCCATCCCGGACGCCTTGATCCGCTCCTCCGTGGCGTAATGGTCCCTGGCCAGGGTGAAGATGGCATCCGGCGCGGCCCCATAAAAGGACGTGTACACCACGTGCTCCACCCCGGCATCCGCGGCGGCGTCCACGAATGCATAGTGCTGCTGCAGCCTGTCCTCGGCCTCCGCGGCGGACACCATGAACAGGACTTTCGCCCCCTCAAGGGCGTGCCGGGAGGCGGCGCCGTCCCCGTAGGAACACACCACCGCGTGCGCGCCGTCCAGCTGCGGGGCCCGCGCGGCGTCGCGCACCAGCAGGCGCTGGGCGAAACCGGACGCGGCAAGCTGCCGAGCCACCATTCCGCCCAAGCCTCCGGTGGAGCCGGTGACCGCGAGGTCCGGCAGTTCCGACGGGGACGCCACTTACGCTTCCCGCGTGGCCGGCGATTTGGTCTGTGCCGGGTCCCGTTCGGCGAGGCCGCCAATGGCGTCGTCGATCCGCTTGAGGACCTCCGCCTCCAGCTTCACGCCAGCGGCGCCTACGCTGTCGGCAATCTGTTCGGGCCGGGATGCACCCACAATGGCGGACGCGACGTTGGGGTTCTGCAGCACCCACGCCACGGCCAGCTGAGGCATGGACAGCCCTGCCTCCTGGGCAATCGGCTTCAGTTCCTGCACGCCGGCCAGGACGTCGTCGCGCATCCAGCGCTGGATCATCTTGGCGCCACCCTTTTCATCCGTGGCGCGGCTGCCTTCGGGAGCGGGTTGGCCGGGCAGGTACTTGCCGCTGAGGACACCCTGCGCCATGGGGGACCAGACAATCTGGGACACGCCCAGCTCTTCCGACGCCGGGACCACCTCGGCTTCGATCACGCGCCACAACATGGAGTACTGCGGCTGGTTGGAGATGAGCTGGAAGCCCAGTTCCTTGGACAGCTTGTGGCCCTCTCGGAGCTGCTCCGCGGTCCACTCGCTCACGCCGATGTACAGCGCCTTGCCCTGCCGGACGATGTCAGCGAACGCCTGCATGGTCTCTTCCAGCGGCGTTTCGAAGTCGTAGCGGTGTGCCTGGTAAAGGTCCACGTAGTCGGTCTGCAGCCTGCGCAGGGACCCGTTGATGGATTCCATGATGTGTTTGCGGGACAGGCCAAGATCGTTCTTGCCCTTGGGGCCCGTGGGGCCGAAGACTTTGGTGAAGATTTCCAGGGACTCGCGGCGCTCATCCTTCAGGGCCTGGCCCAGGACGGTCTCCGCGGCCGTGTTCGCGTAGACGTCCGCTGTATCGAAGGTGCTGATGCCGGCGTCGAGGGCGGCTCGTACGCACTGGGTGGCGACATCGTTCTCCACCTGCGAGCCGTGCGTCAGCCAGTTGCCGAACGTGATTTCCGAGACTTTGAAGCCGCTGTTTCCGAGGTATCTGAATTCCATGTGTTCACGCTAACGCAGATGGTTGCTCAGGGTAAGGGCTTAGCCGTTCTCCTTGGCCTGTTCCTTGAGCACCTGCTGCGGGCCGGCGAGCGACACGAGGGACCCGGTATCCAGCGGCGGCACCGGGTGCAGCGGCTGCGGCTTCTTGAATGACCTCGGCATTTCATGCGGCGGTCGGTGGTTGTGCAGGGCGGACTCCACCAGCGGGGCCACTTCGGAGACCTTGTCCGCAGGTACGGCCGGGTCCGGAAGATCCCGGACCGACAGCTTGATTTCGGGCCGTTCCGCACGTGCCCTGGCTTGGGCGCGCTTATCCGCCTCGGCAACGGCGGAGGCCCAGTCTTCAGCGAGGACCGCGGGTTCAGGGCGTGCGGCGGCAAGCTTGGGATGGCGTACGACGGCGGTGCGGAGCGACTCCTTCACCCGGTCCGGCTTCAGCGCGGCGGCCCGTTCCCGGAGCGGCTTGCGGGGCTGAGTGCGGCCGGTTTCCCCGTTGGCGAAACGCCCTTCGCCGGTCCTGCCCGGAACGCGGCCGAACAGGGCCATCAGCACGAGGGCGGCCAGCCGGCCAAGGCCCGCGAGAACCAGGGTGACGACCCCCAGCAGGAAGAGGACTCCGAACATCATCAGGGCCACGCCCACAGTGCCAAGGAAGGTCAGGTTGAGGACGAGAGTGTCCGGGTGGTCCACGTCATCTCTCCTCTCTGCCTGCATCCTGGGCCTGCGTCCGGGCAACAAATGCCGGACCCGAAAGCTCCTTCTCCACCATACGGATTTTTGGCCGGACGTGCCGCCGTCCACAGCATCATGGCCGGGGTTGTAGCGAACCTGTTACCGGATGTGACAGCATCGCCGGGTGACCGAGCCAATTGATTCCTTAAACTGCATGTGCCTGTCCGGGGAGCCGTACAACGAGTGCTGCGGCCGGTTCCATTCGGGCCGGGCCCAGGCGGCAACCGCGGAGCAGCTGATGCGGTCCCGGTACAGCGCATTTGTCCGGCTGAATGAGGATTACCTGCTGCGCACCCACTATCCCTCCACTGCGCCGGCGAGCCTTGACCTGGATCCGGCCATGGAGTGGCGCCGCCTGGACATCGTGGCCACCGGCAAGGGCGGCCCGTTCGATACCGAGGGCACTGTGGAGTTCAAGGCGTATTACCGGCACGGCAAGGAACGGGGCGTCCTGCACGAGAACAGCAGGTTCGTCCGCGAGGGCGGCCGGTGGTTCTACGTGGACGGCGACATCCTCGCCTGACTACTCTTCGTCGTCGTAAAACTCGCTGTCCGGGGTGAAGCCGGCGCGGTCAACCTTGCGGTGGAAGCGCATGCCGGCCAGGCCACCGAGGATGGCCCCGATGAGGGCCACCGCTGCCACCACGACCGCGGCGATGATGCTGGTGGTGGTGAGCTGTCCCTCGTTGATGGGGATGCGGGGGAAGCTGTTCAGGTTGGCCAAAACGTTGAACTGCTGCCCTGCCACCAGCCCCAGGATCGCTACTACGATGGCCGCGATCAACGCCCACACCCACACCATGAGCCCCTGCTTGGCGCCGTTAAAGCGCGCCATCCGGCCGGCAACGTAGCCGCCGCTGTAGTAGGAAAGGAACAGGATCACCAGGAGGACGATGATGCCCACCAGTCCAACCGTGCCGCTGTTCTGCGCGGCCTGGTTCACCGCCTGGTTGACGTCCGTGTTGTTGGCGAGCCCCACCGCG
Organism: Arthrobacter sp. FW306-07-I; assembly: GCF_021800405.1. Lineage (NCBI taxonomy): Bacteria > Bacillati > Actinomycetota > Actinomycetes > Micrococcales > Micrococcaceae > Arthrobacter > Arthrobacter sp. FW306-07-I. The sequence goes on along the minus strand of NZ_CP084550.1, from coordinate 4,249,803 downwards.
GTCCCCGCGGCGGCCACCAGCGCAGTCAGCAGCACAGCCATGCCGGTGGCGGTCAGCCAGCCAAAGAACGCCGAACCCACCTTGATGCCGCCGAACCGCTCCCTCTGGCGGGCGACGGCGGTTTCCCTGTCCGCGAGGCCGGCGTCCACCACGGGGGTGGCAGTGGTGGGGGCCGGCTGGTACTCCCGCTCCGCCTTGGGCGGGGTCGCGTCGTAGTCGCGTTCGGCGCTGAGGTCCCTGGCGCGCTCCCGGTCAGAGAGGCGCTCCCGGTCCACTGAACGGGCAGTTGCCCCGTCCCGGGCCGGTGCCCCTTCCCGGGCAGGCGCCTGGTCAAACGAGCGCGTGGCCGTGTCGTCCGCGGCTGCGTCGCGGTAGCTTCCGCTGCGGGTGGTTTCGTCCTCCCGGGCGCGGCGGGGAGGCAGGTTCTCTGGGTCCGTTGAGCTGCTCATGCCTCAACTCAACCACCCGCCCCACCTGATAGCAAGCGTGCTTACTATTTTGTGACCTGCGGTTTTACCGGTATTTCCGGTGCAGGTCCTGCTTTTTTGACGGGCCCGGCGACGCGTCGGCAATCCACGGGCCGGTGCCTTCCGACTGGTCCAGGACTCCCGCCTCAAGCCAGGTGTAGTCGCCGGCCAGGACCTTGCGCGTCAGCTCCCGGTCGGCGTCGTCCGTGTTCCGCCACAGCTGGTCGAAGTACTCGTCAACGCGCACCTTGGCCTGCTCGCAGTAGGCGTCGGCCAGCTCATAGGCGCCAGCGGCCTTGTCAGGGGAGGTCTTGAGGAGCATCTCGGCGCGGGAACAGCAGGCCGTCATGGCGAAGAGTTCAGCGCCGATGTCCACCACGCGGCCCAGGAATGCCTGCTTCCGCTCCAGCTTGGCCTGCCACCGACCCATGCCGTAGAAGGTTTGCCGCGCCAGCCGCCGCGACGAGCGTTCCACGAAGCGGAGGTGCTTGGCCAGCCTGCCGAACTCGCTGTAGGAGCGGGGGTCCATGCCGGCGCCGGCCACCAGCTTGGGCAGCCATTTGGCATAGAAGCTGGAAGCCCCGACGGCGGCCTTCGCTTTGTCGGCAAGGCTCGCATCCAGGGACGCAAGATCGCCCGCGGCCGCCAGGTGCGCATCCACCGCTTCCCGGGCGATCAGCAGCCGCATGATTTCGGAAGAGCCTTCGAAGATCCTGTTGATGCGCAGGTCCCGCAACTGCTGCTCGGCCGGCACCGCACGTTCACCGCGCGCAGCGAGCGACTCCGCGGTCTCAAAGCCCCGCCCGCCACGGATCTGGACCAACTCATCCGCGATGGTGCAGCTGATCTCCGTGGCCCACAGCTTTGCAAGCGCCGCTTCGATCCGCACGTCCTTCTGTCCGGCGTCCGCAAGCTCGGCCGAGAGTTCAAAGACCGCGTCCAGGGCAAAGGCCGAGGCCGCGATGAAAGCGATCTTCTTGCCTACGGCTTCGTGTTCGCCCACGGGCCGGCCCCACTGCGTGCGGGCGTTGGACCATTCGCGGGCAATCTTCAGGCTCCACCGCCCGGAGGCCACGCAGAGGGCGGGCAGCGCCAGGCGGCCGGTATTAAGCGTAGTGAGCGCGATCTTCAGGCCCTGCCCTTCGCGGCCCAGTCGATTGGTGGCCGGCACCCGCACCTGGTGGAAGCGGGTCACCCCGTTCTCGATGCCGCGCAGGCCCATGAACGTGTTGCGGTTCTCCACCGTGATGCCCGGCGAGTCCATTTCCACTACGAACGCGCTGATGCCGCCCTTGTGCCTGGTGCCGTCCGGGTCGGTGTGCGCCGGCACCACCGCCATCACCACCACGAGTTCGGCGATCACCCCGTTGGTGGTCCAAAGTTTCACGCCGTCCAAAAGGTACGCGTCGCCGTCGTCCGTTGGCGTTGCGGTGCTGCCCAGGCGGGCGGGATCGCTGCCCACGTCCGGTTCGGTGAGGAGGAACGCGGTGACGGCGCCGGCGGCACAGCGCGGCAGGTACTCGCGCTTCTGTTCCGGCGTACCAAAGACTTTTACCGGCTCCGGCACGCCAATGGACTGGTGGGCAGAGATGAGGGCACCCAGGCTGGGGTGCACGCTGCCCAGCAGGGCAAGGGCGCGGCCGTAGTACACCAGCGAGAGCCCAAGCCCGCCGTATTCCTCCGGGATCTTCATGCCAAAGACGCCTAGATCCGCCAGGCCCTTGATGTAGTCGTCGGGAATCTTCGCATCCCGCTCAATGACGCGGCCGGACATGGTTTTGGCGAACTCCGTGAGGCGGGCCATAAAAGCCTCGCCCCGTTCCACGGACGCAGGGTCCGCGGCGGGCCAGGGATGGACCAGATCCAGGTCGAAGCTGCCAAGGTAAAGGCCCTTGGCGAAGCTTGGACGGTCCCAGCCGGATTCACGGGCGGCTTCGGCGACGGCCCGGGCATCTTCAGCGGTGGCCCCGGCGCCGATCTTGCCGGCCGGGACGGGGGTCTCATCAGCCGGGGCGTCCTTGGCCTGGCTGTCAGTGGCGGAGGTCATGAGTCATCTCCTTGGCCGGATGGCCGGTGTAGCCATGGATCCGCCGGGGTTGGAGAACCCTTCAGCTGTCCCTCAAGATTACCCGCGGGTAGGTTCCCGTGCCAGGGGACGTTTGGCCCTGGAAGTCCCCGGGAAGGTCCACGGCGGAGGCGCGGTGGACCACCTTGTCCCAGCCCGCGTTGATCCCGTGAACTACAGCCAGGAGTGTGTTGGCCACCACCATCCAGGTGAGCTTGCCGGCGCCCAGGACCACCAGGGCGATCAGTCCTGCGGTGAGCACGAATGCGGCCAGGATTGCGCCAAACACCAGTGTCCCGATGAAGACCAAAGTGGCTGTTTCCACGGAGCTTAGATCGAACTGCATGAATCCCCCTGCTGCGACGTTGCTTTGCGAAAGACTGCGGTGGCGAGAACCAGTAGCAGAAGCGTAGGGGGACGGGTGCGCGCCCAGCCAGAGCCGGTGGGGCCTATGTGACTCTTGATACGGGATTGAAACACTACCGGCAGGTAGGTCACGGAGCGGTAGCGGCGGCCTGCGTTAACCTTGTAGTTGGCAGTTTCCGGTCCGTTCTGTTCGGAGCGCCCTGCCCAGACCCCGAACAACCACCAGCCAACAGCCCAAGGAGAGTGTGTGCCCCGCTCCGCCAGGTCATCTGCTGACGCCATCAGCGCCCGGCTCCGGGACCTCGAACTCCTCACAAAGGGACCTGCCTGGGCCCTGACGCGCTCGGCCCCGTGGGTGATCGCGGTACTGCAGGCTTCCTTCACCCGCACACGTCCGCAGGTGCCGCTCGAGGAATTCCATGCCGACGTCGACACCTTCCTTGAGGAGCTCCGGCGCCAGGATCCCGGCCTGGGAGGAGGTGCCAATGGCAAGGCTTTTGGCGATGAGTGGACCCGGCGGCAGTTCCTGACGCGCCGGAACCAGTCCGGCCAGATCGTTTACGAGGCCACCGAGCCTGCCGCCCGTGTGCTCGCCTTCCTCGACAGCCTCTCCAGTGAACGGTCCACTTTGAACGGTTCCCGCCTGGGCACCCTGCTGGGGGACGTGGAAAAGCTCGCCAACGAAACCAACCCGGACCAAAGCGCCCGCCTCGAAGCCTTGGAAGAGGAGATCGAAGAGCGGCAGCAGCTGATCCAGGACATCAGCACCGGCGAGTTCGACGGCCTGCTCGACGACGACGAAGCCGTGGAAGCCGCCGGGAACATTCTGGACCTCGCTGCCAGCCTGCCGGCGGACTACAAGAAGATGCGCGACCGGATCGAGGAACTGGTGGGCGAGCTCCGCAACCAGATCATCGAGGAGTCATTGACCAAGGGCGCCACCATGGCCCAGGTCCTTGAAGCCGACAAGCGGCTGCGCCAGAGCCCCGAGGGCAGGACGTTCCGGTCCTTCACCGCGTTCCTAGAGGACCCGCAGCAGCAGCTTCGCTTCCGCTCCGCAATCGGCGAGGTCCTGAGCCGGCAGTTCGCGGACGACCTCTCACCCGAGGACCGGGAGACCCTGAAGAGCCTGGTGGCCGAGCTCCGCCAGCAGCATAGCCAGATCCAGCGCATCTACGGCAAGCTCAGCGAAAGCCTCAACACGTACGTGCAGAGCGACGACTTCCGCCAGTCGGTCCGGCTGCGGCAGGTCCTGCGCGAAGCCGAGCAGGCCATCCGCTCCCTCCCGTACGAGCGGGAACGCCCCGGCCTTGTTCCGGGGCCGGTCCTGTACAACGCCGGGTTCGAGTCCCTGTCCATGGTCAAGCTCTTCGACCCGGACGAGTTCGCGGCGCCGCCCCGCCTGGCGGACCCCATCGCCTTCACCGACTCGGACCGGGTGCGCTCGCCGCGGACGGGCAAGGCCAAACCGGCGGTGGTCCGGGCGGCCATGGCAGGAGCTGCCACGCTCGCCGATGCATGGCAGCAGCTGCCGCCCGGGGAGCAGCACATCAATTCCATCCGGGCCCTGTTGTCCGAAGCCCTGCACGCCGGGGCCGATTTCAACCGCGGCGCCTGGGACGGCCTGGACTTCGAACAGATAGACGGCTCCACCCGCAGGGCCTACCTGCCGGTGGTCACGCTCGCAAAGGATTCAGATGACTGAGGTTTCACACGACAACGGGCTCGATGAGGCGGAGGACATCCAGCCAGACGCCGAGCAGGTGCCGGCGGCCGAGCGCCCGTTTACCGTTTCCCCGCGCGACACCTTCGTCGACGGCGCTGCGCTGTTCCCCGGCGACACCGGCGTCCTGTCCATGAAGGTGCGCCAGGCCCTGGTGAAGCTGCTCAAGGGGCCGTACATCGACGGCGGCCGGGACGAGAAGCTGTGGACGGTGCTCCTGGACAACCAGGTGATCCTGCGCAGCCGCCTCTCCGAGCTGTTCCTGACCCTGCAGCTGGACCACGAGCGGAAAATCGCGGTTCTTCGCCCTGTTGATCCGGAGGTGATCGGCGGCAGCACCCGGTCCAGCATCCTGCGCCAGCAGCGCGCCCTGAGCCGGGTGGAAACCATCGTGCTGCTCCGCCTCCGCCTGCTGCTGGACCGGCACGTCACCGCCCAGACAGACCCCACGATCACCCGCGAGGAAATCACGGACCTTGTGGCGCACTACCAGCCCGCCGGTCAGCAGGACGCCCTCCGCGACTCCGACGTGGTGACCCGCGCCATCACCAAGCTCCTGGCCCGCCAACTCCTGCTCCCCACGGGCCTGGACGACGTGTACACCATCTCGAACGCCCTGCCCCTGGCCTTGCCGTTCGAAAACATCGGCGACATCCCGGCCCATATCGAAGCCCTGGTAGCCGCCTCGGCCGACCCCACTGGCACAGAAGCGATGCTCGACCTTGAGTCAGATCCTGCGGTTGAGCCTGCCGAAACCGGGGACGACAACGACGACACGGAGGACGCCAAGTGAGCATCGCGAGCATGCTTCCGTTGGGGGATGTCACGAACCCCGGCCAGATGCGCCTTGCGTTGGTGCAGGTGGTCAACTGGGGGACGTTCCATGGGGCCCACACGATGCACGTGGACCGGAACGGCACCCTGCTGACGGGTAATTCGGGCGTGGGTAAGTCCACGCTGTTCGATGCGATGCTGCGGGTTTTCGATGCGCGGCCGCGGTCGAATGAGGCGGCAGCGCAGCGGTCGGGCGGTGCCGTGGAGGACAAGCGGACCACGTTCACGTACATGCGCGGCAAGGTGGGCGACAAGGCCGTGGGCGAGGGGTCGGCGAGTGCCTTCCAGCGCCCCGGTGCCACATGGTCCGCCGTCGCGCTGACGTTCGATAACGCCGCCGGCACGCGGGTGACGGTGTCGGCGCTGTTCGACCTGCCCAAGAATGGCACGGAATCGAGCGTGGGCCGGTTCTACCTGGTGGACAACGTGCCCCTGGACCTGGAGGCGCTGGAGGGCATCGCCGACAAGCGGTTCACCAAGGGTGCGCTGGAGGCGATCTTCCCGCATGCCCAGGTGTTCGACGTGCACAAGGCGTTCGCAGAGCGGTTCCGCCGGCTGCTGGGCATCAACTCGGACCAGGCCCTGCCCCTCCTGCGCGTGATCCAGGCCGGCAAGGGCTTGGGCGGCAGCGTCAACACGTTCTTCCGCGACCAGGTCCTGGACGCGCCCGCAACATTGGCCGCCGCGGACGATGTGGTGGAGGAGTTCAGCAACCTGATGTCCATCCGCCAGCGGCTGGAGGATGTCCGGCAGCAGCGCGACCAGCTGGCGCCGGTGCCGGGGCTGAACCGGGAGTACGCGCAGTCGCTGCTGGACGCGAACCGGCTTCGGGAACTGGTGGGCGAGGAATTCGAGGCCTACAGGCAGCAGCTCGCCGTCACGGTCCACCAGAAGACCCTGCTGCGCTTCCGCGAGCTCGCCCAGGCGAAAGCCAAGGAACTCGGCGCCGAGCGTACGGTCCGGGACGGACTGGCCAAGGAACTGCGGCAGCTGGAAACCGACTACAACAACCAGGGCGGCAACGCGATCTCGGCAATCGAGCAGTCGCTGGAGAACGCCCGGGTGGGGCTGAAGCTCCGCCAACAGGTGGAGGAGGCGGCCCAGCAGGCACTGGCCGACGCCGGGCTGCAGCTTGAGTGGAGCGCCGCTGGCTGGGAGCAGGCCCACGAGCAGGCGGCCGCCCGGTCCGCCGAGCTGAAGGATGATTCGCAGGCCCTGCAGGAACTGCGATTTGAGGCGTTCGATGCGCACGCCGGCCGGAAACGTGAGCTGGCGGCTGCCGAGCAGGAGCTCGTCTCGCTGAAGACGCGCAAGTCCCTGCTTCCGCCGTCGAGCATTGAAAACCGCGCCGCCATTGCCGCCGCAACAGGTATCCCCGAGGACCGCATGCCGTTCGCCGGCGAACTCATGGACCTCGCTGAAGGTGAGGAGCGGTGGCGCCCGGCAGCCGAGCGCGCGCTCCGCAGCCTGGCCACCACCCTGCTGGTGCCGGGTGAGCACTTCGGCGCCGTGACCCGCTACCTCAACGACCACAACGTCCGCGGCGCCTTGCGGGCAGTGGATGTCTCCAAACCGCTCGCCGGCGGCGCGCTGGCCGTGGAGGACGCGCGCGACGGCGACCTGATCACCAAGCTGGACATCCTCGCCTCGGGCACGGCTGCCGAAGCGGGCGAATGGGTGCGCGAGCGCATCGCGCTGGACTTCGCTTTCCCCTGCGTGGAGGACCCCGACGAGCTTGCGGCGCTGGACAAGGGCCTGAGCCTGGGCGGGGTGGTCAAGCGCAACCGGCACACGGTGGAGAAGGACGACCGCTTCACCAGCCGCCAGGACTACGTCCTCGGTTTCGACAACGCCGCCAAGCTGGAACTCGTGGCAGCCCAGGTGGAGGACCTTCGGCAGGAAGTGGCCAAGGCCGCCGAGCTGGCGCAGAGCCGCGAGGACTCACACCAGGGCATGAGCCGGCAGCTCGATGCGCTGCGACGGATCGCCGAAGACGACCGCCCCTGGGAACAGGTATCGGCGGCCGTTGCAGCCGACGAGCTCGCCCGGATCGAGCAGCGGCTCAAGGACGCCCTCGCCGCGCAGGCGAACCTGGAGCCACTCCGCGCCACCATCGAGGAGGTCCGGCAGAAGCACCAGTCCAGCACCGAGTCCGCTGCTGTGCTGCAGAGCGAATACAAGGCACTCGACCGCCAGCTGACGGCTGCGGACACCCTGCTGGAAGCCGCACGCGACCGCCTTGCCCAGGCGCCGCCGTCGGACGCCACCGTCAAAGCCCTGGACCCGTACTTCGCGGAATTTGGCGACGTCACTGAGATGCACGAGCTGGACAACCTGGCCAACCGGGTCCGGACCGCCCTGCTGGGTGAGCTGCACACCGCGGAGTCCCGCGGACAGGCGACGGCCGAGCGGCTCACCCGCATTTTCGAAGGCTTCGTGCGCGAGTGGGGCAGTGCCATTTCGGCGGACCACGGCACCAGCATCGGCGCCGCCAGCGAATTCGAGGCCCGTTACCACGCGATCGTGAACGACGGGCTGCCCGCCCAGGAGGCGGAGTTCCGGCAGTTCTTCAACCAGCGCACCCACGAGTCCTTCAGCACCCTGCTGCACCTGCTGGACGAGGAACGCCGCTCCATCACCAGCCGCATTCTGCCCCTGAACGGCATCCTGTCGCAGGTGAACTTCCACGAGGGCAGCTACCTGGAACTGGACATCAAGCAGACGCTGCCGCCCACGGCCAAGCAGTTCAAGGACGCCATCCAGAACGCCTTGAAGGCGCGTCATACCCGCCCTGCAAAGTCGGAAGCTGGCCGTGCAGAGGGTTCCGGCCCGGAGAGGGACGACGACGGCGAGCTCACCGCCCGCTACAAGACCCTGGAAACCCTGGTCAAGAGGCTCGGCTCGCAGGCACCCGAGGACCGTCGGTGGCGCGCCGAGGTGCTCGATGTCCGCGGGCACCTGTTCATCCAGTGCAAGGAACACCGGGAGGTCACCGGCCCGGCCGCCGGAAAGAAGGGCGGCGTCAGGACCGAGGTGTTCATGCACGCCGACACCGGATCCATGTCCGGCGGCGAGCGGCAGCGGTTTACGGCCTTCATCATGGCCGCGGCCCTCAGCTACCAGCTGGGCATCGCGGAGCAGGGCTTCACCACCTACGGCACGGTGATGATGGACGAGGCGTTCGTCCTCGCCTCCGAGGAGTTCGCAGGCGCCGGGATCAAGGCCCTGCACGAATTCGGGTTCCAGCTGCTGCTGGCTGCGCCTGAAAACGTGATCGACCTGTCCCGGCACCTGGGCTCGGTCACGGAGATCCTCCGCGACCGCCGCACCAACCGCTCGGGCATCCTCACCGCGCCGGTGATCCGGCCCCGTCCGGGGCAGGAAGGGGCCTGGCGCTCCGAGGCGAACCCGGTGGACATCGTCCTGCGTTAGCTGCTGCCGGCGCCCGTACTTTATAACAAATCAATGGATATATCGTTCGGGTGCTGTTGAACGGTGCTGTCCTGGTGCCATCCTGTGGGCATTAACCACTTGCCTTCATGAAAGGCAGCGCAAATGCGCCCAGCACATCGCGCCACCACCTTCATGGCGCTCGCCGCGGCTGGGGCCCTCGGCCTCGCGGGCTGTGCGGACGGCACGGCAGGCGGCGGAGGTGCCTCGACGGGACCTGCCGCCGGGACGAGTGCGGCAGGTCCGCCTGCATCAATCATTCCCGCCGCCACCTCGTCTCCTGCTCCTGCTGGGCCGGTGATCTTCACATTTGCAGACGGCCGCCTGTCCTTTGCGCGGCCGGAGGGCTGGGATGTGAAGCATGAACAGGTATCGGCGTCCCCGGCAGTGGAAATCGCGACAGTCTCCGATGCCGGCGGCAAGGAGCAGGTGGCCATCTACTACAGCCAGGTGGGTGACGTCACGGCCGGCAACGTCTCCAGGTTCGTCCTCGATACTGACCCGGTGCCGGGGTTGATCGGGGCTGCTGTTCCCACGCCCAGTTCATCGTTCTTTGTTGATCACGCTTTCGGCACTGCCACTTACCACATGGGGCTAACGGCGGGACCACCGGTGTCTCCGGACGGTCAGGTGCAATATGGCCTCGTGATGCTCGGCGACCGCATCCTGACCGCAGATGTGTTGTTCGCCGGTGCCCCGTTCCCTGACGATGAGGCGGCAAAAGCCTGGTACTGGAGCGGCGAAGGCCAAATGCTGAAGGCCTTGCTGATGAGTTTCTCCTACCGGTGAGCGGCAAGCGGGGAAGCCCTCCCCCTCCCAAGCGTGGGGGAGGGCTCCCATATGACTGCCTACTTGCCCGGCACTCCTATTTCGACTGGACGCGGGCCAGGAACTGCGCGGTGCGGTCCTGCAGGCCCCGGATCTGGCGTTCCACGACGACGGCCGGGTCCGGATTGATCTCGTTGGCCGGCGGTTCCTTGCGGACATTGCCGCAGCACAGGAATTCGGCGCAGATCAGCGTTCCCACGGTGTTGCCGTCACGACCCGACTGGCCGGCGCGCTTGGCGACCCAGAGGAGCACATCCTCCTTTGAGAACACGTCGCGGCAGAGCTCGCACAACACGGAGCGCTTCTTCCGGGCCCCTCCTTCAGGCGCCCGGAGCATGATTCCGGTAAGGCCCTTGGGTCCGGGAACCACCAGGTAGCCGCGCAGCGGCATCTTCTCATCGCGCCAGCCCAGGAACTCCAGGCTGTCCCAGGCGATGGAGTCAAAGTTCTTGGGTAGCGTGAGCTTTGCAGCTTCCGAGCGGCTGGCGTTGACAAAGGATGAGCGGATCTGTTGAGGCGTGACTGATTGCATGGCTGAACTTTCGTAAAGGGTGGGCGGCCCGGAGCCGGGCCAGGGTAACGAGGGGGGAGTCAGTCAGTCTCCGCGGTGCAGGCCAAAGCGGCCACCCCGCTTTCCACGGCAGCGGCGGTCCAAGTGACCATCTGCGTGCGCATTGTTCCCGTTGTCCTGTTCCTGTTCAGCATCTCGGTGTCTCTGCCACCGGTCCGGCAAGGACATCCTGCCAGTTCAGTGGCTTCCTGTCCAAGGACCTGCGCTCATTTGTGCTCTCCATCACCTTCCCTGCATTAGGCAATGAAAGTGTTGCGTAATAGACATTTACATAGGTTAGCCTTACTTAAGTTTTCGTCTGATTCAAGGAGTCCCGTGACCAGCCCCTTATTCCCCGGCCCCGCACCCACCCGCCGGACGCTCTTCTCTTCCGCCGGCAAGGCTGCGGCGGTGGTGGCCGCCGCAGCCCTCACGCTTTCCGCCTGCAGCACGGGCCCAACCTCCTCAGTTGCGGATGCAGGCAACGCAACCAGCAGCACCGCATTCCCGGTCAGCATCAAGCACGTCTACGGCGAGACCACCATCGAGAAGCAGCCCACCCGCGTTGCCACTGTCTCCTGGGTGAACGACGACGTCGCCATCGCCCTGGGTGTTGTCCCGGTGGGCGTTCCAAAAACTGACTGGGGCGGCAACTCCCAGGGCTCGACACCCTGGAAGGACGCGGCCCTCGAAAAGCTGGGCGCCGGCTTCGGCTCGGACAAGGCGCCGGTCCAGTACTCGGAGGCCGACGGCATCAACTTCACTGAGATCGCCAAGCTCAGCCCCGACGTCATCCTCGCCGCCTACTCCGGTCTCACCGAAGAGGACTACAAGAAACTCAGCGGGATTGCCCCCGTGGTGGCCCATCCGGACGTGGCCTACGGAACCTCCTGGCAGGACGCAACCACCATTATCGGCAAGGCACTGGGGAAGGACACCGAGGCTGCCAAGCTCGTCGCCGACACCGAGGCCACTGTCAAGGACAAGGTCTCCGAGTTCCCGCAGCTCCAGGGCAAGAGCTTCATTTACGGAAACCTGGAACCCGCCAAGGGTGATGGCGTCAACGTCTACACCGCCAACGACAACCGCCCCCGCTTCCTCACGGAAATCGGCATGACCCTGGCCCCGGTGGTTGCGGACAAGTCCCAGGGCTCCAAGGAGTTCTACATTCCGTGGTCGGCTGAGAAGGCGAACGAACTCAAGTCGGACATCTTCGTCACCTGGGTTCCCGACGCGTCCACCGCGGACGCCATCAAGGCCGACCCGCTGCTCGGCCAGATTCCGGCCATCAAAAATGGCGCCCTGGTGGCCGATTCGGACAACACCCTCACCCTGTCCATTTCGGCTTCATCGCCGCTGAGCCTGCCCTGGTCGCTGGATACATTCCTGCCCCGGCTGGCCGCCGCCGCAGATGCCGTGAAGTAGGGGAATTCCCATGAGTACGACGACGGCGCGCCCCGCAGGAGGCACAGGCACGCATGTGCCTGGCAAGGCAGCCGGCGCCACCCTCCGCGGTGATCTTTCGAGAGGGAAGCGGACTGCCTGGCTGGGTGCCGCCGTCGTCGTGCTGGTGCTGCTGGCCGGCACATCGCTGGCCGTGGGTGCCCGTGACGTTCCGCTCGGCAGCGTATGGCGTGCCCTCACTGCATTCGACCCCATGAACGGTGACCATGCCGTGGTCCACGCCCGCATTCCGCGGACTGTCCTGGGCCTGCTGGCCGGCGGCGCGCTGGGCCTGGCCGGGGCCGCGATGCAGGGCGTGGCCCGCAATCCGCTGGCCGACCCCGGCATCATCGGCGTCAACGCCGGCGCCGCCCTGGCAGTGGTCACCGGCATCTACCTCTTTGGTGTCACCACCTTCTCCGGCTACATCTGGTTCGCCTTTCTCGGGGCCTCCGCAGCCGCCGTCGTGGTGTACCTCATCGCCTCGCTGGGGAGGGACGGTGCCACACCCGTGAAACTCGCGTTGGCGGGTGCGGCACTCAGCGCCGGGCTGTCCTCGCTCATGAACGTCATCCTGGTCTCCAGCCAGGACACCCTGGACAAGTTCCGCTTCTGGCAAGTGGGGGGCATCGCGGGCCGGGACTGGTCCGTTCTCCTGCCTGGCCTGCCTTTCCTGGCCGCCGGTGCGCTCATCGTGCTGCTGGCCGGGCGCAGCCTCAACAGCCTGGCCCTGGGGGACGATGTGGCCCGCGGACTGGGGCAGCGGGTTGGCCTGTCCCGTGCCGTGACCGCCCTGGGAATCGTCCTGCTGTGCGGCACGGCAACAGCGCTGGCGGGGCCCATCGGGTTCGTGGGCCTGGTGGTGCCCCACGCGGTACGGTTCCTCACCGGCCCCGATTACCGCTGGATCCTGCCCTTCTCCCTGGTCGCCGCCCCCGTGCTGCTCCTGGGCGCGGACGTCATCGGCCGGGTGGCGCTGCTGCCTGGCGAAGTCCCGGCGGGCATCATGACCGCCCTGGTCGGTGCTCCGGTGTTCGTGTGGCTGATCCGCCGCGGCAAGGGAGCCGGGCTGTGAGCCTCACCAAACCCCGCGAGATGGCACTTAACGGCAGTCCTGCGCGCAGACATTGGGGTTATCTGCCATCTCGCGGAGGAAACCGGACCGCGATCCTGGCCGCCGGTGTGATGCTGATGTTTTTCGCATCGGTCCTGCTGGGCAGCTACACGGTGACCATTCCGGATTTCTTCACCATCGTCGCCAACCACCTGACCGGCGGACCGAGGATGCCAGGCGCCAGCTTCATCGTGATGGAGAGCAAGCTGCCCCGGGCCGTGATCGGCACCCTGATCGGGATTGCCTTCGGCCTGGCGGGCGCTCTCTTCCAGACCATGCTGCGCAACCCCCTGGCCAGCCCGGATGTCATCGGCATCAGCTCCGGCGCCAGTGCCGCCGCCGTGGTTGCCATCGTCGTATTCGGGGCAGCCGGCGCCGCGGTGTCCGGGGCGGCGCTGGCGGGGGCCCTGGCCGTTGCTGCCCTGATTCACGCAATCTCGAGCGGCGGGAAGCGCCGCGGAACCGGTCGGGGCAGCGCTGCGGGAAACCGGCTGGTGCTGGCCGGGGTGGGCATCGCCGCTGCCCTGCAGGCTGTGGTCAGCTTCCTGATGACCCGCGCCGACATCCGCAGCGCCGCCGACGCCCTCGTATGGCTCAACGGATCCCTGAACTCCGCCAACTGGGAACGCGCAGGCATCCTGATCCTCGCGCTCGCGGCGCTGGTCCCCGCCGTCGCGCTCATCGCCGGGCCGCTGCGAATCCTTGAGCTCGGTGACGACGCCGCTGCGGGCCTCGGCGTCCGGGTGAACACAGCGCGGCTGGTCTTGGTGTTCGTTGCGGTGTCACTGGCAGCAGTGGCGACGGCGGCAGCCGGGCCGGTCTCATTCGTCGCCTTCCTGGCCGGGCCCATCGCCCGCCGCGTGACCGGGAAAGCCAGCCTGCCGGCGTCGGCCCTTGTGGGTGCACTGATTGTCCTGGCCGCGGACTACTTCGCTGCCAACCTGGCGCCCCTGCTGCTGGACGGCACCGTCCTGCCGGTGGGCGTCATTACCGGTGCGCTCGGCGCCCCGTTCCTGCTGTGGCTCCTGGTCACGGCCAACCGAAAGGATGCCTGACGTGGCAGTTCTCGAAGCCCAGGACCTGACCCTCAAATACGACCAGCGCTGCGTCGTGGACGGGCTCAGCGTCCGGATCCCCGAAGGAAAGGTGACCATGATCGTGGGCGCCAACGCCTGCGGAAAATCCACCCTGCTCCGCGGCCTGTCCCGGCTCCTGAAGCCCGCTGCCGGCACGGTGGCCCTGGACGGCAAGGACATCCACACCCGCCCGGCCCGGGAGCTGGCCCGTACCTTGGGCCTCTTGCCCCAGCACCCCACCGCTCCGGACGGCATCACCGTGCGCGACTTGGTGGGCCGGGGCCGCTACCCGCACCAGGGCTTCTTCCGCAGCTGGAGCGAAAAGGACGACGCCGCGGTGCAGCGCGCGCTGGAAGCCACCGGAACGCTGGAGCTTGCCGGGCGCGACGTGGACGAGCTCTCCGGCGGGCAGCGGCAGCGGGCCTGGATCGCGATGGCGCTGGCGCAGGAAACCGAGGTCCTGCTGCTGGACGAGCCCACCACCTACCTCGACCTGGCTCACCAGGTGGAAATCCTGGACCTGGTGACGGACCTGAACCGCACCCGCGGCACCACAGTGGCCATCGTCCTGCACGACCTAAACCTCGCTGCACGGTACGCGGACAACGTCATCGCCATGAAGGACGGTGCGGTAGTGGCCATGGGTTTACCGGCTGAGGTGGTGACCGAAGGCCTGGTCCGTGACGTGTTCGGTTTGGACAGCAGTGTCATCCCCGATCCCGTTTCCGGTACCCCACTCATCATTCCCATTGGCCGCCACCACGCCACAGCCAACGAACTGGAGCTCATCCCGTGAGAACCCGCGAAACCGCAGCAGCCCAGCCAATCGCCGCGCAGCCGGTGTCGGCCCAGCCCATGAGCCTGGCTTTCGAGGTCACGGTCTCCGCCGTCCGGCAGCTCAGCCCCACGTTCCGGAGGATCACGTTCGGCGGCTACTCGTTGCGGGACTTCGGCGTTCATGGGGAGACGCGGGACCTGCGGATCAAGCTCGTGATTCCGTCGCTGGCCGCGGACGGCACACCCCTGCCGCTCCCAGCCTTCCAGACGAGTGATGCCGGCTGGTACCGGAACTGGCTGGCGATGGATCCGGATCTGCGCGGCTCGATGCGCACCTACACCGTCCGGGAAGCCCGGCTGGACGGGGTGTACCCGGAGATCGACGTCGACTTCGTGATGCACGTGGACGGGGACGGGCTGGCCGGGCCGGCCGCGGGTTGGGCATGGAACGCCCAGCCCGGCGACGCACTGACCATCATCGGCCCCAACAACCGGGCCGCGCACTGCATCACGGCGGAAACCTACTCCGGCATCGAGTGGCGCCCGGGCCTGGCCCAGCGCATCCTGCTCGCCGGCGACGAAACAGCCGTCCCGGCCATCTCCGCCATCCTCGAAACCCTCCCGTCATACATGAGCGGCCACGCGTTCCTGGAGGTTCCACAGGCGGGCGACTTCCTGGAACTCAGCTCTCCGGCCGACATCGAGATCACGTGGCTGGCCCGCGGTGCCGCTATCGGCAGGTCCCGGCCGCACGGTCAGCTGCTGCAGGAGGCGGTCCGCAAAGCCGTCCCCGTGCCCGGCTGGGTGGGCATCAAAGTGGACGACGGCGGCGCAGGGCCCGAGCCCGAAGACGTCAACGTCGATGAAGACATCCTGTGGGAGACACCCGCCCGCCTGGGCACCGAGGGGATCAGCGCCACCAGGAACCCCCACCTGCCGGCCGGCGCACTGCCCTTCTACGCCTGGATCGCGGGCGAAGCCGCCGTCATCAAGGACCTCCGCCGGTACCTTGTCCGGGACGTAGGGATTGACCGGAAGCAGGTGGCGTTCATGGGTTACTGGCGGCAGGGCAAGGCCGAGGGGTAGGGTTTCTTCCTCCTGGCTGGCTCCGCCGCCGGCGCCGTTTTGCCGTCGCTTAGACACCTCCCGACGCTTCGCTCGGCCGCGGGCGGCCTTGCTCCGCTCTGGTCGGCGATGCGCTCCTACGCAAAACCGCGCCGCTGGCTTGTCGCGCACGGCACCTAAACGCCCGCTCATCTTTGGTTGCTTTCCCGCCAACGCCCGCTCACTTTTGGTGGGCCAAACCGAAACGCGCGCTCACTTACTGTTCATCCCGGCGTCGTACTTCCTTTTCCTTCCGCCGTTACGTTGGGGCGGTGCCTGAATCCTTGCTTCCTGATTCCGGGCGGCGGGTGTTTGTTGCCCTTGGGGACTCGTTTACCGAAGGGGTGGGGGACCGGGATGAGCGGTTGCCCAACGGGGTGCGGGGCTGGGCCGACCGGGTGGCCGAGAAACTTGCCAAGGCGCAGCCCGGGTGGAGATACGCCAACCTGGCCATCAGGAGCAAGCGCCTGCGGCACATCATCGTTGAGCAGCTGGAACCCGCACTGCGGATGCGGCCCACACTAGTCACCCTGTACGCCGGCGGCAATGACATCCTGGACCTGAAAACGGACATGCCCGCGCTCATGGAGGCGTACGAGCAGCTGGTCGCGAAACTCGCCGGCACGGGTGCGGTTCTTGTCCTCTTCACCGGTTTCGACGTCAAGGTGTCCGCGCTGCTGGAGCCGCTGAAGAAGCGCAACACCTACTACAACCAGCGGGTTCGGGAGATTGCGGAGAAATACGGGGCCGTACTGGTGGACTACTGGTGCCTGGACGCGTTCCACGACCGCCGGATGTGGGATTCGGACCGGCTCCACATGTCCAGAGCCGGGCACAAATACCTGGCGGGCCAAGTTCTGGACCAGTTGGGCGTTCCGCACAAGATCAAGCCCAAGGACTGGGAACCGCCGCCCAGGCTGGGGCTGCGCGAATGGGAGCGGCGGCAACGGCGCTGGGTCCACGACTGGGTCCTGCCGCTCTTTGGCCGCAAGCTCCGCGGCGTCACGCTGGGGGACACGCTCACCCCGCGCTGGCCGCAGCCGGTGAGGGTGCCGCGGAAAGGCGGACTGAAGAAGCTGGCCGCAGAAGAATACGACGGCGGGACGGCGCCTTAGGCGGTAGGCGCGGGCGGGGTGTCCAGCAGGATTTCGTACCCGGAGGCCACCCGGCCGGCGTGGAACTCCATCACTTCGAAGTCGGCAACACCGTTGGTGTAAAACGGATCCTGCGCCAGGCTCGCATCGAGGGTTTCCCGTTCGGCCTGCGAGAGGAGCAGCCCTCCGGTCCGGGGAATCTTTCGGCCGGCGGCGATGAACACGCCGTCGTCGAACGCCTTCTGCAGCCAGGCGATGTGGGCGTCGTTGTGGAAGTCGACAATCTCCTGGGGCACGCGGTAGGTGAGGGAGACAACATACATGCGGCAAGCCTACCGGGGCCGGAGCGGCTGGTTGAAAGATCAATCGTAGAATGGGGACCATGACCGAACCCCGCTGGCTGACCGCTGACGAACGCCGCGCCTGGCTGGCACTGGTGAGCATCAACACCCTGCTGCCGGCGGCCCTGGACACCAGGCTGCACGCTGCGGGGAAGCTGTCCCTCTTCGACTACACCGTGCTGGCCATGCTCTCCGAAGCGGAGGACCGGTTCCTGCCCATGAGCGAACTCGCTGCCCGCAGCAGCGCGTCGCTGTCCCGCCTTTCGCACGTGGTCACCAAGCTGCAGAAGCGGGGCTGGGTGGAACGCCGTCCGCACCCCTCCGATGCCAGGGTGACCACCGCGCACCTCACCGAGGAAGGCATGGCCACTATCGTGGGGCTGGCTCCAACCCACGTGGAGGACGTCCGGGACCTGTTCCTCGACGCCCTGACTGAGCAGGATGTGCTGGACCTGGCCCGCATCGGCGAAAAAGTGGTGGGCCGGCTGGACACGGACCATTGGATTCTTCGCGAAAAGCCGGCCTGACCCGGGCAGACGCCGGTCGATTGGTTGCTTCTGGCAACGGATGGCAAACTAGCCGCATGGATTTCACTTCCCGGTTCGTGGCACTTGGCGACTCCTTCACGGAGGGTGTTGGTGACGACGATCCCACGCGCCCCAACGGTGTCCGCGGCTGGGCAGACCGCGTAGCTGAACAGCTCTGCGCCGCCGATCCCAACTTCGGTTACGCCAATCTCGCCATCCGGGGTAAGAAACTCCGCCAAATCCTGGCAGAGCAGGTGGACGCCGCCGTCGAACTTAACCCCACCCTGGTGACCATCTACGCCGGTGCCAACGACATCCTGCGTCCCAAAGTGGACATCGACGACCTCCTGGCGGAATACAACGACGCCGTCGGAAAGTTGTCTGCAACCGGCGCCACCGTGGTGATGTTCACCGGATTCGATGCCCGGGGTTCAAAGGTTTTCGGCACCATGCGCGGCCGCACGGCCATCTACAACGAGCTGGTCCGGGGGATCGCGGGGGACCATGGCGCCCTGTTGGTGGACTACTGGCGCTTCAGCGAGTACTACGACTGGGGCATGTGGGGGCACGACCGGATGCACATGTCCGCCGCCGGCCACGGCAACATGGCCAAGCGCGTCCTTGAGGTCCTCAAATACGACCACTCCATCGACGTCCCGCCCATGACGCCCGTCCCGGAGCTGAGCCGTTCCGAAGCCATCCGCGCCAACGCCCAGTGGTTCCGTGAGTATGCAGCGCCGTGGGTGGTCCGCCGCGTCACCGGCAAGTCATCCGGGGACAACCTGCAGCCCAAGTACCCGCAGTTCACCCGGCTGTAGCGGGAATACCGGCCAACCGCCCAACCCGCGTCAGGAGGGCTGAAAGCCCGGCGTGGCCAGCATGGAGCCGTCGGCCCGGATGGCCATCACAGCAACATCCCACCCGACCGCGGCGCGGTTCAGCATGCGCGTCCCGCCGGCGACGATTGCGGTGGCCAGGACATCGGCGGTAACGATGTCCGCGGCTGCCACGGTGACCTGGACGAATTCGCCGCCGTTTCCCACCCGCCAGATGTGCTCGCCGCGTTCGGCAGAGCCGGATGTGGCTATTGCCGCGTGGCGGCTGTTCCCGCCCAGCGGATAACCGGTGATCAGGGTGCGGCGGTCCGCGGGATCCACGACGCCGGCCTTCCACGGCTGCGTTCTTTCGGGATGCGGCGAGCCGCTCACCAGGACGTCGCCGCCGGCGTTGAGGCACCAGTCCCGCCAGCCCAGGGCCAGCAGCGACGTTCCTGCCTCGCGGATGGCATGGCCCTTGACGATCCCGGACAGGTCCAGCACGCCGTCAGGCCTTTCCGGGGTGAAGGCGCCTTCCGTGCGGAGCCGCCATTCATGCGCCTCGGCGTACCGTTCGCGCATCTGCGCCGGGGCCTGCGGAAGCTTCAGGTCACCCCGGGCCAGTTTGCTGGCCTCCGAATCGGGGCGGTACAGGCTGAACGTTTAGTCCAGGTCCCGGAAAAGGCATTCGACGACGGCGGTGGCGGCGCCCAGCTCATCGAACCCCGGCTGCCCTTCCGCGGGGGAGTCCACGGGCATGGTGAGCCCGATGACGGTTCCCATGCACTGAAAAGTGCGCGCCTTCAATGTGCTGGTCGCCGTCCGGGGGTCAGAGGTTTGCTGCATCGATGGCTGCCTGGAGTGAGGTCAGGTACGCGTCGCTGGTGATGGTGGCGCCGCTGACGGTTTGGACATTTGCCGACTGTGCCGCGAGGACCTTGCTGCGAAGCAGGGGAGCCGCGCGGTTGCTGATCTGGATGGACTTGCCGTCGGTATTGGTGAGCTGGAGGGCTGTGACATCCGTGATTTTCCCGTTGGCCACCGTGATCTGGACCTGCACGGGACCGAACCGGGTCTGCACCGTGTTGCCCTTGTAGGTGCCGGCGGCCGAGGAGTTCGAGGACCCGGAGGAGCCGGACGACCCTGAGGTACCTGAGGAGCTGGACGGGCCGGCGGCTCCGGAAGTGCCGGCGGTGCCCGAAGACCCGGACGTTCCCGGGCCGGACGAGCCTGTACCCGTCGAACCCGTGGTGCCTGCCGCCGTCGTACTCGATGCGACGGTGCTGATGCCGCCTGCCTGCGTGCCCGTCTGCCAGCCCGCCAGGAGGATCCCGGCGGAGGCCAGGGCCGCTGCAATTGTTCCGCGTATTTTCACCAGTCAAACCTTTCGTGATGGATCTGTTCCTCGGGGACGCCGGCCTTCCCGGCGTCCGCTATGACGTTGGCCGCCCACACCGCCGGGCCGCAGACGTAGACGTCCGCATCCGCGATGTCCGGCACGTAGGAGGTGAGGCTGTAACCGCTCCGGACGGCGTCCTCGGGAAGCCACGTGGACGTGGTGCGGGAGCGTTGTCCCGTGAGGTGGAAGAGCCGGACGCCGCGGGCTTGGCAGAGGTCGAGGATCTCGCTGCTGAGATACAGCTCCTGGTCTGTATGGCCGCGGAGCAGGACCGTCGCCTCGCCGGGTGCAAAAGGCGTGGTTTCCAGCAATGCCCGCAGGGGCGTGATGCCAATCCCGGCGCCGATCATCACCACCTTGTTCCTGGTCCGGGCAGCTGTGCTGAGCAGGCCGTAAGGGCCCTCCAGTGCCACTTTGGTTCCCTTCCGCATCCGGAGGAGCTGGGCGGAGCCATTGCCAAGGTTGCGGACCGTCACCCGCAGGGTCCCCTGGCCGTCCGGGCCGTTGAAGACGGGTTCGGCGGACAGGCTGAAGGGGTGGGGATGCCACCACATGCCCGGGGAGAGGAAACGCCAGATGAAGAAGCGTCCGCCCGTTCCAGCCAGCTGGTCAAGCTTCCGGCCCCGCATCACAATGTTCACCACGCCCGGTGCCACGGGCTCAACGCGGGCCACGGTCAGCTGGTGCCGTGCCGATGCCAGTACCGGCTCCAGGATGCGGAAGTACACCAGGGCCGTACCGGTGTAGATGCAGATGGCAAGCCAGTACCAGCGCTGCCACGTCCCGGCCGCAAAGAGGCCGCCCACACTGAACTGGTGCGGGATCGAGGTGGCAACGGCCGCGTACGTCAACAGGTGGACCACGTACCAGAACTCGTAGGGGAAGCGGCGGCGGACAGCCACCAGCGACGTCACCACGACGGCGATGAACAGCGCCATGGAGACGAAGGCCAGCCACATGTCGGGCACCTGCGTCCACAGGTTGATGGACCCGCTGACCGGGTCCAGTCCTTCTGCCATGCCATACCCGATGGCCAGCAGCGCGCCGTGTGCCAGCAGCAGGTAGAGGGAGGGTTTCCCCAGTTTGCCGTGGAACTCCAGCGCGCGGTCGTGACCGATGGTGCGGTCAATGAAGGGGATCCTTGCGGCCAGGAGCAGCATGAGCAGGACCAGGTCCATGCCCGCCAGTCCGGCTACGACCCCTGCCGCCGTGAACAAAGAGGCGGGCGACGTGATGTCGGTGGCCCCGCCGTCGGCAAGCCACAGAGCGATTGCGGCGGCAACGGACGCCCAGGCAATGACGGTCAGGAGATCCGTCCGCAGCATGCGCTGGCGGTGTTGCCGGGAGAACCAGCCGCGGGCGGGGCTCTTTGTGGTCGGTGATAGCTCCGGGCGGCCGGAGCTGCTTGCAGCCGGTGATGCCGGCAGGAGCTGCGTGTTCATGCATCCAACATGCTGGGCGAAGCTATGCCGCTGCTGTGAAAAGGGGCAACCGCAGGCTGTGACCTTGGACGGCGGCGGCGCCCTTATACACCCGATTGGTCTTTAATTGCGTCAACTCGTAGACTTGGTAGGCGCTAAGTGCGCGGAGCGTGCGCAATTGCTCCGGTTGCCCGGTAATTTTCTCCAGGGTGGCCGGTAGTTAGGGGCTCAAGTTGCGTAACTAACCGTTGCCCGTACATTCTGTGGGTCGCCCTTAGCAGCATGGTCCAGCAGCAGATATGCGGATCATTACTTTCAATTCTTGAGGAGAAGTCATGGCAGCACACTGCCAAGTGACCGGGGCCGAGCCGGGCTTTGGGCACAGCATTTCGCACTCGCACCGCCGCAACAAGCGTCGGTTCGATCCGAACATTCAGAAGAAGCGCTACTGGGTTCCGTCCCTGCGCCGTAATGTCACGCTGCAGGTTTCTGCAAAGGGCATCAAGACCATCGACGTACGCGGCATCGACGTTGTCGTCGCCGACATTCTGGCTCGCGGGGTGAAGCTCTAGTGGCTAAGGACAAGGACGTACGTCCCATCATCAAGCTCAAGTCGACCGCGGGCACGGGTTACACCTACGTAACCCGCAAGAACCGTCGTAACGATCCTGACCGCATGGTCCTGAAGAAGTACGACCCCAAGATCCGCCAGCACGTCGAATTCCGAGAGGAGCGCTAAACATGGCTAAGAAGTCCAAGATTGCTCGCAACGAGCAGCGCAAGGTCATCGTTGAGCGTTACGCTGCTAAGCGCCTCGAGCTGAAGAAGACCCTGGTTGACGAAAACGCAACCGACGAAGCACGCGAAGCAGCCCGCCTGGGCCTGCAGAAGCTGCCCCGCAACGCGTCCCCGATCCGTCTGCGTAACCGCGACATCATCGACGGCCGCCCCCGTGGCACCTTCCAGAAGTTCGGCATCTCCCGTGTTCGCTTCCGCGACATGGCACACAAGGGCGAACTCCCGGGCATCACCAAGTCATCCTGGTAATCCAGCACCGCTGATACCAGCTGCTTGAGAAGGGCCGGCAACCTTAGGGTTGCCGGCCCTTCTGCGTTTAAGTTCCTCCCCTGCGCGCTGGGGAGCGCCACGTTGGCGCCTGTGCCGGAGACCACAGAAGGGAATCACGACGACGGCAGGCAGCCTGGGCGGCACAATGGCCCGTCCTGCCGCGCAATTCCGGGGTTTTCACCGCTTCCGGGCGACGGTTTGCGGTGGGCCCCGACTCCGTGTATTGTTTTCTAAGTCGCCGCGGGGGAGACAGTGAAGAACTGATCACCACGGGCGGCCAAAACCCCCAAAAATCAAAGCCAGAATCTGGTTGCTCTTTAGGGCGCTGGAAACTGGTGGGGAACCGACCTCCATATCGATGAGAATCCTGAAAGACGGGTTTGCGTCGGATGCGGGGATCGGGTAAGTTTGAAAAGTTGCTCCGGAGCGATCCTGAACGTTGGTTTGGGTGGTGCCGGGTGTGTCTGTTGTTTGAGAACTCAATAGTGTGCCAAGTTTGTTGATACCGATTATGTAATGTGATTGGTTGATTGTGCTGTGCCGCCACGCCGTGGTGTGCATGGTGTTTTTGGCTGGTTTCAAATTTTGTGCAGCCGTGGTCGCCGTTATTTCCGGTGGTTGTGGTTGTGTCTGTTTGTTTTCAACGGAGAGTTTGATCCTGGCTCAGGATGAACGCTGGCGGCGTGCTTAACACATGCAAGTCGAACGATGATGCCAGCTTGCTGGTGGATTAGTGGCGAACGGGTGAGTAACACGTGAGTAACCTGCCCTTGACTCTGGGATAAGCCTGGGAAACTGGGTCTAATACCGGATATGACTGATCATCGCATGGTGGTTGGTGGAAAGCTTTTGTGGTTTTGGATGGACTCGCGGCCTATCA
Source organism: Arthrobacter sp. FW306-07-I (assembly GCF_021800405.1). Taxonomy (NCBI): domain Bacteria; kingdom Bacillati; phylum Actinomycetota; class Actinomycetes; order Micrococcales; family Micrococcaceae; genus Arthrobacter; species Arthrobacter sp. FW306-07-I. Next base: position 4,226,461 of record NZ_CP084550.1, on the reverse strand, counting down.
GCTTGTTGGTGGGGTAATGGCCTACCAAGGCGACGACGGGTAGCCGGCCTGAGAGGGTGACCGGCCACACTGGGACTGAGACACGGCCCAGACTCCTACGGGAGGCAGCAGTGGGGAATATTGCACAATGGGCGAAAGCCTGATGCAGCGACGCCGCGTGAGGGATGACGGCCTTCGGGTTGTAAACCTCTTTCAGTAGGGAAGAAGCGTAAGTGACGGTACCTGCAGAAGAAGCGCCGGCTAACTACGTGCCAGCAGCCGCGGTAATACGTAGGGCGCAAGCGTTATCCGGAATTATTGGGCGTAAAGAGCTCGTAGGCGGTTTGTCGCGTCTGCCGTGAAAGTCCGGGGCTCAACTCCGGATCTGCGGTGGGTACGGGCAGACTAGAGTGATGTAGGGGAGACTGGAATTCCTGGTGTAGCGGTGAAATGCGCAGATATCAGGAGGAACACCGATGGCGAAGGCAGGTCTCTGGGCATTAACTGACGCTGAGGAGCGAAAGCATGGGGAGCGAACAGGATTAGATACCCTGGTAGTCCATGCCGTAAACGTTGGGCACTAGGTGTGGGGGACATTCCACGTTTTCCGCGCCGTAGCTAACGCATTAAGTGCCCCGCCTGGGGAGTACGGCCGCAAGGCTAAAACTCAAAGGAATTGACGGGGGCCCGCACAAGCGGCGGAGCATGCGGATTAATTCGATGCAACGCGAAGAACCTTACCAAGGCTTGACATGAACCAGACCGGGCTGGAAACAGTCCTTCCCCTTTGGGGTTGGTTTACAGGTGGTGCATGGTTGTCGTCAGCTCGTGTCGTGAGATGTTGGGTTAAGTCCCGCAACGAGCGCAACCCTCGTTCCATGTTGCCAGCGGGTAGTGCCGGGGACTCATGGGAGACTGCCGGGGTCAACTCGGAGGAAGGTGGGGACGACGTCAAATCATCATGCCCCTTATGTCTTGGGCTTCACGCATGCTACAATGGCCGGTACAAAGGGTTGCGATACTGTGAGGTGGAGCTAATCCCAAAAAGCCGGTCTCAGTTCGGATTGGGGTCTGCAACTCGACCCCATGAAGTCGGAGTCGCTAGTAATCGCAGATCAGCAACGCTGCGGTGAATACGTTCCCGGGCCTTGTACACACCGCCCGTCAAGTCACGAAAGTTGGTAACACCCGAAGCCGGTGGCCTAACCCCTTGTGGGAGGGAGCTGTCGAAGGTGGGACTGGCGATTGGGACTAAGTCGTAACAAGGTAGCCGTACCGGAAGGTGCGGCTGGATCACCTCCTTTCTAAGGAGCACCTACAATGATCCGTCGCCAATGCATGTTGGTGGTGGGTGTGTTGTCAGGAGTAAAGGCCCGTTGCACGGACGACTGTTCCGTGGCGGGTGCTCAAGGGTGGAATATCAACAAATAGCGGCTGTCTGGTCTTGTGGTCTTCTTTAGTACGAACCCTGGTGGTTCTGGAACGGTGGGCCGGGGGTTTTCCGGGTGGTTTAGTGTTTGGCACACTGTTGGGTCCTGAGACAACAGGACCGGGGAGGCTTTCGGGTCTTGCCGGGTTTGTTTGTTTCTGGTTTCCCTGCCATGACGTTTCTGCACGTGTTTGACTCCTTTTTTGGGGGGTTGTGTGTGGGGTGTGTGGTGTGGGGTTGTTGTTTGAGAACTACATAGTGGACGCGAGCATCTTGTATAAGAAGCAATTTCCAAGATTATGAACCTGGATCTGGTTCGTGTGCCTTTGGGTGCGCGGGACAGTTTCTGTGGTTCTCTCGAAAATGTTTTTGATCTTTGTGGTCAAGTTTTTAAGAGCACACGGTGGATGCCTTGGCATTAGGAGCCGAAGAAGGACGTAGGAATCTGCGATAAGCCTGGGGGAGTCGATAACCGGACTGTGATCCCAGGGTGTCCGAATGGGGAAACCCCGCCAGGGGCGTGAGTTGCCTGGTGACCCGCATCTGAACACATAGGGTGCGTGGGGGGAACGCGGGGAAGTGAAACATCTCAGTACCCGCAGGAAGAGAAAACAATAGTGATTCCGTTAGTAGTGGCGAGCGAACGCGGATCAGGCTAAACCGTTCCATGTGTGATAGCCGGCGGGCGTTGCATGGTCGGGGTTGTGGGACTTTCCATACCAGTTCTGCCGGGCTGGTGGGGTGTGATGTGCGCGCATAGGTGAACGGTTTTGAAAGGCCGGCCAGAGAGGGTGTTAGTCCCGTAACCGTAATGTGTTTGTACCGCCTGTGAGAGTATCCCAAGTAGTACGGGGCCCGAGAAATCCCGTGCGAATCTGTCAGGACCACCTGATAAGCCTAAATACTCCCTAATGACCGATAGCGGACCAGTACCGTGAGGGAAAGGTGAAAAGTACCCCGGGAGGGGAGTGAAACAGTACCTGAAACCGTGTGCTTACAATCCGTCGGAGCCAGTCTGATTCTGGTGACGGCGTGCCTTTTGAAGAATGAGCCTGCGAGTTAGTGTTACGTCGCGAGGTTAACCCGTGTGGGGCAGCCGTAGCGAAAGCGAGTCTGAATAGGGCGTGTGAGTGGCGTGATCTAGACCCGAAGCGAAGTGATCTACCCATGGCCAGGTTGAAGCGACGGTAAGACGTCGTGGAGGACCGAACCCACTTCAGTTGAAAATGGAGGGGATGAGCTGTGGGTAGGGGTGAAAGGCCAATCAAACTTCGTGATAGCTGGTTCTCCCCGAAATGCATTTAGGTGCAGCGTTGCGTGTTTCTTGCTGGAGGTAGAGCTACTGGATGGCTAATGGGCCCTACAAGGTTACTGACGTCAGCCAAACTCCGAATGCCGGTAAGTGAGAGCGCAGCAGTGAGACTGTGGGGGATAAGCTTCATAGTCGAGAGGGAAACAGCCCAGACCACCAACTAAGGCCCCTAAGCGTGTGCTAAGTGGGAAAGGATGTGGAGTTGCCCAGACAACCAGGAGGTTGGCTTAGAAGCAGCCACCCTTAAAAGAGTGCGTAATAGCTCACTGGTCAAGTGATTCCGCGCCGACAATGTAGCGGGGCTCAAGTACACCGCCGAAGTTGTGGCATTCACATATTGTCCTAGCCTTCGTGGTTCAGGAGTGTGGATGGGTAGGGGAGCGTCGTGTGGGCGGTGAAGCTGCGGTGTAAACCAGTGGTGGAGCCTACACGAGTGAGAATGCAGGCATGAGTAGCGAAAGACGGGTGAGAAACCCGTCCGCCGAATGATCAAGGGTTCCAGGGTCAAGCTAATCTGCCCTGGGTAAGTCGGGACCTAAGGCGAGGCCGACAGGCGTAGTCGATGGACAACGGGTTGATATTCCCGTACCGGCGAAAAACCGCCCATGCTGAGCGGGGGATACTAACTGCCCGAAACCTGCCCGACCGTCCTTTGGACGGAAGGGTTTTGGTGGAGCGCAGGACCTGATCCCGGGAGGCAAGCGTATTAACAGGTGTGACGCAGGAAGGTAGCCGAGCCGGGCGATGGTTGTCCCGGTCTAAGGATGTAGGGCGAATGGTAGGCAAATCCGCCATTCATATGGCCTGAGATCTGATGGGACCCCCGTATGGGGGGATTTGGTGATCCTATGCTGCCGAGAAAAGCATCGACGCGAGGTTTTAGCCGCCCGTACCCCAAACCGACACAGGTGATCAGGTAGAGAATACCAAGGCGATCGAGAGAATTATGGTTAAGGAACTCGGCAAAATGCCCCCGTAACTTCGGGAGAAGGGGGGCCCCAACCTTGAACACCACATCGCTGGTGGGAGGGGATCGGGGCCGCAGAGACCAGGGGGAAGCGACTGTTTACTAAAAACACAGGTCCGTGCGAAGTCGCAAGACGATGTATACGGACTGACTCCTGCCCGGTGCTGGAAGGTTAAGAGGACCGGTTAGCCGTAAGGCGAAGCTGAGAATTTAAGCCCCAGTAAACGGCGGTGGTAACTATAACCATCCTAAGGTAGCGAAATTCCTTGTCGGGTAAGTTCCGACCTGCACGAATGGAGTAACGACTTCCCCGCTGTCTCAACCATAAACTCGGCGAAATTGCAGTACGAGTAAAGATGCTCGTTACGCGCAGCAGGACGGAAAGACCCCGAGACCTTTACTATAGTTTGGTATTGGTGTTCGGAGTGGCTTGTGTAGGATAGGTGGGAGACGTTGAAGCCCGGACGCCAGTTCGGGTGGAGTCATCGTTGAAATACCACTCTGGTCACTTTGGACATCTAACTTCGGCCCGTAATCCGGGTCAGGGACAGTGCCTGATGGGTAGTTTAACTGGGGCGGTTGCCTCCTAAAAAGTAACGGAGGCGCCCAAAGGTTCCCTCAGCCTGGTTGGCAATCAGGTGTCGAGTGTAAGTGCACAAGGGAGCTTGACTGTGAGAGAGACATCTCGAGCAGGGACGAAAGTCGGGACTAGTGATCCGGCGGTACATTGTGGAATGGCCGTCGCTCAACGGATAAAAGGTACCTCGGGGATAACAGGCTGATCTTGCCCAAGAGTCCATATCGACGGCATGGTTTGGCACCTCGATGTCGGCTCGTCGCATCCTGGGGCTGGAGTAGGTCCCAAGGGTTGGGCTGTTCGCCCATTAAAGCGGTACGCGAGCTGGGTTTAGAACGTCGTGAGACAGTTCGGTCCCTATCCGCTGCGCGCGCAGGAAATTTGAGAAGGGCTGTCCTTAGTACGAGAGGACCGGGACGGACGAACCTCTGGTGTGTCAGTTGTACTGCCAAGTGCACCGCTGATTAGCTACGTTCGGATGGGATAACCGCTGAAAGCATCTAAGCGGGAAGCTCGCTTCAAGATGAGATTTCCATACACCCTCGGGTGTGAGAGGCCCCCAGCCAGACCACTGGGTTGATAGGCCGGATGTGGAAGCGAGGACTAACGACTCGTGAAGCTGACCGGTACTAATAGGCCAACAACTTACACCACACAGAACATACAAAACTCTGCTTGCGTCCACTATGTGGTTCCCAACCAACAACCCCAAAACACCGGGGTCGATGGCACGGAACCAACAACTGAATACAACAACACCACCAATGTTGTAACCACAAAGTCTTCCCACCCCCGGCATTACCTAAGGGGTTCGGGTGAAAAGGTTACGGCGGTCATAGCGTGGGGGAAACGCCCGGTCCCATTCCGAACCCGGAAGCTAAGACCCACAGCGCCGATGGTACTGCACCCGGGAGGGTGTGGGAGAGTAGGTCACCGCCGGAACATCATTAACTGGTCGAGGCCCCAACCACACGGTTGGGGCCTCCCACATTTAACAACCAATAAGGGTACCGGGGACGCTTAGACTTACCGGTTATGACCCCCCGAAGCTCCGGCCCCGCGCCCAAGCGCGCCACCATCCTGGACGTGGCGGCGGCAGCAGGCGTATCACGCCAAACCGTGACCCGAGCCATGAACGGTATGACAGGCATCAGCCAGGAGACCAGGGAACGGGTCCAGAAGCTCGCGGCAGAGCTGGGCTACACCCCCAGCCGCTTCGCAAAGGGATTGGTCCAGGGCGCCCGGATCTCTGTAGGCCTCGCCATCCCCGATCTGACCAACCCTTATTTCCCTGCCTTTGCCTCCAGCGTGGTGGAGGCGGCCACCTCCCGCGGGTGGAATGTGGTGGTGGACGATTACGGCCACGGCAGCGGAAGCGCGGTGGACGCTGCCGCCCGGCTGGCACCCCAGGTGGACGCGCTGATTGGCTACCTCGCGCCCCATCCCGACGAAGCCCAGGACATCATGGGCCGCCGCCCCGTCGTGGCACTTGACTCGCCAAACGCGGGCACGGCCGGCGGAATTGCTTTTGATTTCCACCACGCAGCCCGGCTCGGGCTCACGCACCTGGTGTCCCGGGGCTGCCGTAACATCGCCTTCCTGGACTCCGACCAGGGAGGCCCGCCCAGCAGCCGCAGCGCCGCCGCAGCAACTGTGGCGGCTGGCGCCGGCATGCAGCTCACCCGCCTCCAGGCCGCGCCATCCGCGGACGGGGCTAGGCTGGCCATAGCTGGCCTCGGACCGGCCGGCGGCGGATGGCCCGACGGCATTCTCGCTTTCAATGACCTCATGGCCGCAGGAGTGCTGAAGGCCCTGCAGGAAGCAGGCGTAGCTGTTCCCGGCGACTGTGCGGTCATGGGCATGGACGGAATACCGCTGGGCGAACTCTTGACGCCCGAGCTGACCACCCTGTCGCTGGACCTCCGCGCGGTGGGCCGGGCCGCCGTCGGACTCCTGGACGGGTTGCTGTCCGGCTCAATCGCGGAGCGCAGCCCTGCCGCCTACCTGACCCTTCAGCATCAGCTGGTTCTGCGGCAATCCGCCTGACCCCTACTCAAATGACGCGCAAAGCGATAAGCTCTTGCTGCGCCTACGTGAACGTTCACGCAGCGGCCCCGGTCAACGTCCCAAGCAAGGAAACCACATGTCTGTGCACCTCCCCGCCGCGACCGCCGGCGTCCACTCCGGCAGGGCAACCGCAGGCGCTTCCCGCAGCCTCGAGCTAGGCAGCGAGGAAGTCGCCGAACTCGCCTCACTGGAACCAGGCCAGGGTAGCCTCCCTGCGCGGGCCTACATGTCGTCGGACGCAGCACGGCTGTCCCTGAACGGTGAGTGGCAGTTCCGGCTGAGCCCAGGAATCCGGACGGCCCCCAAAGACGGATGGCAGCAGGGAAAGAACCTGGATGGCTTCACCACCCTTCCCGTCCCATCCAGCTGGAACATGCACGGCCACGGGTCACCCGCCTACACCAACGTCCAGTTCCCGTTCCCGGTGGAACCGGCCCATGTGCCGGACGCCAACCCGATCGGTGACCACGTGGTGACCTTTCACGCAGGCCAGGAGTTCTTCCCGCACGCGCTCCTGCGGTTCGACGGCATCGACAATGCCGGAACCGTATGGCTGAACGGAGTGGAGCTTGGTACCACCCGGGGTAGCCGGCTGGCCCACGAGTTCGACGTCTCGGGGGTCCTTGTCGAAGGCACCAACACGTTGGCCGTGAGGGTGGCCCAGTTCTCCGCCGCAAGTTACGTGGAGGACCAGGACATGTGGTGGCTCCCGGGGATCTTCCGGGACGTGACACTCCAGGCCCGGCCGGCGGACGGCATCGATGACGTATTTGTCCACGCAGGCTATGACCCGGGCACTGGCGAAGGCGTGCTCCGCACTGAGGTGACCCGAGCCGGGCAGCCGGTTGACGCCGTCGTACGTGTTCCGGAACTTGGCCTTGAACTGCTGTCGGGCACCGAGCAGCGCATTCCCGCCGTGGAACCCTGGTCCGCGGAAGTCCCCCGCCTCTACGACGCAACGGCCAGCACGCCCGGCGAGACGGTTTCGCTGCAGCTGGGCTTCCGGAGCATCACCATCGAAGACGCCCAGTTCAAGGTGAACGGCCGCCGCATCCTGCTGCGCGGCGTGAACCGCCATGAGCACCATCCCCGGCTGGGCCGTGCCGTGCCCCGGGAGGCCATGGAATCGGAACTGCGGCTGATGAAACAGCACAACATCAATGCCATCCGGACTTCGCACTACCCGCCGCACCCCGATTTCCTGGCGCTGGCGGACCAGCTGGGTTTCTACGTGGTCCTTGAATGCGACCTCGAAACCCATGGCTTCCACAGTGCCGGGTGGGCGCAGAACCCCAGCGATGACCCGCGGTGGGAAGGTGCACTGCTGGACCGGATGCAGCGGACGGTGGAGCGCGACAAGAACCACCCCTCCGTGATCATGTGGTCGCTGGGCAACGAGGCGGGCACCGGGCGGAACCTCGCGGCCATGTCCCGCTGGACCAAGGACAGGGACCCGTCCCGGCCCATCCACTACGAAGGCGACTGGTCCTCGCCCGATGTGGATGTCTACTCCCGGATGTATGCCAGCCAGGCCGAGACGGCGCTCATCGGCCAGGGCATCGAACCGCCGCTGGAGGACGCCGGACTCGACGCGCGCCGCCGCGCCATGCCGTTCGTGCTGTGCGAATACGTGCACGCCATGGGCAACGGGCCGGGCGGCATGAGCGAGTACCAAGAGCTGTTCGAAAAGTACCCGCGACTCATGGGAGGCTTCGTCTGGGAGTGGCTGGAGCACGGGATCACGGTGCCTTCTCCGGGAGGCGGTGAGCATTTCGCATACGGCGGGGACTTCGGCGAAGAGGTCCACGATGGAAACTTCGTCACCGACGGGCTGGTGGACGCCAACCGGAAACCCCGTCCTGGACTCCTGGACTTCAAGAAGGTGGTTGAACCGCTGCATATCGACGTCTCACCGTCCTGGACCGGCTTCATTGTCCGGAACGGGCAGGACTTCGCGGACACTTCAGCCTTCCGCTTCCAGTACAAGGTGGAGGCCGACGGCGTGGCACAGCATGAGGGAACGGTGGCCGTCGCGCCGCTGGCACCCCAGTCCCAGGCTGCTGTGGAGTTGCCGGCGGAGGTTGGAGAGTTAGCGGCGGGGCTATCAGAGGACTCCGACGCCATACTCACTGTCAGTGCCGTGCTGGCCGCAGACACCGCCTGGGCCGGTGACGGCCACGAGATCGCCTGGGGGCAGGGGGCCCGCTTCGCTCCTCCGGGTGCGGGGGTGCCGGCGCGTGACTCCGTGGAGGTGGGCGACGAGGAGCTGCGGCTCGGCACCGCGGTATTCGACCGGGCCACGGGGATGCCCACCTCGATTGCCGGGCTGCCTGTTGAGAAACTTTCCTTGGTCCTGTGGTGGCCGCCGACCGACAACGACCTTGGGCGCGAATGGGGCGGCACGGACCCCCGCCCGCTTGCCACCCAATGGCAGGACGCAGGACTCCACCGGTTGCACCCCCGCCTGCTGGGAATCAGTGCGGAGTCAACGGACGACGGCGGTGAGCACCTTCGCGTGAGCACGCGCGTCGCCGCGGCGGACAAGCAGTTTGGGGTACTGGTGGACTACCTGTGGACCAGCAGCGACGGTTCGCTGGCACTCCGGACGCAGGTCAAACCTGTAGGGGACTGGGTCAACGCGGGCTTCGACGTCGAGTGGGCCCGGATCGGCCTGGAGCTCATTCTGGGGGCGGAGATAGGCTCTGTGGGATGGCTGGGCCAAGGTCCGCATCAGAGTTACCCGGACACCGGCCAGGGCGCACGTCTGGGATGGTTCGAATCGACTCCCGCCGGCCTGGATGTTGACTACGTCCGCCCCCAGGAGTCGGGCGCCCGGTCCGGCGTGCGGTCCGCCGTCCTGCAGACCGGGGGTAGGCAGCTGCGACTTTCCGGCGAGCCGTTTGCCCTGACCGTTCGGCCCTATGGCCTGGACGTGCTTGCCGCTGTGAACCACAGGCCGGACCTCGCGCCGGACGGCCGCACTTACATTTACTTGGACCATGCCTTGAGGGGCGTGGGGACCGCGGCCTGTGGACCCGGGGTGCTGGAGCCCTACCGACTGAAGCCGCGGGAGGCTGACTTCGAGGTAGTCCTGCGCGTGGAGTAAGAAGCCCGTCCGGATGTGACCCACTCCATAGAAGCCGTTCTCCTGCTCTGTTCGCATGCCAGGCCTGGTGTTTGCCGCCGGAAACCCCGCCATTCCGGGGTTTTCGGCGGTACCTTGGGCTCCTTCTACCCGATTTGCGGTGGGGGTTGTGTGGGGGTATTGTTTTCTGAGTCGCCGCCGCTGAAGCGGAAAGATAGCGGCCAACCCCCCTTTTTTGAACGGCCTGGAAATGGTTCGCTTTTGTGGCGTGCTGTGTGTGGGTGGGGGCTGATTCTGGTGGTTTTGGACGCGGGAACGTGGTTTGCAAAGCCGGGCCGGATCGGGTAAGTTTGAAAAGTTGCTCCGGAGCGATCCTGAACGTTGGTTTGGGTGGTGCCGGGTGTGTCTGTTGTTTGAGAACTCAATAGTGTGCCAAGTTTGTTGATACCGATTATGTAATGTGATTGGTTGATTGTGCTGTGCCGCCACCCCGTGGTGTGCATGGTGTTTTTGGCTGGTTTCAAATTTTGTGCAGCCGTGGTCGCCGTTATTTCCGGTGGTTGTGGTTGTGTCTGTTTGTTTTCAACGGAGAGTTTGATCCTGGCTCAGGATGAACGCTGGCGGCGTGCTTAACACATGCAAGTCGAACGATGATGCCAGCTTGCTGGTGGATTAGTGGCGAACGGGTGAGTAACACGTGAGTAACCTGCCCTTGACTCTGGGATAAGCCTGGGAAACTGGGTCTAATACCGGATATGACTGATCATCGCATGGTGGTTGGTGGAAAGCTTTTGTGGTTTTGGATGGACTCGCGGCCTATCAGCTTGTTGGTGGGGTAATGGCCTACCAAGGCGACGACGGGTAGCCGGCCTGAGAGGGTGACCGGCCACACTGGGACTGAGACACGGCCCAGACTCCTACGGGAGGCAGCAGTGGGGAATATTGCACAATGGGCGAAAGCCTGATGCAGCGACGCCGCGTGAGGGATGACGGCCTTCGGGTTGTAAACCTCTTTCAGTAGGGAAGAAGCGTAAGTGACGGTACCTGCAGAAGAAGCGCCGGCTAACTACGTGCCAGCAGCCGCGGTAATACGTAGGGCGCAAGCGTTATCCGGAATTATTGGGCGTAAAGAGCTCGTAGGCGGTTTGTCGCGTCTGCCGTGAAAGTCCGGGGCTCAACTCCGGATCTGCGGTGGGTACGGGCAGACTAGAGTGATGTAGGGGAGACTGGAATTCCTGGTGTAGCGGTGAAATGCGCAGATATCAGGAGGAACACCGATGGCGAAGGCAGGTCTCTGGGCATTAACTGACGCTGAGGAGCGAAAGCATGGGGAGCGAACAGGATTAGATACCCTGGTAGTCCATGCCGTAAACGTTGGGCACTAGGTGTGGGGGACATTCCACGTTTTCCGCGCCGTAGCTAACGCATTAAGTGCCCCGCCTGGGGAGTACGGCCGCAAGGCTAAAACTCAAAGGAATTGACGGGGGCCCGCACAAGCGGCGGAGCATGCGGATTAATTCGATGCAACGCGAAGAACCTTACCAAGGCTTGACATGAACCAGACCGGGCTGGAAACAGTCCTTCCCCTTTGGGGTTGGTTTACAGGTGGTGCATGGTTGTCGTCAGCTCGTGTCGTGAGATGTTGGGTTAAGTCCCGCAACGAGCGCAACCCTCGTTCCATGTTGCCAGCGGGTAGTGCCGGGGACTCATGGGAGACTGCCGGGGTCAACTCGGAGGAAGGTGGGGACGACGTCAAATCATCATGCCCCTTATGTCTTGGGCTTCACGCATGCTACAATGGCCGGTACAAAGGGTTGCGATACTGTGAGGTGGAGCTAATCCCAAAAAGCCGGTCTCAGTTCGGATTGGGGTCTGCAACTCGACCCCATGAAGTCGGAGTCGCTAGTAATCGCAGATCAGCAACGCTGCGGTGAATACGTTCCCGGGCCTTGTACACACCGCCCGTCAAGTCACGAAAGTTGGTAACACCCGAAGCCGGTGGCCTAACCCCTTGTGGGAGGGAGCTGTCGAAGGTGGGACTGGCGATTGGGACTAAGTCGTAACAAGGTAGCCGTACCGGAAGGTGCGGCTGGATCACCTCCTTTCTAAGGAGCACCTACAATGATCCGTCGCCAATGCATGTTGGTGGTGGGTGTGTTGTCAGGAGTAAAGGCCCGTTGCACGGACGACTGTTCCGTGGCGGGTGCTCAAGGGTGGAATATCAACAAATAGCGGCTGTCTGGTCTTGTGGTCTTCTTTAGTACGAACCCTGGTGGTTCTGGAACGGTGGGCCGGGGGTTTTCCGGGTGGTTTAGTGTTTGGCACACTGTTGGGTCCTGAGACAACAGGACCGGGGAGGCTTTCGGGTCTTGCCGGGTTTGTTTGTTTCTGGTTTCCCTGCCATGACGTTTCTGCACGTGTTTGACTCCTTTTTTGGGGGGTTGTGTGTGGGGTGTGTGGTGTGGGGTTGTTGTTTGAGAACTACATAGTGGACGCGAGCATCTTGTATAAGAAGCAATTTCCAAGATTATGAACCTGGATCTGGTTCGTGTGCCTTTGGGTGCGCGGGACAGTTTCTGTGGTTCTCTCGAAAATGTTTTTGATCTTTGTGGTCAAGTTTTTAAGAGCACACGGTGGATGCCTTGGCATTAGGAGCCGAAGAAGGACGTAGGAATCTGCGATAAGCCTGGGGGAGTCGATAACCGGACTGTGATCCCAGGGTGTCCGAATGGGGAAACCCCGCCAGGGGCGTGAGTTGCCTGGTGACCCGCATCTGAACACATAGGGTGCGTGGGGGGAACGCGGGGAAGTGAAACATCTCAGTACCCGCAGGAAGAGAAAACAATAGTGATTCCGTTAGTAGTGGCGAGCGAACGCGGATCAGGCTAAACCGTTCCATGTGTGATAGCCGGCGGGCGTTGCATGGTCGGGGTTGTGGGACTTTCCATACCAGTTCTGCCGGGCTGGTGGGGTGTGATGTGCGCGCATAGGTGAACGGTTTTGAAAGGCCGGCCAGAGAGGGTGTTAGTCCCGTAACCGTAATGTGTTTGTACCGCCTGTGAGAGTATCCCAAGTAGTACGGGGCCCGAGAAATCCCGTGCGAATCTGTCAGGACCACCTGATAAGCCTAAATACTCCCTAATGACCGATAGCGGACCAGTACCGTGAGGGAAAGGTGAAAAGTACCCCGGGAGGGGAGTGAAACAGTACCTGAAACCGTGTGCTTACAATCCGTCGGAGCCAGTCTGATTCTGGTGACGGCGTGCCTTTTGAAGAATGAGCCTGCGAGTTAGTGTTACGTCGCGAGGTTAACCCGTGTGGGGCAGCCGTAGCGAAAGCGAGTCTGAATAGGGCGTGTGAGTGGCGTGATCTAGACCCGAAGCGAAGTGATCTACCCATGGCCAGGTTGAAGCGACGGTAAGACGTCGTGGAGGACCGAACCCACTTCAGTTGAAAATGGAGGGGATGAGCTGTGGGTAGGGGTGAAAGGCCAATCAAACTTCGTGATAGCTGGTTCTCCCCGAAATGCATTTAGGTGCAGCGTTGCGTGTTTCTTGCTGGAGGTAGAGCTACTGGATGGCTAATGGGCCCTACAAGGTTACTGACGTCAGCCAAACTCCGAATGCCGGTAAGTGAGAGCGCAGCAGTGAGACTGTGGGGGATAAGCTTCATAGTCGAGAGGGAAACAGCCCAGACCACCAACTAAGGCCCCTAAGCGTGTGCTAAGTGGGAAAGGATGTGGAGTTGCCCAGACAACCAGGAGGTTGGCTTAGAAGCAGCCACCCTTAAAAGAGTGCGTAATAGCTCACTGGTCAAGTGATTCCGCGCCGACAATGTAGCGGGGCTCAAGTACACCGCCGAAGTTGTGGCATTCACATATTGTCCTAGCCTTCGTGGTTCAGGAGTGTGGATGGGTAGGGGAGCGTCGTGTGGGCGGTGAAGCTGCGGTGTAAACCAGTGGTGGAGCCTACACGAGTGAGAATGCAGGCATGAGTAGCGAAAGACGGGTGAGAAACCCGTCCGCCGAATGATCAAGGGTTCCAGGGTCAAGCTAATCTGCCCTGGGTAAGTCGGGACCTAAGGCGAGGCCGACAGGCGTAGTCGATGGACAACGGGTTGATATTCCCGTACCGGCGAAAAACCGCCCATGCTGAGCGGGGGATACTAACTGCCCGAAACCTGCCCGACCGTCCTTTGGACGGAAGGGTTTTGGTGGAGCGCAGGACCTGATCCCGGGAGGCAAGCGTATTAACAGGTGTGACGCAGGAAGGTAGCCGAGCCGGGCGATGGTTGTCCCGGTCTAAGGATGTAGGGCGAATGGTAGGCAAATCCGCCATTCATATGGCCTGAGATCTGATGGGACCCCCGTATGGGGGGATTTGGTGATCCTATGCTGCCGAGAAAAGCATCGACGCGAGGTTTTAGCCGCCCGTACCCCAAACCGACACAGGTGATCAGGTAGAGAATACCAAGGCGATCGAGAGAATTATGGTTAAGGAACTCGGCAAAATGCCCCCGTAACTTCGGGAGAAGGGGGGCCCCAACCTTGAACACCACATCGCTGGTGGGAGGGGATCGGGGCCGCAGAGACCAGGGGGAAGCGACTGTTTACTAAAAACACAGGTCCGTGCGAAGTCGCAAGACGATGTATACGGACTGACTCCTGCCCGGTGCTGGAAGGTTAAGAGGACCGGTTAGCCGTAAGGCGAAGCTGAGAATTTAAGCCCCAGTAAACGGCGGTGGTAACTATAACCATCCTAAGGTAGCGAAATTCCTTGTCGGGTAAGTTCCGACCTGCACGAATGGAGTAACGACTTCCCCGCTGTCTCAACCATAAACTCGGCGAAATTGCAGTACGAGTAAAGATGCTCGTTACGCGCAGCAGGACGGAAAGACCCCGAGACCTTTACTATAGTTTGGTATTGGTGTTCGGAGTGGCTTGTGTAGGATAGGTGGGAGACGTTGAAGCCCGGACGCCAGTTCGGGTGGAGTCATCGTTGAAATACCACTCTGGTCACTTTGGACATCTAACTTCGGCCCGTAATCCGGGTCAGGGACAGTGCCTGATGGGTAGTTTAACTGGGGCGGTTGCCTCCTAAAAAGTAACGGAGGCGCCCAAAGGTTCCCTCAGCCTGGTTGGCAATCAGGTGTCGAGTGTAAGTGCACAAGGGAGCTTGACTGTGAGAGAGACATCTCGAGCAGGGACGAAAGTCGGGACTAGTGATCCGGCGGTACATTGTGGAATGGCCGTCGCTCAACGGATAAAAGGTACCTCGGGGATAACAGGCTGATCTTGCCCAAGAGTCCATATCGACGGCATGGTTTGGCACCTCGATGTCGGCTCGTCGCATCCTGGGGCTGGAGTAGGTCCCAAGGGTTGGGCTGTTCGCCCATTAAAGCGGTACGCGAGCTGGGTTTAGAACGTCGTGAGACAGTTCGGTCCCTATCCGCTGCGCGCGCAGGAAATTTGAGAAGGGCTGTCCTTAGTACGAGAGGACCGGGACGGACGAACCTCTGGTGTGTCAGTTGTACTGCCAAGTGCACCGCTGATTAGCTACGTTCGGATGGGATAACCGCTGAAAGCATCTAAGCGGGAAGCTCGCTTCAAGATGAGATTTCCATACACCCTCGGGTGTGAGAGGCCCCCAGCCAGACCACTGGGTTGATAGGCCGGATGTGGAAGCGAGGACTAACGACTCGTGAAGCTGACCGGTACTAATAGGCCAATAACTTACACCACACAGAACATACAAACTCTGCTTGCGTCCACTATGTGGTTCCCAACCAACAACCCCCAACACCACGGGTTAATGGCACGGAACCAACAACTGAATACAACACCAGCACCAATGTTGTAACCACAAAGTCTTCCCACCCCCGGCATTACCTAAGGGGTTCGGGTGAAAAGGTTACGGCGGTCATAGCGTGGGGGAAACGCCCGGTCCCATTCCGAACCCGGAAGCTAAGACCCACAGCGCCGATGGTACTGCACCCGGGAGGGTGTGGGAGAGTAGGTCACCGCCGGAACAACTATTAGAGTAGGGCCCTGACAACGAAACGTCAGGGCCCTACCACTTTAACCACCACAGCCGCCAGGCCCCGGCTCCCAGAAACCCCAGCCCACCTCCGGCGGGTAAAACACCAACCCCCGCTCACCTTTGACCGGTAAACGATCAACCCCAGCTCACTTCTGGCGGGTAGAACATCAACCCCCGCTCACCTCTAGCCATGCCCCGTGAGCGGGCGCCGGGTGAGAACCTGCCAGAGGTGAGCGGGCCTCGGGTGAGAACCCGCCAGACGTGAGCCGGCGTCGCGGGAGAACCCGCCAGAAGTGAGCGGGCGCCGGTGAGGAAACCGGGCCGGGAGCGCAAAGTAGTCTCGACGGGGCGCGAATATGGCCCGGAATCGGTGATTAACCTCAAAAAGTCCCGGAAACACGCGGAATTTGCGGATCGGAAGGGCCCAAGCTGGTAAGTTTTCGGACAGTGGCCTGTGCGCATGCCGCGTGCAGGCTCCAGAATCAGAACCGTCCAGGAGGACATAAATGGCTAAGAACCGTAGTGAACTTGTTGCAGAGGTAGCAGGCAAGGCCGGCACCAGCCAGGCTGCCGTTAACTCCGTCCTTGATGCACTGTTCGAGGTTTTCGAGACTTCTGTCGCCGCCGGCGAGAAGATCACCATCCCGGGCTGGCTCGCAGTTGAGCGCACCGACCGTGCAGCCCGCACCGGCCGCAACCCGCAGACCGGCGAGACCATCCAGATTGCAGCAGGCCACAGCGTGAAGCTGACCGCAGGCTCCAAGCTGAAGGCTGCAGTCTCCAAGAAGTAGGCTTCCCCTGCCGGCATATCACCGGCCGGAACAGGAGCGGCAACCGAGAGGTTGCCGCTCCTTGCTTTTTAACCCGGATTCGCGGCCTGGGCGGGCGTGGCGGACAATGGAATGGTGTCTTCTGCCGCAAAACCACGTTCCACCCCTCCCCAGACCGATCCCGGCAAGGGAGCTGCGGTCCGGGATGCCGGAACCCGGGGGATTACGCTGCCCTGGCAGCTTGCGGGCCTGGCGGCGCTCTTCCTTGGCCTCGCAGCAGCCCTGATCTTCTCCGGCGCCGCAGCGGCCCGCAGCGTTGCCGATCCCGGTGCACTGGTCCGGTGGGGCCTGCCGATCAGCAAGGCCATCCATAACGTTTCGTTGGCGACCGTCGTCGGGGGCCTGGTCTTCGCCGTCGGCATCCTTCCGAAGAACCTCAACGCCCGGCACCACACCCCGCGAGGCCGGGGAACGGCAGCTTCAGGAGGCAGTGAAGTACCGGAGCACCCCGCCTTCACCCGCGCGCTGGCGATAGCAGCTGTCGCCGGTGCCGTGTGGGCCTTGTCCGCCATCGCAGTCCTGGTACTCACGTACGGCGACGTAGCAGGGCAGGGGCTGTCCGGTGATCCCGCCTTCACCCAGGCGCTGGTCTACTTCATGACCGATATTGAAACCGGCCGCGCATGGCTCGCCGTCATCATCATTGCCGCAGTGGTCACCACCGCGCTGTTCGGCGTCCGGTCCCTGGGCGGCCTGGCCCTCACCCTCATTCTGGCCCTGATCGGCCTGGTACCGACAGCCCTGATCGGCCACTCGTCAAGCTCTTCCGACCACGAAGGCGCAATCAACTCGCTCGGCCTGCACCTTGTGGGCGTGACCACCTGGGTGGGCGGCATCATCACCCTGGCCCTGCTCTCCGGCATCCTGACCGACGCGAAGCCCGGCGCGGCAACTGACATCACCGAACCCACCCTCCGGCGCTTCTCCAGCCTGGCCGGGTTCGCTTTCGTACTGGTCTTCGCCTCAGGCATCATCAACGCCAGCATCCGCGTCACCAGCTGGTCCGATCTCTTCGGTTCCGCCTACGGACAGCTGATCCTGGCCAAGACCGCAGCCGCAGTGGTGTTGGGCGGCATCGGCTTCATGCACCGGCAGTGGGTCATTCCGCAGCTGGGACGCAAAGGCTCCACCCTGTCCTCCAGGCGCGTCCTGTGGCAGCTCATTGTCGCAGAATTGCTGATCATGGGCGCCACGTCCGGCATCGCCGTGGCCCTGGGCCGCTCAGCCCCGCCACAGCCCACCGAGCCGGCCCCCAACGCGTCACCCGCCTTCATCCTCAGCGGCTACGAGCTGCCGCCCGAACTCACACCGGAACGCTGGCTCACCGAGTGGCGGCTGGACTGGATCTGGGTGGGCGTTGCCCTGTTCGGGCTGGTGACCTACTTCATGGGCGTCGCCAGGATCCTCAGGCGAGGCGACTCCTGGCCCTGGTTCCGGTCGCTGAACTGGGTCATTGGCCTGGTGGTGCTGACCTACATCACGTCCGGGCCGCCGTCGGTCTATGGCCGCATCCTGTTCTCCGCGCACATGGTGGACCACATGGCGCTGACCATGGTGGCGCCGATCTTCCTGGTGCTGGGGGCTCCGGTGACCCTGGCACTGCGTGCGCTGCCTGCCCGTGGCGACGGCTCCCGCGGCATGCGGGAGTGGCTCCTGGTCTTCGTGCACTCCAAGTTCTCGCAGCTGGTCACGCACCCGCTGTTCGCGGCGGCCAACTTTGCCGGCTCCATCGTGCTGTTCTACTACTCGGACCTGTTCGGCTTCGCCATGCGGGAGCACGTGGGCCATGAACTGATGAACCTGCACTTCCTGCTGACGGGGTACATCTTCGTGCTGACCATGATCGGTACGGACCCGCTTCCCCGCCGCGCCCCGTACCCCATGCGGCTGCTCCTGCTCCTGGCCACCATGGGCTTCCACGCCTTCTTCGGGGTCTCCATCATGGGCGGGACCGGGCTCCTGGCCGCGGACTACTTCGGCAACCTGGGCCGTGCCTGGGGCCCCTCGGCACTGGCGGACCAGCAGGCCGGCGGCGCCGTGGCCTGGGGCATCGGTGAGGTGCCCACGCTGCTGGTGGCGATCGGCGTCGCCATTATGTGGTCCGGGTCGAGCCAGCGGGAGGCGACACGCGTGGACCGCGCGGCGGACAGGAATAATGACGCCGATCTAACCGCTTACAACGATATGTTTGCCAAATTGGCCGAACGCGATGCCAGGCTGGCTGAACGCAACAAGCTGGAAGGACGCTGATGAGCGAAACCGTACGCACGCATGCCCGGGTCCGGGCCTCCGAACTGGTGGGCCGCAACTGGTTGAACACCGGTGGCAAGACCCTTGACCTGGAGGCCCTGCGCGGCAAGATCGTGCTGCTCGATTTCTGGACCTTCTGCTGCATCAACTGCCTGCACGTCCTGGATGAGCTGCGCCCGCTGGAGCAGCAGTATTCCGATGTGCTGGTCACCGTGGGCGTCCACTCGCCCAAGTTCGAGCACGAGGCGGACCCGGTGGCGCTGGCCGCGGCCGTGGAGCGCTACGAGATCCACCACCCCGTGCTGGATGACCCCGAGCTGGACACCTGGAAGGCCTACACGGCCCGCGCCTGGCCCACCCTGGTGGTCATCGACCCGGAGGGCTACATCGTGGCCCACCTCTCCGGTGAGGGCCACGCGGACGGGTTGGCCGTCCTGATCCCCGAACTGATCGCCGAGCACGAAGCCAAGGGCACGCTGCACCGCGGCTCAGGCCCCTACGTGGCGCCCGAGGCGACCTCCGGCACCCTGCGCTTCCCCGGCAAGGCGCTCTTCCTGCCGCCGGGCCGCGGATCCACGGCCTTGGCTGGAACGTCCGACGACGGCACGCCAGCAGGTGCCGCAGCCGCCGTTGCTGCCGACAAGGGCTCCTGGCTGGTCACCGACACCGGGCACCACCGCCTGGTGGAACTAGGCACCGACTTCGAAACCGTCCTGGCCACCTTCGGCTCGGGCACCAAGGGCTACGCCGACGGTCCCGCCGCGGGGGACACCGCCAGCGCCCAGTTCAACGAACCCCAGGGCCTGGTCCTGCTGCCGGAAGACGTGGCAGCCAAGGCGGGCTACGACGTCGTCATTGCCGACTCGGTCAACCACCGCCTGCGCGGACTCTCGCTCACGGACGGCAAGGCCTCCACCCTGGCAGGCAACGGCATCCAGCGGCTGCTGGAAACCGGGCCTGCGCGCGTGGACGAGGAAGGCGCCGGCTTCAGCGGCTCACTGGGCAACGACCCGCTGGACGTTGCGCTGAGCTCGCCCTGGGACGTTGTGTGGTCGCGCAAGCTGAACGCGGTGGTAGTGGCTATGGCCGGCACGCACCAGATCTTCAGCTTTGACCCCGTCACCGGTGCCGTGTCGATCATCGCCGGCAATGGTCTGGAAGGCCTCCTGGACGGACCGGCGCACGAATCCTGGTTCGCCCAGTCCTCCGGCCTGGCCGAAGACGCCGACGGCAACATCTGGGTTGCGGATTCCGAAACCTCCGCCCTCCGGAAACTGGTCATCGCCGACGGCGGCACCATCACCGTGGAGACCGCTGTGGGCAAGGGCCTGTTCGATTTCGGCTTCCGCGACGGCCCCGCCTCCGAAGCCCGGCTTCAGCACCCGCTCGGCGTCACGGTCCTGCCCGACGGCTCCGTGGCGATTGCCGACACCTACAACGGAGCCGTGCGCCGCTACGACCCCGCGTCCGGCACCGTGTCCACCCTGGCCCGCGGCCTCGCCGAGCCCTCCGACGTGATCGTGGACCACACGCAGTCCGCGGGATCGGAACCCCTGCTGGTGGTGGTTGAGGCCAACAAGCACCAGCTGGTGTACGTACCGATCCCCAAGGAAGCGCAGCAGGTGGACGAGGGCGCGTCCCAGACCCAGCGGCCCAAGAGCCCCGTGGCGCCCGGCACGCTGGACCTGACCGTCCGCTTCACGGCGCCCACCGGACAGAAGCTCGATGACCGCTGGGGCGACCCCACCCAGCTGAAGATCTCCTCCACCCCGCCCGAGCTGCTGGTATCCGGCGGCGGAACCTCGGTGGGACTGCTGCGCACCCTGGAGCTGTCCGCGGACGTGCCCGAGGGCGTGCTGCACATCACCGCCCGCGCCGCCGCCTGCGACGGCCCCGAGACCGAGGACGGCGAGATCCCGGACCACGCCGCCTGCCACCTTTACCAGCAGGACTGGGGCATCCCGGTGGTCCTGCAGGCCGACGGTGATACCGAGCTGGTGCTGGACCTGCGCGGCATGGACTGACCGCGTTCTTTCCTGCTGAACTGGCCCAGTTTTCAAGCTTTGAAAGCCTGAAGACGGGCCAGTTCCGTTTCTGCGGCCCCAAAACCGGGCCAGTGCGCACAGCCCCTTGTCCACATAGCGCCCGTGACACCTGCCGACAGCCACTGGGGACAGACATTGTGGCGTCATGGACCCATCGGAAATCCTCAAATCCGCCGGAGGAGTGCTGCTGCGGCGCGACGTGGCTGCCGCCGGGGCGACGGAAACAGAGATCAGCCGCGCAGTTCGTGGCGGGCAGTTGGTGCGGTTGGAGCGCGGGCTGCTGGCCGTTCCGGGTGCTGATGCCGAGCTGGTGGGCGCAGGACTGGCCCGCAGCCTGCTGACGTGCGCATCTGCCGCCCCGCATTACGGTCTCTGGCAGCTTCAACCGGCTGCCCGGCCGCACTACTGGCAAAGCAACGGAAGACGTGCCGTCCGTTGTGTCAGCCACCGCCTTCCCCTGACGCAGAGGCCCCGTCATCGGACCCTTGCAGCACTTCCCGACGTCCTGCTTCACGCACTGCTGTGCCTGCCGGAACTCGAGTCGCTGGTCATGGTGGAATGCGCCTACAACAGAGGGGACATTGAGCCGTCCCTGCTGTTGCGCCATCTGAAGGGTAACCGGTCAGGCAAAGCACGCAATGTTGTGTCCAAGGTTGAACGCGGCGCAGACTCCCTCCTGGAAACCTTGGCCCGGGTGCTGTTCCGGGAGGCGGGCATAGCCACCGAGACCCAGGTGTGGATCGAGGGGATTGGCCGCGTGGACTTCCTGCTGGAAGGGTTCCTCGTCGTGGAAATTGACGGGCTCGCCTTCCATCTTGATGCCCGTCAATTCAAAAAGGACCGCCGCAGGGACAACATGGCTGTCCGTCACGGACTACCCGTACTCAGGTTCTTCTATGACGACGTGGTCTTCGCCCCGGGATCCGTCCTGGCGCAGGTCCGGGAGGTCCTGGCTCGCGGGTCACTGCGGTGGCCGCAGCCGAACCAGCCCGGTTTTCGGGGCGGTTGGGTCTAGGACACTGAAGAACACGGAAGTCAGGGCTTCAAAACTGGGCCAGTCTGGCGCAGCACCCTGAAGCAGGGCTAGAAGCTCAGCTGCGGAGTGACCTTGACCGTGTCACCCGTGACATCCAGGCGGGTGGTGAAGCTGAAGTCCACCTCTGCGTCCAGCGGGTACCAGGCCCCCGTGAACGAGTTCTGCTGCAGCGCTTCCACCTTGGCCTTGCCGTCCAGGGGCGCCACCACCCAGCGGCCGTCGAACGGCTCCACGGAGACGCCGGGGTATTCGGTCACGGTCCACCGGATGCTGCCGTCCTGGACCCTGTTGTTGCTGGCGTAATAGAAGGGACAGTCCGGCTGGAGTTTCTGTTCCTTGACCGCCTCCGCCGCACAGCCGTCCAGGAACTCCCGGATCTTGGCGGCAACGTCGCTTTTCAGCTTGTCCGTGGCCTGGGTCAGCAGGTTGAGCGGGGCCACGGGCGCATCCTTGGAGGTGACCGTGGCGCGGGTGGCGGCAGCGGAGAAGTACTGTCCGTCCAGGGAGGCCTCGTACTGGCCGGGGTAGAACACGGCGAAGGAGTTGCGGCCGTTGGGCATGTTCACGGGAACACCGTTGACCTGGGCCTCGTTGCCGTTGACCACGGTGATGTCCACAGTGGGCAGCCGCGACGGCACGAACGCCCACGTGTTGAAGAACAGCCACTCGGTGCCGGTCTTTTGGAGCAGGAATTCCGTGTGCAGCCGGCTGCCATCGATCGTGTAGTCCATGGGCACCATCACCTGGTTGTCCGGGCGTTCCTGGGGGTCCCCGATGCTGATGTTGGAGAGCCGGGAAGCGGACGACTGCAGCCCCGGGCCGTCCAGCATCGCGGCGTTGCTGGGTGGAACGGTGGCCTTGAGGAGCCCCAGGGCACGCCCGCCGTCACCGCTCTTCAGCGCGTCCAGGTACTCCCGGACCGGCTGCTGGGGGCTGGCCACCGTGTTGTTCACAACGTTGATGGCCACGATGGCTCCGGCGACGGCAAGCATGAGGCCCAACAGCCATCCGGCCGCGATCCTCACCAACGCTTGACTCATCTGCACGTTCTACACAGTAACGTCAGTGCGGACGCACTCTAAAGTTGGTGTCCCCCTAATCAGACAGGCAACACCTACGTAACGCCCGACGGCGGGGCGCCGGGACGGCGGCAACAGGAGCCCTGGGCATCGGCCAGGGACAGCAGTTGCCGCCTGGGAAACGCGGGTCAGCGACGGCGGCGGCGGGATGACGTGCCGAACACTCCGCGAAACAATTCGCGGCCCAGCTGCGTACCCATGGACCGTGCCATGCTCTTCAGCCCGCCGCCCAGGGCACCACCGAGGACCCCGCCCAGATCATCCATCATGCCGCCCGGCTCCGGCCGTGGGGACGACGGCTTCCTGGAGCGGGGCGCCTTGGCGCGGGGCTTGGACTCACGTGGCTCGCTGTAATCAGGGGTGCCGTACTGCACGTCGGAATCCTCTGGCGCCGGAACCGGGGCCTGCGGTGGCCTGCTGCTGGGCCGGCCCAGGATTTCCTCCTCGATCCTCCGTGCTTCAGCGTCCACGTCATAAGCGCCAGGAGCAGTTGGGGCACCGGCCGAAGCGCCGCCAGCAGGCTCAGAAGCCGCCGGACCCGTGGGCGCGGCCGCCTTGCCGTTCAGCTTCTCGTATGCGGAAGGGTTGTCCACCGCAGTTCCGTACTTGCCCAGCAGCGCCGAACCGGCCACGGTGCTGCGGACCAGGGCTTCGTCGCTGGGACCCATGACGGATTCGGGGGCGCGCAGCCGGGTGAGGGCCACCGGGGTGGGGGCGCCTTTTTCGTTCATGACGGTGATGACGGCCTCACCGATGCCGGCGGAGGTCAGGGTCTCTTCGAGGTCGTAGTCGCTCACCGGGAACGTGGACACCGTGGCCTTCAGCGCCTTGGCGTCCTCGGGGGTGAACGCGCGCAGGGCGTGCTGCACCCGGTTGGCCAGCTGGCCCAGGACGTCGGCGGGCACGTCCTTGGGCGTCTGGGTGACGAAGAAGATGCCCACGCCCTTGGACCGGATCAGCCGGACGGTGGTGGTGATGGCTTCCAGGAAAGCCTTCGTGGCGCCGTTGAAGAGCAGGTGCGCCTCGTCCAGGAAGAACACGAGCTTGGGCTTGTCCAGGTCGCCGGCCTCGGGGAGGTCCTCGAACAGGTCTGCAAGAAGCCACATCAGGAAGGTGGAGAACAGCATGGGCTTGGTCTGCAGGGTGGGAAGCTCCAGGCACGTGACCACCCCGCGGCCATCCGGGGCGGTGCGCAGCAGCTCCGCGGTGTCGAATTCCGGCTCGCCGAAGAATTTCTCCAGGCCCTGGGCCTCCAGGTTCACGAGCTCCCGCAGGATCACACCGGCCGTCGCCTTGGACAGGCCGCCGAGTTCCTCCAGCTTGTCCTTGCCCTCGTCCGAGGTGAGGAACTGGATGACGGCGCGCAGGTCCTTGAGGTCGATCAGCTCCAGGCCGTTCTTGTCCGCGAAGTAGAACACCAGCTGCAGGCTGGATTCCTGTGTGTCGTTCAGTTCCATGATCCTGGAGAGCAGGATGGGCCCGAATGAGGTCACCGTGGCGCGGACCGGGACGCCGTTGCCGTCGCCGCCCAGCGCCAGGAACTCCACCGGGAACGTCTTGCCCTCCCACGGCTGGCCGATGCTGTCCGTGCGGGCCTTGAGTTTGTCGCTCCCGACGGCGGCCGTCGCCAGGCCGGAGAGGTCACCCTTGATGTCGGCCAGGAACACGGGGACCCCGGCGGTGGAGAGCTGTTCGGCCATCATGTGCAGCGTGACGGTCTTGCCGGTTCCGGTGGCGCCGGCCACCAGCCCGTGCCGGTTCATCATGGCCAGCGGCAGCCGCACCGGCGCGTCCTTGTGCAGTTCGCCGTCGATGATGGCGGCTCCCAGTTCGATGGTGGCGCCTTCCAGGGTGTAGCCCTTCTGGAGGGTGGCAAGCTTCTCTGCTGTGGTTTTGGTGGCCATGGCGCTAGCTTAGCGGCGGCTGCCCTGCCTGCCGGGAGACACCGCCGTTCAATTCTGAGGCGCCAGGTCCTTGGTGAACGCCAGCGGCCCGATGGTCTCCGGATCAGCGTCCACGTCGAACTGCGCCCGGTAGCCGGTGTTCAGGTAGAGGTGCTTGGCCTCGGGCTGCCGCGGACCCGTGGTGAGGTACAGCCGGGTGTAGCCGCGGGCGGCGGCCAGGGCCTCGAGTTCGTCCAGCACCAGACGGCCCAAACCACGACGCCGGTGGGCTGAGTGGGTCCAGATCCGTTTCAGTTCCGCGGTGGTGTCGTCGTACCGGCGGAACGCCCCGCCGGCGATCGACTCGCCGTCCTCCTGGATCACCAGGAGCGCGCCGTTCGGCTCCTCGAATTCCTCCGCCGGGTAGCGGTTCAGTTCCTCTGCGGCAGCGCTACGCCCGAACAGGTCCCCGTAGCGGGTGTCATATTCGACGGCGAGCTCGTCCAGCAGCGGCCGGACCCGCGGGTCGTGCATGGGCAGGCTGAGGACCGTAAGGCTGGCGGGATCGAGGGACCTGGGTTTGAGGTCGGGTTCTGCGGTCACGGATTCACTTCTTTCCAACAGCGGCTGGTTCTGGAGATATTGTCCCGGACGGCGGGGCGGCGGCATCCCGGGCAACGCCGAGGATGGTCCGGGCCAGGGCGTCGTTTTCCCGGAAGGGCGCGGCGTTGGTGTTGGGCCGGGCGAAGGCGCCCGCGCCCCAGCCGGACGTTCCCGGGCCAATGCCGAAGAGGCTGGGTTGGGGTTTGCCGTCGGCTCCCATCAGTCGATGCTCAGGGGAAACCAGCAGCTTTCCGGTGGAGTGGATGCCGTCCGAAGTCAGCAGCTGCTGCTCGCTGCCCAGTCCGCTTTCATACAGCGAGGCAAGCACGGGATTAAGCGACCGGGCCACGGAGGTGGACGGAAGCCGCGCTTCGATCACCGCTTGGGCAGAAACGGAGACGCCTGAATGCGGCGAGGTGGCACGGAAAGTTCCACCCTCCTCGTCAAGAGTGACCTCCAGGCTGGGGCCTAAGAACTGCAGCAGACTGGCCCGGTGCAGCGCCAGCATCTCGCGCAGCCGGTGAGGCGGTGGCCCGGAATCAACAAAGCTGAAGAAGCCATGCCACCAGCCGTGGATGAGCTGCTGCGAGCGTGCGTTCAGCCGCTCCGCCGGAACCACCCGCCCCACCTCCATGTAGACGTGCAGCAGGGCCAGGAACAGGGCAAGGGTTTCCGGATGGTCCGGGCCGTCCCGCAGGGCCAGGTCATTTTCGATGTACTCGGCCACTGCATCCTGGACGGCCTGGTGCCCGTCGAAGCGAAGCCCGGCAAAGGGGCGGTCCAGCCCTTCCAGGTCCAGGTGCAGGCCCGCGTCCGGGACGGCGGCGGCCACCAGGTCCGCGCGCTCGCCGCTGTACCAATCGAGGCCGGCGTACCGCGCGGCGAAGGAATCCCAGCCCATGGTTGCCCGCTCGGGGCTGCCGGTCAGGAGTTCGCGGTAGTAGTAATAGCCGGCTTCCTTGGCGATCAGCGGCCAGAGGTGCTCCCGGAAGTCCAGTTCGCCGTGCTGCTCCAGCAGGGCCTCCACCGCCGCCGCCGTAAAGAACTGCAACGGCCCGGGTGCCTGTCCCCGCAGGACTGCGGAGATCTTCGAGTGGTACGGCACCCCGCGGCGGGACCCGGCCCACAGCCGTGGTTCCCTCCCGGACGGAAGGTAGCGCAGCCCGCCGTCGTCCGTTTCCTGGAACCTGCCGCCGCGGCCTTCCATCAGGAGGACCAGCAGGTCCACGAACGCCAGGCCCATCCCGGCAACGATCACGTCCTGCCCGGGGGCAATGGGTGAGTAGTCGACGTCGGTGGTGTAGGCGGGTGCCGCGTGGTAGCCGCCGTGCCGGGCGGCGAAGTCCGCGAAGCCGGCGGAGACGGCGTCCGGCTTTGAGTCGGTGTGGCCGAGGGCGGTGACCACGATGTCGGCGTGCAGGGTCCGGCCGTTGGCCAGCGCAACGTCGTGCCCGCCGCCCTCCAGCGCCGTGATGCCGACGGCGGTGGTGCGGTGGACGGACACGCTGCGGCCCAGGGACCGGGCGGCGCGGCGGAAGAACCATTCGAGGTACTGGCTCTGCAGTTGCCGCGTGGGGAAGGTGGTGCCGGTCAGGGTCCGCAGCTGCTTCCACAGCGGCTGCGGGAAGTCCGGAACGTCGATGATGGAGGCGTCCAGCACGCCGGCGGCCCACTCGGCCAACCCGGGACCGGGGGCGGCGGGGCCGGCGCAGTCCACTGACTCGTCGGTGAACATGGTGATGTCCGCCGCCATCGAGTTGAGCAGGAGGCCGGGGTCCTGGTCGTAGCGCCAGATCCGGCCCGAGCCAGGGATGTGCGGCTCCACCACGTGGATCTGCAGCGGGCCGGCGAAGACGTCCGGCCGGTTGGCTGCGATCCGTTCCAGGACGCCCGCCGTGCGCGGTCCGCCGCCGATGAAGACGATGGCCGGGATGGTGGCTGGCATGGGCGCTCCTGACGGCGGGGGTGGATTGGATGCCCATGCTAGGCAGCCGTGACGACGGCGGTCGAGGGCCTGGTCATGCCCGTTAACTCCGCGTCACAGCCGGTTAAAAGACGCAAGAAAACGACTCATGACGCCGTGCGAACCCCGGTGAAGATATGCAACCTGCCGCCTTGCTGGCCCGTTCCGCGCGGTCCTAGATTTGCAGCCAGCAGCGGGCCGCAAGGGCTCCACATCAGAGGCAACAGCCAGGGCAACCGCCCGCACAAGGAATTCACGACAAGAATCGAGGTGGCGCATGAGTTCAGCAGCAACCAAGGTGGCGCAGTCACAACAACCGCAGCCCGCGGCGGAAGCGCCGCCAACCGGGCCTGGTGCCCCCGTCCGGCAGGCCACCGACTATTCGTCCTACCGGGTGGTGGCAGCAAAGCATCCGGGGCGCTGGGTGGGGACTGCCGTCGTCGCGCTTGGCGTCCTTGCCGTGGCCTGGTCCCTGGCCACCAACCCGCGCTGGGAGTGGGGCGTGGTGGCGCAGTGGTTCACCGCGCAGTCCGTGGTCAACGGGCTGGTGGAAACCCTGAAGCTGACCGCAATCTCCGGGGTCCTGGGCTTCGTGCTGGGCTTCATCCTGGCGCTGATGCGGCTATCTGCGTCGCCGCTGCTGGTCTCGGTGTCCTGGACATTCTCCTGGATCTTCCGGTCCACGCCGCTGCTGGTTCAGATGCTGCTTTGGTACAACCTGGGCTACCTGTACGAAAAGATCAGCCTTGGCATCCCGTTCACCGATGTCCGGTTCTTCGAGGTGCAGACCACCACGCTGATCAGCCAGTTCGCGGCAGCGGTGCTGGGCCTGACCCTGAACCAGGCGGCGTACTCGGCCGAGATCATCCGCGGCGGCATCCTCTCGGTGGACCAGGGCCAGCTGGAAGCCGCGGCAGCGCTGGGCATCCCGGGCTGGCGCCGCTCCACCCGGATCGTGCTCCCGCAGGCCATGCGGGCCATCCTGCCCACGGCGTTCAACGAGATCATCGGCCTGGTCAAGGGCACCTCGATCGTCTACGTCCTGGCCTACTCGGAACTGTTCTACACGGTGCAGGTCATCTACAACCGCACCCAGCAGGTCCTGCCGCTGCTTTTGGTGGCCACGCTCTGGTACATCGTCATCACGTCCGTGCTGAGCGTCTTCCAGTACTACATCGAACGGCACTACTCCAAGGGTGCGGTGCGGAACCTGCCGCTGACGCCCCTGCAGAAGGCCCGCAAATTCTTCGCCACCCACGCGGTGCCCAACCGGAGGAACTTCTGATGACTGAGACCCTTCCCGCCCCCACCGCCACCCGCGGCCTGGTGGAGATCACCGGCGTGCGCAAATCCTTCGGGCCCACCGAAGTCCTCAAGGGCGTCAGCCTCACCGTAGAACCGGGCGGCGTGGCAGTGATCGTGGGCCCGTCCGGCTCCGGCAAGTCCACCCTGCTGCGCACCATCAACCACCTGGAGAAGGTGGACGGCGGGTACATCGCCATCGACGGGCAGCTGGTGGGCTACGAGGTCCGCGGCGACCGGCTGCACGAGCTGCGCGAGAAGGACATCCTCAAGCAGCGCACCGAAATCGGCATGGTGTTCCAGAACTTCAACCTGTTCCCGCACCTCACCGCCTTGGAGAACGTGGCGGAAGCCCCGGTCGTCGCGCAGGGACGATCCAAGGAGGAGGCCCGCCGCCGCGGCCTGGAACTGCTGGACCGGGTGGGCCTCAGGGACCGCGCCGGTGCCTACCCGCGGCAGCTTTCCGGCGGCCAGCAGCAGCGCGTGGCCATCGCCCGCGCCCTGGCCCTGGACCCCAAAATCCTGCTGTTCGACGAGCCCACCTCCGCCCTTGACCCGGAACTGGTCAACGAGGTGCTGGACGTGATCCGCGAACTGGCCAAGTCCGGCACCACCCTGATCATCGTCACCCACGAAATGGGCTTCGCCCACGACGTGGCGGACACCGTGGTGTTCATGGACGAGGGCCAGATCGTGGAACAGGGCACCCCGCAGGACATTTTCAGCAACCCCCAGGAACCGCGCACCCGGAGCTTCTTCTCCAAGGTGCTGGAACCGGCCTTCAACATCTAAAGGACTTCACCCATGGCTTTCCCAACCAGCGGCCCACGCCGCAGCCGCGCACTCGCGGTGCTTCCCGCCGTCGTCCTTCTTGGCACCGGACTCCTTGGTACTGCCGCGCTCGCCGGCTGCGCCGACCCGGGCGCATCGGCCGCCGGCAATGCCAGCGGTGCAGCACAGACGACGGCGGCGCGCAACGGCGTGGTCTACAACACTTCGCCGGACCAGCAGCGGATCCGGGCAGAAAAGGACGCCGCGCTCGCCGCCAAGGTCCCCGGGCTGATCAGCAAGGACGGCAAGCTCACCATTGCCACCACGGCCGGCTCCATCCCGCTGTCCTTCCACGCCACGGACGACAAGACGCCCATCGGCTCGGAGCTGGATATCGCCCAGCTGGTGGCGGACAAACTTGGACTGGAGCTGGACGTCCAGGTCACGTCGTGGGAGAACTGGCCGCTGAAGACCCAGTCCGGCGATTTTGAGGCCGTGTTCTCCAACGTGGGCGTGAACAAGGACCGGGTGAAGCTGTTCGACTTCGCCAGCTACCGGGCCGCGTACATGGGCTTCGAGGCCAAGAAGTCCTCCACCTACGACATCAAGGGCGCGGACGACATCTCCGGCCTGAAGATCTCCGTGGGGTCCGGCACCAACCAGGAGAAGATCCTGCTGGCCTGGAACAAGGAACTTGAGGGCAAGGGCAAGGCGCCGGCTGTGCTGCAGTACTACTCGTCCGACGCCGACACCATCCTGGCGCTGTCCTCCGGCCGGACCGACCTGAACATCGCACCCTACCCGTCCACGGTGTACCGGGAGAACACCCGCGACGACCTGAAGGTGGTGGGCAAGATGAACGCCGGCTGGCCGTCCGAAACCCCGGTGGCCGCCACCACCCTGCGCGGCAACGGGCTGGCTCCGGTGATTTCCGAGGCACTGAATTCGGTGATCAAGGACGGCTCCTACGGCAAGGTGCTGGAGCGCTGGGGCCTGTCCGAGGAAGCGCTGCCCGAATCCAAGACCATTACGGCGGAAAACTTCGCGGCAACGCAGCCCGCTGCAACTCCCTCAGGGAAGGCATCATGACCGCATCATCCACTGGCACCGCCCTTGAGTCCTTCGACGCCGACTGGCAGGAATGGCATGCAGCTCACGAGCAGCACCGGGCTCACCCGCACGGTTTCCTGGCCGTGACCCACCTGCATTGGCTGGGCGACGAACCCACGCCGCTGGAAGGTGCCCCCGGCACCTGGAGCGTGGAGGCCAACGTCGTCCGCGTGGTTTTGGCGCCGGGTGACATTTTGCAGCAGGACGGCAGGGAGCTGAACACGCCGTCCGGCGCGACCCTGGAGTTCGGGCCGATCGAGGAGCGCGGCGGCATCAACCTGGTTTCCGGCGATTCAGTCATCGAGCTGGCCAAGCGCGGCGGTGAGTACATCGTGCGGCCGCGTCATCCGGAAAACCCGCGCCTGCAGGAGTACCAAGGAACGCCCGCCTACTCGCCCGATGCGGCGTACGCGGTCCGCGGAACGTTCGTGCCGTTCGAGGCGCCGCGGCCCACCACCGTGGGTGCCGCCGTCGAAGGCATCCAGCATGTGTACGAGGCCCCGGGCGAGATCCGCTTCAAGCTGGCCGGCCAGGAGCTGGTGCTCACCGCGTTCAACGGCCATGCCCCGGGCTCCCTGTCCGTCCTGTTCACGGACCAGACCTCCGGCAAGACCACCTATGCGGCGAACCGCTCGCTTTCGGTGGTGCCCGGCGCGGACGGCTCCGTGCTGCTGGACTTCAACCGGGCCGTGAACCTGCCCTGCGCCTACACGGACCTGGCCACCTGCCCGCTGCCGCCGGCCGAAAACCGGCTGCCCGTGGCCATCGAGGCCGGCGAGAAGATTCCCTACGAACGTCAGGACCAGCAGTGAGTACTTTTCCCAGGCCGGGTTTCCTGGCCATCGAGCTCGACGGCGCCGGCCGGGACGGTGCGGACCTCACCCGGGCGGTTCTGGCGGCCGAGTCGGCGGGCTTCCACGTCGCCACGTTCAGCGATGCGCCTGCTCCGGGCCGGACGAACGCTTTGCAGCGCGCCGCGTTCGCCGGGCCCGTGACACGGACCATCGCACTGGTTCCCGAGGTGGACACTGTCTACACCGAGCCGTTCCACGTCTCCACCCAGCTGGCCAGCCTGGACTATGTCTCCCTGGGCCGGGCCGGGTGGATCGTGGCTGCGGCCGAATCGCCCGAGGCGGCTGCCGCCGTCGGACGCTCCTCCGTAACCGGTGCCGCGCTGGGACAGGAAGCCGCTGCCTCCATCGAGGTGTCCCGGCGGCTGTGGGACTCGTGGGAGGACGACGCCGTGATCCGCGACGTCCCCACCGGCCGGTACATCGACGTGGACAAGCTCCACTATGCCGACTTCGAAACGCCTGCCGGTTTTGCCGGAGCCGGGTACTCCGTGAAAGGGCCGTCCATCATCCCGCGCCCGCTCCAGGGGCAGCTGCCGGTGCTGGTGCCGGCGTCCCTGCTGGGGGAAGTTTCAGCTGAAGCCGTGGATGCGGTGCTGGTCTCCGCGCCCAGTGCTGAACTTCTGGCGGCCGAGGTCCGGGATGTGCGGGCGCGGGTAGGTGCAGGCGTCGCCACTATTGCCGAGCTCGACGTCGTCCTGGACGCGCGTGGGCAGGCTGCGGGTTCACGGGTCGCAACGTTCGACGGCGGCCGGGCGGCTTTTGCGGGTTCCGCGGCGGGACTCGCGGACTTCCTGGCGTCCCTGCTGGCGGAGGCCGACGGCGTTCGGCTCCACCCGGCGTCGCTCTTTATCGACTTGGAGGAACTCAGCCGGCTGGTACTGCCGGAGCTGCGCCGCCGCGGGTTGCTCCGTCCGGTGGTCCAGGACGGGACCTTCCGCGACGTGCTGGGCCTGGAGCGCCCGGCCAGCCGTTACGCATCTGCCACCGCTGCGCCTTATGGCGCGGGAAAGTAAGGGGAAAACACCATGACGCAGCACAACCGTGCTAAATCCGATGTTTTTGTGCCGAGCGGCCAGATCCAGTTCGGCGTCTTCTTCCAGGGCGTCAACTCCGGCACCATCTGGAAGGCGCCGGAATCCGGATCACAGACAGACTTCGAGTCCTTCCGCCGCATCGCACAGACCGCCGAGCGGGGGCTGTTCGCCGCGTTCTTCCTGGGGGAGGGGCTGCGCCTGCGCGAGCACCTGGGCCGCCCGCACGCCCTGGACGTGGTGGGCCGGCCGGACGCGCAGACCATGCTTGCCGCCCTTGCGTCCGTCACGGAGAACATCGGCCTGGTGGCCACGCAGAACACCACCTACAACGATCCCGCGGACCTGGCGCACCGGCTCGCGTCGCTGGACCTGATCTCCGGCGGCCGCGCGGCGTGGAACATCGTGACCACGGACAACGCGTGGACCGGCGCGAACTTCCGCCGCGGCGGCTACCTGGACCACGCCGACCGGTACAAGCACGCCGAAGCGTTCGTGGAGACCGCCAAACGGATCTGGGACTCGTGGGAGACTCCGGACGGTCCTGCCCGGCGTGTGCTGCACGAGGGCCAGCACTACACGGTGGACGTGACGCCGCTGCTGCCGCGCAGCGCCCAGTACCGGCCGGTGCTCTTCCAGGCCGGCGATTCGCCCGAGGGACGCAACTTCGCCGCCCGGCAGGCGGACGTGATCTTCTCTGCCCACCCCAAGTTCGACGCCGCCGTGGAGTTCCGGAAGGACCTCGTGGAGCGGTCCATCGGCGCCGGCCGTGGGGCGAACGCGGTGCAGATCATGCCCGCGAGTGAATTCATCCTCGCCGCCACTGCCGAGGAAGCGTTGGAGAAGAAGGACTGGGTGCGCAACCTGCAGATCGGACCGCAGCAGGCCGTCGCCTACCTTGAGCAGTTCTGGGGACGCGAGCTGTCCGTATACGATCCGGACGGGCCGCTGCCGGAGATCGATCCCGTGGTGGAGGAAACCTCGGAGACCCGTGGCAGCGGTTTCCACGGCGCCAAGGCCCGGCAGTTGGCGGACCAGTGGCGGGCCGAGGCCAAGGACAAGGGGCTGTCCATCCGCCGGTTTGTCACCTCGAAGACGGCGCGGATTGATTCCACCTTCACCGGTTCCTACACCGCGGTGGCGGACCAGCTGGCCGAGTATGCCCGCGTTGGCGCGGTGGACGGGTTCAACATCTCCCCGTGGCTGATTCCCACCGGCCTGGATGACATCGTGAACCACCTGGTGCCGGAACTGCAGGAACGCGGCGTGTACCCCACCGAATACCGCGGCAGCACGCTCCGCGAGCACCTCGGGCTGGAGACGCCGGAGCGTACGGCGGCTGAGGCTGCCGAGGCGGTTCGCGCCTGATGCACTGGGCTGGGTTCGCTGCCTGTGCCGGGTTTGCTGGAAGGGACGACGACGGCGCTAAAGTGGGCGCCGCCGTCGACCCTTCCGTGGGTGCGTCCTCCCACACCGTCAGGCTGCAGCTGACGGTGTGGGAGCAGTGGCTGTAGGGCTCTGGGTAGTCAGGGGTGTGGCCGGCTACAGGATGCCTGTGGGCACAAGGAGCGCCCATGCCATGGCCGGGGCAGCCAGGACAACCGCCCCGGCATAGAACATGAGCTGGCGGTAGACCCGCTGCCGGTCGTCCTCCCGGGCGTTGGCCACCACCAGGGCGCCATCGGTGGAGAAGGGCGAAACGTCCACAACCGTCGCCGCGACGGCCAGGGACGCGACGGTTCCGGAGGCGCTGAGGCTGCTGGCGGCCAGGAGCGGGCCCGCCATCGGGATGAACGCGGTGAGCAGCGCGGTGGACGACGCGAAAGCCGAGCCGACGCCGATGACGTAGCACAGGACAAGTGCGATGAGCAGGGGTGCGCCGAGTGCCAGCGCCTGCTGGGCCAGCGTGTCGATGACGCCGACGCGCTGGAGCAGCGAGACGTAGGTGATCATCCCTGCCACCAGCAGGACCGTGGACCAGGAAATGCCGCCAATAAACGTGCGGTGCTCCTTGATGTTGACCAGCGCCAGCAGGAGGCCGGCGGAGAGGGCCACGAACCCAATCGGCAGGTGAAAACCCAATGTGCACACCAGCAGCCCCAATATCAGTACCAGGGTGAGGACCTGCTGGCCGTGGGGCCGGATGGCTGTGGCGGGGCCTTGCAGCATGGCGGCGCCGCTGCGGGAATCATGCAGCCGCCGCATGAGGACGAACGCGATGATGGTCAGCACGGACAGGATGAGGTTGAGCGCGAAGCTGGCGGCGAACAGCGCCATCGGGGAAACGGGGAAGCCGTTTTTCACCGAAATGTTGTGGACCAGCACGCCGGCCACGGACAGCGGGGAAAAGCCGCCTGCGTGCGCGCCATTGATGATGAACGCCCCCATGAGCACGGGGTGGAGGCGCGACTCGTAGGCGAAGCCCATGGCCGCCGGGGCGAGGAGCGCGACGGCGGCGGGAGAGAACGTGCCAAGGGACGTCAACACAGCGGCCACGAGGAAGAAGACCCACGGCAACAGCATCGTCCGCCCCCTGACCAGCCGCACGCATGCCTGGACAATGATGTCGATGGTGCCGTTCCGTTGGGCCATGCTGAAGAAGTAGGTGACGCCGATGATCGTCAGGACGATGGCGGCCGGAAACTCGGCAAGGATCTCAACGTCGGTCATGCCAAGCATGAAGTAGCCGACGCCGAACGAGGCCACCAGTCCCATCACGCCAATGTTCAGCGGCCACTTGGTGGCAACGATGAACATCACCACCAGGATGACGAGCGGGATGATTTGGGTGGCTGTCATGGCCTGCTCCGATGTCGTGGTGACCGCTGGTTTGGCGACGACGTTACCCCACAACGGCGGTTCGCCCGGGGCGTGGCGCCCCGGGCGAACCGCGGTGGTATTCATTTTGCGCAGGCGGTCAGTGTGCCAGGGCAGGCTCGGCGAGCTGCACCTTTTCTGCTTCGGTGGGCACGAAGCCGGCCTGGAGTTCGGAACGGAGCTTGGCCATGTCCAGCTCGCCCTGCCATTTGGCGATTGCCACGCAGGAGACGATGTTGCAGACCGTGCTGGTGAGGGCTCGGGCCTCGCTCATGAAGCGGTCGATGCCAACGATGAGGGCGACGCCGGCCACGGGGAGGGTGGGCATGACGGTCAGGGTCGCCACCAGGGCCACGAATCCGCTGCCGGTGACACCGGCCGCACCCTTGGAGGTCAGCAGCATCATGCCGAGCATCAGCAGGATCTGGCCCCAGTTGAGGTGGATGTCGCAGGCCTGGGCGATGAACATGGAGGCGAGGGTGAGGTAGATGGCCGTTCCGGTGAGGTTGAAGGAGTAACCGGTGGGAACCACCAGTCCCACAACGCTGCGGTCGCAGCCGATCCGTTCGAGCTTGGAGAGCAGGCGCGGCAGGACGGGTTCGCTGGAGGACGTGGCAAGGACGATCAGGAACTCGTCCTTGAAGTAGCGCAGGATCTGCCACAGGCTGAAACCGGTCATCTTGGCCAGGACGCCCAGGCCCACCACCACGAAGACGATGCAGGCGGCGTAGAAGGAAAGGATCAGCATGCCGAGGTTGCCGATGGAGTGCGCGCCGTACTTGCCAACCGTGAATGCCATGGCCCCGAAGGCTCCCAGCGGGGCCACCTTCATGATGTAGCCGAACATGATGAAGAGCAGCTTGTTGAAGCTGTTGACCACGTTCAGGGCCATCTTCCCGGGCTCGCCGAGCCTGCTGAAGGCGAAGCCGCACAGCAGCGCGATGACCAGCACGGGCAGGACTTCACCGTCGGCGAAGGCGCCAACGAAGGTGGTGGGGATGATGCTCAGGATGAAGTCCACCGGGTTGCTGCTGGGCAGCTGCGTGGTGTATTTCTGTGCCACCGAAGAGTCCAGGTGCGTGGGATCAATATGCGGGCCGGCGCCGGGCTGGAACAGCGTCACCGCGGCCAGGCCCAGGGCCAGGGCGAGTGCCGTCAGTGCGTAGAAGAGGCCCAGCGAACGGACCAGGGTGGGGCCCACCTTCTTGGTGTCCCGCAGTGAGGTGATGCCTCCCACGATGGTGCAGAACACGATAGGGGCGATCATGAACTTCACGAGTTTCACGAAGCCGTCGCCGATGGGCTTAAGGGATGCGCCGAGGTCCGGCCAGAATGCGCCCACAACAACGCCGAGGGCGACTCCGATGAGTACCTGGACATACAGATGTCCGAGGATGGATTTGATCTTCATTGAACAACTTCCTGGTTGTTGCGGCCCATTGATAATGGGGCAAGGAGATAAGGGTTTTAGGCGGACAGCTCGACGGGCTGGGCCACGTCGATGTCTGCGATGGCGATGTGCCGGGCCGCCCGGTGGAGGGCCACTTCGGTGACGGTGCCTGTGTCGTCGGAAATGATGTCGGCGGTGATCACGCCGGCAGGCGTCCCTATCCGCAGCACGCGAAGGCTTCCGGTGCTGGTGGAGGGTGATAGTCCCGCTGCATCGGCCACCACCGATGACTCCAGCGAGGCTGCAAGGGCAACTGCCACGGCTGACGTCAGGCCGATCGCCGGGTGCGGTGCGAGCATGGAGAGCATCCGCACCCGCACGTCGTGGCTGTCGGCAGTGATCGTTGTTCCGTCGGCTGCGACGTAGTCGCCGGCCGGCGCTACAACACCCACTTTCGGTACAGCGTTCTGCGGCGGATCCTCCGGCTTCCGCAGCCCCATGATGAGGCCTGCCGACGCGCGGGCTGCCATGAGCGTGGGCAGCTGCGCGCTGAGGTTGTCCGTCATCGAGGACAGATCGACGCCGGCCTCCTCGGCTGCGAGGAGCACAGCCGGGGCACCTGCGTCCACCATGGTGGCACTGTGCGTCCTGCCCTCCATCTGGAGCTGGTCCACCGTGTTGCCGGTAGGCAGCACAGACCCCGTGCTCTTGCCCCAGGGGCTGTGGAAGGAGAGATTGACGGGGACACCCGCTGCGCTGCTGCCGGGAACCCGCGCCAAACCTGACTTGGGGATGCGCCCTCCCGGGGTGGGTACGCTTCCGGTGAGCACCGCCCCGGAGGACAGGTGGCGCATGCGGACCTTGGTCATGCCGTCCTGGGCCGCAACGATGCCCGACTGGACTGCGAACAGCGCAATGGCCGTGGCGCAGTTGCCGCAGTTGGAACCCAGCTCAACGGTAGGGTCACCGATCCCCACCTGGGCAAAAAGGTAGTCAAGGTCTGCCTCGGTGCCAGGAGTTGCCCAGATGACTGCAGCCTTTGACGTGGTGGACGTGCCGCCCCCAACGCCGTCCAGCTGCCGCGCATCCGCTGCGCCGAAAGCTGCTGACAGCAGTGCGGGGATTTCCTCGCGGGTGGGGGCATGGAGGGCCACGTCCCTGGCATCGAAGAGCCAGCACTTGCTGGTGCCGCCCCGGTACCAATGTCCTTTGAGTCCCACTGTATTTCTCCCTCGTAACTTGCAGGGTGCTCCACTTCACAGCACCTCGTACTTCTACGATCGGGGATTGTTGAGTTCAGCACAATCACAAGAAAGTCGACAAGTATCTAGTTTTGCTAAACTCAGTCCATGGCAATCTTCGATCTCCACCGACTGCATGTGCTCCGGGAAGTGGGACGTACCGGGTCGCTGACCTCCGCGGCCGCTTCCCTTTCCTTCACCACCTCGGCGGTCTCGCAGCAGGTGGCAAAACTCGAGCAGGAGATGGGCGTGGTCCTCATCGAACGCCACCCCCGGGGAGTGGTCCTGACGGAAGCCGGCCACGCCCTCCTGCAGTACGCCGAGGACATCGACAGGACTGTCGAAGCTGCGCGCGCCGAAATGGGGGAGTTTGCGGGACTTCGCCGGGGTCAGTTGCGCCTGGGGACCTTTCCCACTGTTGGAGCATCACTGATGCCGGACGTCGTGCTCGCGTTCCGGGCCCGGCACCCTGAGGTGGCGGTAACGGTTGTCAGTGCCCGGCGGGACGGCCTGCTGGAGCGGCTTCGGCGACGGGAAATCGAACTCACGCTGCTGTGGGACTATCCGTGGCAGCAGATCGACGATCCCGACCTGACTCTGGTCCGGCTGATGAGCGATCCAACGGTGCTGCTGGTACCGCGCGACCACCCAGCTGCGGAACTCCGTTCGGTGAGTATCGACTCGTTGAGGGACCAGGAATGGGTGGTCCGCGACGAGCACCCCGTAGCCGACGTCCTCAGCCGGGTATGCCGCGACGCAGGCTTTGAGCCGCAGATCGCCTTCGCAGCCAACGATTACCAGGAGACGCAGGGCATGGTGGCGGCGGGCATCGGTATCGCGCTGGCGCCGAAGCTCGCATTGACCGCCCTGCGGCCCGACGTCGTGGCGGTGCCGCTCGCCAAATCCCCGAAACGGCGGATCCTCCTTGCCCACTTGGCAAACCGGAGGCTCAGCCCCGCCGCGCAGCAGGCCACGAAGGTGTTCCAGTCCATCGCGAAGGGGCAGTCCTCCTGACCGAGAGCGGCCGCGGTTCGGAGAAGAGTTAGGCCCCTGCCGTGCAGGAGCCCGGTGTTTGTGCACGACTGTATACAATGGTGTGCGTACTCCAACGTAGAAGAGGAAGCATTGGCCACCCCCATCCACCAGCGGCTCCGCGAAGACGTCCTGGCAAGTGTCTTCGCCCCGGACGAGCCCCTCACCGAGGCCAAACTCACGGAACGTTACGGTGCTTCGAGAACTCCTGTCCGCGAAGCCCTTCAGCGGCTGGAGCAGGACGGGCTGGTCGAACGGCGCGGCAAGGCGGTAGTGGTTCGCACGCATTCGGCCGAGGAAATCATCGACATCTACGAATCGAGGATTGTCCTGGAGCAGGCTGCCGCTGCCAAGGCTGCCGTCAGGGCATCGGCCCTGGATAAGCAATCCCTCAACGCACTGCTGCTGAAGATGCGCGATCTGGATATCAGTGACGGGCGAATACTCGCGGAAACGAACCGGGCCTTCCACAGGCAGCTCTGGCAAGCCACCCACAGCCCGTCGCTCATCAGCCTGCTGGAGCGCCTGGACCAGCAGGTACGCCGGTATTCGCTCACCACGCTGACCTACCCCGGCAGATGGCCGGCGGTGCTGGCGCATTACACGGAACTGCTGGCTGCCATTGAGGAGAGCAATCCCGAGTTGGCGGGCCAAGTTGCAGCGCGTCATATGTCCGAGGCCCTGGCCATCAGGTTGAAGATGTACGCGGAAGATCCCAGGACGCTCTAGGCCGCACCCGCGGCCTGGCAGTGTCCCCTACAAGACCCGCCGGCCGATGTTCCTGCATACTCCATCGCAACAGGAAACCCGAAAGTCGGGCGCAGGACGTCAGCCGGCGCAAGAGGTGGGGCAGG
This sequence comes from Arthrobacter sp. FW306-07-I, assembly GCF_021800405.1. Taxonomy (NCBI): domain Bacteria; kingdom Bacillati; phylum Actinomycetota; class Actinomycetes; order Micrococcales; family Micrococcaceae; genus Arthrobacter; species Arthrobacter sp. FW306-07-I. Next base: position 4,186,916 of record NZ_CP084550.1, on the reverse strand, counting down.
CTCCAATGAGCCTGCCCCACCTTGCTTTTCAGCTGCCTGCTGCACGTGGCCACCCTGCTGGAACGTACGACGGCGGCGGCCAGGCGAGTGCCGCCGTCGAACTTCCAGGGGTGCTTCCCCTTGGAAGCGTCCGGCTGTGGGCTCTGGCGGGGCAAAGCCGGGCGGATTAAGCTCTCCCGCATCAACCCGCGCATTGTGAAGGGACCAAGGATGAAACTGAGCCACATTCCCCTCCGCCTGGCCACCGGAGCGTTCATCTTCAACGCCGGCTACAGCAAGCGGAACCTGGACAAGGACAGCGCCGCCCGACTGCAGGGCATGGGCGCCAAGGTGTATCCGCAGCTGAACCGGATGGAGCCGGAAAACTTTGGGAAGCTGCTCAGCTATGCCGAGATGACCCTGGGCGCAACACTCCTGGCACCGTTCGTGCCGAGCCGGCTGGCGGGGCTGGGCCTTGGCCTCTTCTCCGGCTCCCTCCTCACCATGTACCGACGAATCCCGGAAATGACCCTGGAGGACGGGATCCGGCCAAGCCAGCAAGGCACTGCGCTGGCAAAGGACGTGTGGATGTTCGGAATTGCCCTGGCGCTGATCCTGGACCGGAAAGGTTCTCCGACGCGAGGTGGCAACCGGCCCCTGGCTCGCATGGCCTCCTAGGCCAGCCGCGTGACCTGAAGGCTATTGATCGTGGCTGTACCGCCCACGGCGAAGACCGCGAGGTCGGTGCTTTCCTCGGCCGGGAAAATCAGCTCGGTCATGGTGACCTGCCCGCCTTGGGCGAAAACTTCAACGGAGCAGCGGTCAGCGACGATGCTGAGGTCGTAGGAACCGGACGTTGTCCGTACGGGCGCGGTGTCGAGGGAGGGGAAGGATTCGTGGAAATCAGTCTGTCCGGACTCCCGCCGGTCGACGAACAGTTGGCCTTCGTCCGGGCGGATGCCCACGCGGGTCCCTTTGGCACCGTCGCCACGCAGGACAAGTCCGAATTCCTTCGCGCTTCCGGGAGCAAGGCTGACATCAATGCGCTGAACCGTGCCTGCCGCACCCGGCAGCACCGTCACGCCGTCGTCAATGGTGATGTCCGCAAGTGAGAACGGCTCCTGGGCGGCCACCGCGGTCCAGTCGCCTGCTGGTTGCTGAACCAGTGACAGATCTCCGGCGATGGTTTGGAGGGAGACTTCGCGGGCGAGGCTCATGGGGCTGCGCCAGGGTGTGGTGGGGATGTGGTTGGCGTATTCCCAGTTGTTCATCCACCCGATCATGAGGCGGCGGTTGTCCGGGGCGTCGTTGAAGGAGACAGCTGCGTAGTAGTCCCGGCCCCAGTCCAGCCATTGGTAGTCGCCCCGTAGGTCACCCCCGTTGAGGCCTGAGGTCACCGTACTCGTGGAAATGAAGGAGGTTCCGTCGAAGTCGCCAACGAAGTATTGGCCGGCCGAGCCGCGGTTAGGGCCGCCAGGGTTGAGGTTGACGGTCAGCACCCATTTGAGGTTTTCCGGGTCGCCATCAACTGGCAGCGGGAAAAGATCCGGGCATTCCCAGATACCCCCGGTGGCGTTCGCGGGACCGAAGGTACTCAGGGGTTCCCAGTTTTTCAGGTCTTCGGACTTGTAGAAGACCACCTTGAAGTCTTGGGCTTCGACGGCGACCATCACCCAGTAACTGCCCTCGCCGCCGTCGTACCGTATGACTTTTGGGTCGCGAAAGTTGGCTGACCGGCGGTCCAGTACAGGGTTGTCGGCGTGCTTTGTCCAGGTGTAGCCCCCGTCGAGGCTGTAGGCCAAGGACTGGGCCTGGATTCCCTCGTGCTGGGAGCCTGGTTTGTAGGCGCTGGTGTAGATGGCCACGAGCGGGGCAACGGAACCGGCGCCGAAGCCGCTGGTGTTGTCCCGGTCATAGACCATGCTGCCGGAGAAGATCTCTTCGTTTTCGTCGCAGGGAATGGCGACAGGGTGTTCTGTCCAGGTCAACAGGTCTGTGGACGTGGCGTGTCCCCAGGACATGTTTCCCCAGACGTTGCCCAGCGGGTTGTTCTGGTAGTACAGGTGGTAGACGCCCTCATGGAAAATCAGGCCGTTGGGGTCATTGAGCCAAGTATTTCGTGCTGCGTAATGCAGGGCAGGCCTGTAAACGTCGGCGGTGGCTGCTGCATTGTTCGTCGTGAGGGTTTCCATGGGTTCCTTTTGGAAGTCTGGGTTATTTGCTGGCGCCGGCCGTCAGGCCTTCTCGCAGGGTTCGTTGGCCGAAGATGAAGACGACCAGTGCCGGCAGCATGGACAGGATCACGCCGGCGAGGACCACGGAGATGCTGCCGGTTCCGAGGTTGCCTTGGAGCGTGACCAGGCCAAGGGGAAGGGTGAAGTTCTGTTCGCTGATGGTGAGGATCAGTGGCCGGAAGAACTCGTTCCAGTGGAAGTTGAAGGCAAGGATCCCGACGATGGCCATGCCGGGGACCGCCAGGGGAACGTAGACCGAACGGAAAATCCGCCACGGCCCGGCTCCATCCAGGGCGGCTGCTTCGGCGAAGTCGTTCGGCAGGCCAAGGAAGTACTGGCGCATCAGGAAGGTTCCGAATGCTGTGGGAATGGCAGGCAGGATCAGGGCCAGCAGGGTGTCGGAAAGACCCATTCCCCGGATCAGCATGAACACCGGGACGATGGTGACCTGCACCGGGACCATCATGGTGGCCAGCACCAGCGAGAAGATGGCGTTTTTGCCGCGGAAGTCCAGGCGGGCGAAGGCATAGCCGGCCAGGGTCGCCGACGCCATCTGCCCAAGTGCGATCAGCCCGGTCACCAGGGCGCTGTTCAGGACCAGGAGGCCGACATTGATCTGCTTGAACACTTCCTGGTAGGCGGTGAAGTCAGGGTTGATGGGAAGGAAGGACGGCGGCAGGTTGAAGGATTCCGACGGCGTCCGCAGCGAGGTGGACAAGGTCCACAGGACAGGGCCGAGGGTCAGCGCCGCTGCCACGGCCAACGCCGCGTATCTGCCGACGGTGCCCGCTGCGGGCAGGCGGCGGCTGCGGGAGGGCTTAGGGGTGATCGGCGTTTCGGCGATGGAACCGGAGTGCTTGCCGGTCCCGGTCTGCAGAGTCTGGCTGGACATGGGGGACCTCACTGGTAGAAGACGAAGCGGCGGCTAAGGCGGAATTGCAGGGCTGTGACGGCAAGGATCAGCACGGTGAGTACCAGGCCGATGGCAGAGGCTTTGCCGAACTCCAGCTGCTGGAAAGCGGATTCAAAAATCACCATGACGGCGGTCCGGGTGGAATCGCCGGGACCGCCGTTGGTCAGGACATACGGCTGGTCGAAGACCTGCAGGGCACTGATGATGGCCATGACAGAGGCCACGAGCACAGTGGGGCTGATCAATGGAAGAGTCACATTGCTGAACTGTTTCCAGCCCGTGGCGCCATCCAGGTTCGCTGCTTCATGCAGTTCTTTCGGGATGTTGGTGAGGGCGCCGAGGAAGAGCAGGAAGGAGAACCCGAAGTTCTGCCACACGTAGACCAGGACCACGACGGCGGCAGACGCCGCGGGACTTGTCAGCCACGGCACAGCGGGAATCCCGACGAGCGACAGGAGCCAGTTCACCACGCCGAACTGTTCGTTGAACATGTACCGCATGAAGATGGACACCGATGCGGCGGACAGGACCAGCGGGAAGAAGAAGGTGGAACGGAGGAACACCCTCAGCCAGGAAGGCATCCTGGCCTGCAGCATGGAAGCCAGGCCAAGGGCGATGCCCAGTTGAAGGATTACTGCAACAACTACGAACCCGATGGTGTTCAGGAAGGACACCCGCACGGTGGGGTCCTGTGCCAGTGAGGCGAAGTTGGCGAAACCGACGAACTGCGGCGCGGAGATGATGTCCCAGCGGAAGAAGGCCAGGACCAGCGAAGCGATGATCGGCAGGAACGTGAAAAGGGCCATCCCGAGCACTGTGGGAGCAAGGAAGATCCTCGCCAGCCATCGCTCGACAAAGGAGCGGCGCACGGCCGGTGGTTTCACGGTTTGCCGTGGGGCGGCGGAAGTGGTGGTCATGAGTTCCTCCTCAGAGCCAGTTCAAGGTCGCGCTGCAGGTTGCCCATCGCTGCCCGGACATCGGCGGAGCTGCCGCTGACCGCGGTGGAGACGTTCTTCATCAGGGCAGTCTCGACGGCGGCCTGCTGCGGCGGGGCGGGGATCGGGCCGGAGGTGGGGAACCTGTCCAGGGTGTCGTAGAAGACTTTCCAGTGCCGGGGCCCAGTGGCGGCGTAGAAGGACTCGTTGACCATCGAACGGCGGGTGGGTGTGGTGTTCGGTTTCGGAATCGCCAGCTGCATCGCTTCGCGGCTGGAGCAGAACTTCACCCATTCCCACGCAGCGTCCTTGTCTTTGGCCGTGCGCATGATCGCGTAGCCGGCAGCACCGAACTGGTGCCGCTGGGTCCGCCAGCGCGGGAAGAACTGCACATCGAACTGGTCGGCGGTCATCCCCGCCTCATGCAGGCCCTGCGCCCAGTAGCCACCTGCCGGCGTGGTGCCGATGCGGTTGTTGCCGAACAGGCCCACCAGGGCGTTGCCGCCCCCGGATTCGGGACGCACGCCGAGTCCCTCGGCTACCAGTTCGCGCAGGTAGTCGAAGGTTTCGACAACCCGCCCGTCCTCGGCGTTGGGAGCCAGCCACTGATACCCGCCGCCGCGGGTGCCACGGGCAGGGTCGTTGGGGTAAAAGCGGTCCCAAAGCCAGTCCCCGCCGGGAGCCTTCGTTTCGGACAGGAAGCTGGTGTCGTTGGCGTAAAGCCACGGCACAACCCCGCCGAAAAGCCGGTTGGTCCAGTAATAGGGGGTGAAATCAGCCGGGCGGGCCTTGCGCAGGGCCCGCAGGGTGGCGCTGAAGTCGTCCTTCGTCCAATCGTCTTTTGGCCGCTCAAGCCCGGCCTGGGCGAAGGTAGTGGTATTCAGGTACATGTTCGCCGCGTTCCAGTCCAATGGAAGCTGGTACAGGCTTCCCTGGTACATGAAGGCTTCCAGCAGGCTGGGATGAACGTCGTCAAAGTAATCGCTCATCGCCGCGGCGTCCCGGCGGACATAACTGTCCAAAGGCTCGGCGAGCTTGTCGGCGAAAAGTTGGGCACCTTCGGTGGCGACATAGACGACATCCGGCGGTGTTCCCGCAGCAACCATGGTCAGGATCTTGGAAAAGAAGTCCTTCCAGTCCGCACCCTGGATAGCCTGCAGCTGCACTGGAATGTCCGGATGCGCGGCGGTAAAGGCCTGGATCAGGCCCTGGCGTCCCGCGGCATCCGCGGCCGTTCCAAGGATGGCGATGTTCAGGGCCTTGCTGCCCCGGCCCGGGATGTCAGCGCCGGTCAGTCGGGGCCAGGCCCCCACGGTGGCACCCGCCAGGGCGAGTCCGCTCAGGCCCAGCATGGAACGGCGGGTGAGTTGTGAGAATTTGCTGCTGGACAGCAGCGAATGCGAAGGGGCTTGCTGCCCCGGTGTCTTTTCAGACGTCATTGTCGGCTCCTCCTAACACGTGTTAAGTAGGTTAGGAGCGGTACCTAACACGTGTCAAGAACTTTTTCGTCCATTACTTTGTAAGGGTCGCGCGCGGGAATCCCCGGGGAACGGCTTTACCCGTAGGCAGGGGAAAACAAGCTCAATGCCGCCGGGGCGGCCGGATTGGGGAACCCGCCCAGAATTCTGAAGAGTGTCAGCTGAAGCGGGGGCGCGGGGGTACTGCCCTATCAGGAAGCAGGGGGAGCGCCAGTAGATGCCCGGGTAATGATCCGGCAAGGCACCAGGATCGTTTCGCCCTCATGAGTCTCTACCGCGGGCGCCTTTCCTTCGACCTCATCCAAGAGCATCGACATGGCCGTTGCTCCGATTTCGGCATGCGGAAGTGCCACGGTGGTGAGGGCGGGAACAAGGTTGGCGGCCACATGCTGCTGATCGTCGTATCCAACAACGGACAGATCCTGGGGAACACGCAGTCCCGCGGCCGCCGCATACAACAACACACCGGTGGCTACCCTGTCGTTGGAGCAGATGATCGCCGTCGGCCGGTCTCCGCCGCTCAGCACAGCGGACGCAGCCCGGTAGCCGTCATCGATGTCCCAGCCGGTCAGGTGGACGCGTTGTTGTTCGCGGCCTAGTCCGGCTTCTTCCATCGCTTCGCGGTAACCCTGTTCCCGCTGCGGGGCGGCAGGTGAGCTGAGGGTACCGGTCAACAGGGTGATGCGGCGGTGGCCCAGGTCGATCAACAGCTGTGCGGCTGCACGTCCACCGTCGACCTCTGCAGGGATGACCGAGCGGAACGGGGAGGCGGCGTCAGTGCAGTTGGCAAGTATCGCCGGCAAGGTACGCATCGTTGCCGGGGTGGTCACTTCGCGCAGGCTGCCTGTCGCATACATGATGCCGTCCACCTGCCGGTGCGCGAGTTGCTGTGCCGCGGTGCTTTCGCGGGACACGTCGTGCTCTGAATCAATAACAAGGACCATGTATCCCCGGGCAAGGGCCGTGCGGGAGGCGCCACTGATCAACCGGCCTGCGAAGGGGCTGGTGACGATGTCATCCGTGATGACCCCGATAGTTGACGTTTGTTGGTTGCGCAGGCTTACGGCAACGGAATTGGGTGTGTAATCCAGCTCCGCCGCAGCACGGAGGACGCGCTCTTGCCGTTCCGCCGTGACGTTGCCCTGGGCCCTGCCATTAAGCACAAGCGACACAGCGCTGCGGGACACTCCTGCCCGCTTTGCCACATCCAGTGCGGTCGCCTTACGTTTGGCCATGCTCATCCCCTTGCCTCTCGGACCAGCTTAGCTAACTCGTGTGAGGGACTCTTATCGAGATGCGGCGCTTCGGAACCAGAAGAGCGGCCAATCGACTCACAGCACGGGCACAGCAATAACCAGTGCGTGGCATATCTGCGCGGGGTCTCCTTGGATCATGAACACTTCACGCACACCCCGCCAGTCCGACTCTGACCAGCCGCATCCCGATCACGACCGGGGCCTGGAATTCGACCTGAACACCCTGGTGAGCCGCAGGTCCCTGGGACTATTCCTGGGGGCAAGCGGTGCGGCTGCCGCGCTCGCCGCCTGCATCCCGGCCGGAAACGTTGGGTCCACCTCGTCAGCCACCTCCACGGCTACGGCCGCAGCGTCGTCCTCCGCTGCTGGCTCTGCCACGGACGCCGCCACCGCCACGCCAACCCTGACGCGCGCCATCGCCGAGTGCGGCGTGGAAATCCCCCAGGAAACCGCAGGCCCCTACCCCGGCGACGGCTCCAACGGACCGAACGTCCTGGAAGCGTCCGGCGTGGTGCGCCGGGACATCACTTCAAGCTTCGGAACCGCGTCCGCCAAGGCAGAGGGCATTCCGCTGACGTTCACGCTGACCCTCCTGGACAACGCCACCGGCTGCGCCCCGATGGCCGGTGCCGCGGTGTACGCGTGGCACTGCGACCGGGACGGGAAATATTCGATGTATGACTCCAGCCTGAAAAACGAAAACTACCTCCGCGGTGTGCAGGAAGCCGACGCCAACGGGCAGGTCACGTTTACGTCCATCTTCCCCGGCGCCTACTCCGGGCGCTGGCCGCACATCCACTTCGAGGTGTTCGAATCGATGAACAATGCAACGGCTGCCGGGCAGGTACTGGCCGTCTCCCAGATCGCCCTGCCGCAGGCAGCCTGCGACGACGTGTACGCCACCCCCGGGTACGAGCGCAGCATCACGAACATGACCCGCACAACGCTGAAGTCGGACAACGTGTTCGGCGACGACGGCGGCATCTACCAGTTGGCAACGATGACCGGTTCAGCCGCGGCCGGATATACAGCCGGGCTCAACCTGACAATCTGATGCCGCGCTTTGCCTAGCCGAGGTGCACGGCGTTCCATTCCAGGAGCCGTGGCTCGGCCAGCCCTTCCGTCACGAAAGGGTCCCCGGCGACGAAACGTTCGGCTTCCTGACGCGACGTAAAGATCCCCATCGAGCTGGCAGCCGGATCCGGAGTCCCGAATGCGCCCAGAGCCACCAGGCCGCCGCCGTCAGCGTGGAACGCCTCGTAGTAGGCCTTGTGGCGGGGGAAGGTCTCCATGATCCGGGAGCGATCGATGCCCTCCCGCACTGTGTACAGCACCACACATTCCATGCGGCAGAACTTACCACCTGGGCTCATGCAAGAATGACCGCATGACCCATCCAACTGAGCCGTCCGCCGTGGAATCAGAAGCGCAGCCAACCTCCGACCCCGCCTTCGAAGCCGCTTACCAGGCTGCCCAAAAGAGCCTCCAAGAGGGCGGTATTCCGATCGGGGCGGCCCTGGCCCGCGACGGTGTGGTCATCGCGAGCGGGCACAACGAACGCGTCCAGAGCGGCGACCCCATAGCGCACGGGGAGATGTCCGCCCTGCGTGCGGCCGGCCGGCAGAAGAGCTACCGGGACACCACGCTGTACACCACCCTGGCCCCCTGTGCGATGTGCACGGGAACCATCATCCAGTTCAAGATCCCGCGCGTGGTGGTGGGTGAGGCGAGAACGTTCGACGGCGAGTTCGACCTTCTGCGCTCACGTGGTGTTGAGGTGGTGGTCCTGGACGATCCACGCTGTGTGGACATGATGCGGACATTCCAGAAGGACAACCCGGATTTGTGGGCGGAGGACATCGCCGAGGAGCCCGCCGGCTAGGTGTATTGACCTGAGAGGTTGGTGACGCGGCTGGCCGGTGGCTGACCGTTGAGTGAGGTGTGGCCTCGATGATGATTGTAATGATGGAGCCAGTCGGCGAAAGCGGCAACACGCTCGGCCTCGGAGGCGTAGGGACGGGCGTAGGCCCATTCGTCGAGCATGGTGCGGTTGTAGCGCTCGACTTTGCCGTTTGTCTGAGGCCTGTAGGGGCGGGTGCGTTTGTGCTTGATGTCCGGGCCCAGAGCGTCTTTGAATGCGTAGGAGCGGTAGCAGGATCCGTTATCGGTCAGGACCCGTTTGACAGTGATCCCGTGGGACTCGAAGTAGGCATTGGCGCGTTCCCAGAATCCGGCCGCAGTGTCCTTTTTCTCATCGGTCAGGATCTCCGTGTAGGCGAGCCTGGAGTGATCATCGACGGCGTTGTGCAAGAAGGCGTGACCCGGTCTCCGGTTCGCCGCGGTACCGGTCTTGTTCCGGTTTCCGGCGGCCCTGCCGACACTGCGGTGTCCGCCGCCGTCAGGGATCCGTCCAAGTTTCTTGATGTCGACGTGGACCAGGTCCCCGGGGCTGTGGTGCTCGTACCGGCGAATCACCCGGCCCGTGGCCCGGTCCATCCACGCCAGCCTCGCCAGCCCAAACCGGGACAGCACCCGGTGCACCGTGGAGGGGTGAATGCCCAGCAGATAGCCGATCCGTGCCGGGCCCCAGCGCCGGTTGACTCTGATCGCGACGATCCGCCGCTCCCGCCGCGTGGAGGTCCGACGCGGGGAGTTGATGGGCCGGCTGGAACGATCACCCGTCCCGTGCTCCCCGTGCTCCCGGTAACGGGCCGCCCACCGCGCTGCGGTCGTCACCGACACCTGGAACCGCTCAGCAGCACGGCGCAGCGGCCACCCGTCATCGACGATGCACCGGGCCAGCCGGAGCCGTCCTTTCGGCGTCAGAAGCGCGTTAGCATGGGACATTGAAGACCTCCTTGTGGATCGGACTCTTAGACAAGCCCCACTCCACTTGGAGGTCTTCTTTTTGTCACCTAACCACGCCGCATGTTCCTAACCTCCGTGGTCAATACAGCTAGGGCTGTTGCTTGCCGGCGCCGTCCCACCGGGCTCCAGGGCATCAGCGGTTCCACTCCAAGGAATCGAATTCATCCACTGGACTGGGCGTTAGAGTGTGCAGCAGGCAACCCGTTCCAACCGCGTTATGCCGGCAGTTCCCATCCCGTTGTCAGGAGAGGTAATCAAGAGATGTCCCACGATCCGTATGCCGCACTTCCCCAGCTTCCTGAATTCTCGTTGTCCAGCCCAGAGATCCAGGACGGGCAGGCGCTCCCTGCGGCCCAAGCGAGCGGGAAGATGGGAGTCGACGGCGGAGAAGACCGGTCTCCGGCACTTGCCTGGGAGGGGTTCCCGCCGGAGACCAAGAGCTTTGCCGTGACGGTCCTGGATCCGGACGCTCCCACCGGCAGCGGGTTCTGGCACTGGGCAGCCTTCAACCTGCCGGCGTCCACTACCTCCCTTCCGTCGGGTGCTGCCGAGGCGGGCCTGCCCGGGCCTGCGGTGCAACTGATGAACGACGCCGGCTTCCGGGGCTTCGTGGGCGCGGCTCCTCCCGAAGGACACGGTCCCCACCACTACCACTTCGTGGTTCACGCAGTGGATGTCGAGTTACTCGACATCCCTGCCGATGCAAGCCCCGCCTACCTCGGCTTCCAGCTCTTCAGCCAGGCCATTGGACGGGCCCGGCTCACCGCCACATTCGAAGTCCAATAACGGAACAGCCGGCCACATTCTGCAGGCGCAGCAGGAGAATGTGGCCGGCCCCGAAGGGCGTCCCGAACACAACGTACCGGTCAGAATCCGACGTTGTCCCTGCCCTTGAGGCCCAGCATCTGGCGGGCTTCATCAGGCGTTGCAATTTCAAAGTTGAGCGCTTCGAGAATGGTGCGGATGCGGGTGACCTGCTCGGCATTTGAGCGAGCCAGCTGGCCCGGGCCGATCCACAGCGAGTCCTCCAGCCCCACCCGGACGTGGGAGCCCATGGCTGCGCCGATCGTGGCAAGCGGCATCTGGTTCTTGCCGGCGCCAAGAATGGACCACTGGTAGTCGTCGCCCAGGAGCCGGTCCGCGGTGCGCCGCATGTGCATCAGGTCCTCGGGGTGTGCCCCGATGCCGCCGAGCAGGCCGAAGACGGACTGGACGAACAGCGGTCCCTTGGCCAGGCCACGGGCATGGAAGTGGGCCAGGTTGTTCAAATGGGAAATGTCGTAGCACTCGAACTCAAAGCGCGTCCCGTTGGCATTCCCGATCTCCAAGATGGTCTCGATGTCCTGGAAGGTGTTCTTGAAAACCAGGTCGCGGCTCTTCACCAGCCCTTCGCGTTCCCACTCGTGGGTGAAGTCCTTGAACCGGTCCAGCATCGGGTAGAGCCCGAAGTTCATGGACCCCATGTTCAGCGAGGCAAGCTCGGGCTTGAACAGGGCCGCCGGCTGCATGCGCTCTTCGACGGTCATGTGCGGTGACCCGCCGGTGGTGATATTGATGACGGCGTCGGTGTTCCGCTTGAGCTTGTCCAGGATGGGCTCGAAGTGCTCGGGATTCTGCGATGGGCGCCCGTCCCGCGGATCGCGGGCGTGCATGTGCACGATGGCCGCTCCTGCTTCAGCGGCGCCAATGGCCGCATCAGCGATTTCCTGGGGCGTGACGGGCAGGTGTTCCGACATGGAGGGGGTGTGGATGGCGCCGGTAACGGCGCTGGTGATGATGACCTTGCGTGTTGCTGCCATGGGACGTTTCCTTTCGGGGTCTTAGTAGAGCTTTTCGGTGTTTCCGTCAACGGCCAGGGCCTGGCCGTTGACGTTGCGCGCCATGTCGCTGGCGGCGAAGAGGGCCATGTTTGCGATGTCCTCGGCTTCAATGAGCCGGCCCAGCGACGACTGGCTGCGGTACAGGGAAGAGACGGTGTCCACGGGCTCGCCCAGCATGCCCGCCTTGGCCGCGATGACCGCATCGATGCGCGGACCGTTGACGGCGCCGGGGCAGATGGCGTTGACCCGGATTCCCTCTGCCCCGAGCTCGATCGCTAGGGTCTTGGTCAACCCGATCACCGCCCACTTGGAGGCCGAGTACGCGCTCCGGCCGGCCATGCCCAGGCGGCCGGCCGCCGACGACAGGTTGATAATTGATGCCTCTTGTGCGGAGCGCAGGAGTGGAACGGCGTGCTTGATGCAGTAGAACTGTCCATGGATGTTGACGTCGAACGTCGCCTTCCAGTCCGCGCTGTCGAGGGATTGGATTGGACCGGTTGGTCCGGCAATCCCAGCATTGTTGACCAGGACATCAAGCCCGCCGGATTCGCCCTGGATCATCGCCATGAGGTCCTGGACCTGCGATTCATCCGATACGTCACTGACGGCGGCGTGGAAGCCCTCGGCACGCGCTTTCTCGACGGCGTCGGGGTCAATGTCCGTCACGAACACGCTGGCCCCGTGGGCCTTGAATTTGGTGGCAATGACCAGGCCGATGCCGTTTGCGCCGGCGGTAACCAGGACGCGTTTTGAGCTGAAATCCATGATGTTTCCTTGTGTATCGGGCCCGCCCGGGTGGGCGAGGACCACTTTGGGCGTGCGGGATCACGGCGCCGGCAATGGATGCCGGTGCTCTGGCTGGTGAAGTGGACGGGCGGTTAGGCGGGCGGTGCGTTACACCCGCACGTTCTCCCGATGTGGATGCGGTGCGGACAAATCAAAGAGCTGTAGGTGTTGGACGGGGCTTCGATCCTGCGGAGCAGCATGGCGAATGCCTCCTGGGCCATCTCCTGCTGCGGCTGGACGATGCTCGTCAGGTTGATCAACCCGGAACGGCTGTGGGCCAGCCCGTCGCACCCCGCGACCGCCACATCCTCGGGGATGCGCAGGTCGCGGTCGAGCGCGTATTCCATGACGCCGATGGCGAGCTCGTCGCTGCCGCATACCACGGCGCGGGGCGCCCTGGCTTGGGAAAACAGCCGTTCCGCTGCCAGCCGGCCACCTTCGTTGTTGACGCGGGTGCTGATTTTCCACTCGCCGCTGATAGTGACGCCCGCAGCAGCCGCGGTGCGGACGAAGGCCTGCTCACGGGTGAGGGACGCCGTGGAGAAGCGCGGTCCCACTACGGTGGCAATGTCCGTGTAACCGTGGCCGAGCATGTGTTCCATCAGCATGCTTGCCGCGGCATCGTCATCAATGCCCACGAAGTCGCCTTGCAGGAAGTCGGCCCTTCGGGACAGGCAGACGTAGGGGATCCGGGCAGTCCGCAGGGTGCGTAAGGCGGTGGCGTCCTCCCGCAGGGCGGCGGCGAGGATGACGCCGTCCACGTTGCGGTTCGCGAGCGTGGCGGTGACCTGTGCGAGCGTGGCCGCGTCGTCCTGCGTGGTTGCCACGAACACTTCGTATCCGGATTCGGCGGCTGCGGAGATGATGCCCTGGGCCCACCGGGGATACATGGGATTGATGATGTTGGGCAGGATCAGCCCCACGACACGGGTCCGCAGCGGATCAGAAGATGAAGACGACTTACGGGGCCTGAACCCCAGTTCATTCGCCACGCCGATGATGCGCCGCCGGGTTTCGACCGACACACCACCCTTGCCGTTCAGCGCGTAGGAGACTGTGGCTGGGGAAACGCCTGCTGCGCGCGCAACAGCGGCGGCGGAAACCGGCGCGGGGCGGGGCCCGGAGGTTCTGCTGACTTTATGGCCGCTCACCCCACCGCCCCCTCTCCATTGACGTGCATCCGCGGTGTCCTTGTGACGTCAATTACAGTAGGAGCGCGCTTCACCGTTAAGCAACGTTAAGTAGTTTGAGGTGCTACTGCTGGAAGGCACGACGACGGCGGCACGGTGAGTGCCGCCGTCGTACCTTCCGTGGGAGGTGCTTGTGGGACCGTCAGCTGCCCGCTACCCGCTGGATGAACTCGACCGTCTCGCGCTCCGTCTCGGCGCGGGTGGTGGGTTCGTTGTGGACCTCGTGGCGGACGCCGGGGAAGACGCGGGTGCGGACGTCGGCGTGGCCCGTGTCCGCCAGGCGGTTGGCCACGTGGTAGGCGCCTTCGCCGTAGTTGGTGACGGGGTCCTGGTCGCCGGCGAGGATCAGGACGGGGAGTTCCGCGGGGTGCTGTTTGTACCAGTCGTCGGAGGTTACCTGGTCGTAGAGGTCTACGAAGCCCTGCAGGAAGCGGGCGCTGAGCGGTGCGCCGAAGTTGTTGAAGGGGTCCCTGCCGTGGTCGGTCACGACGTCTGCGTCCAGGGCCACCCAGGCGGTGGGGCCGGCACCCTCGCCGAAGCGGCCCAGGAAGCCGTCGAACAGCTGGGCCACCAGTTCCTGGGGCGCGGGCTCGGCGGCGCGCTCGCCGGAGGCAAGCCGCGCCAGTTCCGGCCGGTCAACCATCTTCTCGATGCCGCGCATCTGGGCGGCGATGCCGCAGAGGATCAGGCCGGAGAGCTGCGCCTGCGGGTCGGTGGCCAGGGCGCGGGCGATCATGGATCCCCAGCTGTGTCCGAACACCACGTACGGGAGCTGGGGGAGTGCTTCCCGGGCCTTGGCCTGCAGGGTGACCTCGTCCGCAACCACCACGCTGGCGGCGTCCTCGCCGGCATCGCCCCAGGTGCCCTGCTGCATGGCTGTGCGCCCGTGCCCGGAGTGGTCGCCTGCCACCACGATGAATCCCGCATCCACCAGGGTGGAGATGAGGTGGAGATAGCGGCGGGAGTGCTCGCCGAGCCCGTGGATCAGCTGCACGATGGCCTTGGGCTGCCCGATGGGTTCGTAGACCCACGCCTGGATGGTGTCGCGGCCGTTGGCGGACGTGAACTCGATTTCCTGCAGTGACATATCTTCCTCCCATGCCGGCGCCGTCGCTGGCTTGAGGTGAGCCTAATCACAATGCCGTCATGTGCGTCAATGATTGCTGGTTCATTTACGGGGCTTCCGCCTAGTCTGAACTCAGCCACGTCCCCCGCTTGAAGGAAGCCGATGCCGCACCCCGACCGTCCCCTGCGCAAGCTTGGGTTCCTCACCATTGGGCTGTTTGACCCTGCTGATCCGGCCGCGGGCCATGAGTCCACGCTGCGGATCATTGAGCTGGGGGAGCGGCTGGGGTTCGACAGTGCCTGGTTGCGCCACCGGCACCTGCAGTTCGGAATCTCATCTCCGGTGGCGGTGATGGCGGCGGCGAGCCAGCGCACGTCCCGGATTGAGCTGGGTACCGCCGTGACGCCGCTGGGCTGGGAGAATCCGCTGCGCCTGGCCGAGGATCTGGCCACGGTGGATCTGCTCGCCGGAGGACGCATCAATCCGGGCGTGAGCGTAGGGGAGCCGATGCAGTACGACACGGTGAAGCATGAGCTGTACCCGGATACCGCGGACGTGGAGGACTTCAGCTACGCCCGGGTGGAGCGGTTCGCACGTTTGGTTGCCGGGGAGCCGGTGCGGGAGTTTTCCGGCAAGCAGGGCGTGGTGGAGGAGTTCTCCAACCGCGTGGAGCCGCACTCGCCCGGGCTGCGGGAGCGCCTTTGGTACGGGGCCGGCAGCATGAAGTCAGCCGTGTGGGCAGGTTCAAGTGGCTTCAACCTGCTGTCCAGCAGCGTGATCTTCCCGGACAAGGACCAGGAGCCGGGCTTTGCCCTCGTTCAGCAGTCGCAGATCCGGGCGTTCCGGGAGGCGGCTGCTGCCGCCGGGCATGCTGGGGCGCGGGTGTCCCAGGGCCTGGTGGTGATCCCCACCGACTCGGCGACTCCTGCCCAGCGGGAGAAGTACCAGCGGTATGTCGACGAACGCACTCCCCGCACTGCTGCTCCGCAGGGGCCGAGGGGCATAATGTTCGCGGCTGACCTAATCGGCACCAGTGAGGAGATCGCTGAACAGCTCTACGCGCACGCAGGCTTCCAGGAGGTGGACGAGGTGGCGTTCGCCCTGCCATTCAGCTTCGACCACGAGGACTATGTGCAGATCCTTACCGACATTGCCGGAAAGCTGGGGCCAGCCTTGGGCTGGACTCCGGGGAGCGATCACTCGGCGTCGTAGGCGGCGGTCTTGCCCTGTCCATCACCACGTGAAACGCGCAGGTGCACGCCCGGAACCGGACGTGCACCTGCACCGCGCGGAATGGGGTCAGGGCTGCTCGTAAGTACCGACCAGCCGTGCGCGGCCAATGCCGCGCGAAAAGACGTTGAACCCCAGGTAGGCGGGGCTGGCTTCAGCGGGGACGTCGAGCTTCTCCACATCCAGCGCGTGTACAACCACGTGGTAGTGGTGCACGCGGTGGCCTGAGGGCGGCGCTGCGCCCACGAAGCCGGGGAAGCCTGCGTCGTTCGCCAACTGCACAGCACCCTCGGGAAGCCCGGTCTCCGCTGCACCGGAAGACAGGGAGGTGGTGGACGCCGGCAGGTTAAAGGCAGCCCAGTGCCAGAAACCGCTTCCGGTGGGCGCGTCGGGGTCCAGGACGGTGACCGCAAAGCTCTTGGTCTCGGCAGGAAAGCCTGACCACGACAGCTGCGGGGACCGGTCCTGGCCGCCTTCAATGCCCATCTTGCCGCTGCGCTGTGCCGGGGAAAGCGTCTGACCGTCCTCGATGTCGGCGCTGGTCACCTGAAATTCCGGAAGCTGGGGAAGTTCCTTGTAAGGGTCACGGGATGTCTTTACGTGTTGTGCTCCTCGTTAATTGGTTGACGGTCCGTGTATTCCCCAAAGGGTGGGTTGATGGGCTCCGGTGATGGTGTCTGGGCGGTGGTCTCTGCCGTCACGCGGAGGCGCCGCTATAGGCCTGGTCCACCATGGCAGGACCGGCCGGAAGGCTACCGGAGGGGACAACGCGGCCGGCCTTTATGACGGTGCGGTTCCGGCTTCCGTCCCAGAGCACACAGGGCTCCTCGAAGGGATCGCCGTCCAATATCACCAAGTCCGCGCACGCCCCCTCCGCGATCCGGCCCAGGTCGTCGCGCCGGAGCAGTGCCGCGTTCGTTGAGGTCGCAGAGCGGAGCGCGTCGTAGACACCCAGCACTTCGCACTGCAGGCGAAGCCCGGCCAGCTGTTCATCCTCAAGCTCCCCCATGAGGTCGGTGCCAAAGCCAATCCGGACCCCGGCGTCGCGCGCCAGAGTGACGGCCTTCTTGCCGGCAGCCAGGACCTCCTGGTTCTTGGCGGCGCCCACCTCGGTAAGGCCGATTTCGGCTCCGCGGCGGCCCATGGCGTCATACGTCACCAACGTGGGCACGAGGTAGACGTCGTGCTCCGCCATGAGCCGGGCGGTTTCAACATCCAGGAGGTTGCCGTGTTCGATGCAGCGGACCCCGTTCAGCACAGAATGGCGGATGGCTTCCGGCGAGTAGGCGTGCGCCGTGGCGTAACTGCCACGCCGGGATGCCTCTTCTGTGACCACTTGGATCTCGGCCGCACTGTACTGCGGCACACGGATCGGATCCACCGGGGAGATCACCCCTCCGGAGGTCATCAGTTTGATGGCGGTGGCGCCGGTCCGGAATCGGTGGCGCACCGCCAGCAGCAAGTCCTCAACGCCGTCCACCACCTCGCACATGTGGCCGCCATGGAAGCAGCTTCCGTCGTTCGCAGCGCGGATGTCCCCGTGACCTCCGGTCTGGCTCAGCGCGGGACCGGTAAAGAAGTAGCGCGGACCGGGATACAGCCCTTCCTCGATAGCGGTTGCAAGGCCTATGTCACCCCCCGCCACGTCCCGGACTGAGGTGAAGCCCCTGACGAGCGCGGCCTCAAGTCTGCGGGCACCTGCCAGCGCGGAGTAGCTCAAGGGGCCGGTTTCGTTGACGGCAGAAGTCAGGCTGAGCGCATAGGCATGGAAGTGGGCATCGATGAGGCCGGGAATCACCACCCGGCCGCCCGCGTCGACGACGGTTTCTACGGCGGACCCGGCGCCGCCGCCTGCTTCGGCGTCGCCTATGGCGGTGATCCTGCCATCCCGGACGATGATGGAGCCTTCAACGAGTACGGCTGATTCGCCGTCGAAGATCCTGGCGTTCCGTATGGTCAGGTTTCCCTCAGAGTTGGGGATCATGTGCAGTGTTTCCTTCCTGTTTCAGGACGCAGGCTAGCTGGTGGCTGCCAGAGCATCTTCGAGGAGCCGGACAGAGCGTGACGCCACCTCTACGGCGGCGTCCACGGAAGACTGGTCATAGCTGCCTTCAGGGGCCAGGAAGTTCATGGAGCCGATGGTGCGGCCGCCGCTCACCACCGGAACATTGACAATCGCGCCGCACCCCAGCGATTCGATGGTTCCGGAGTCGAAGAAGAAAGCCTTGACCGCTTCCCGGTCAGCGCCCAGGAACGGCTGCTGGCCGATCAGGACCTGCTCCAGCCAGACCGGATTGGTGTCTCCCGCGAGGGTCTTCTTTCCGCCAACCGGGTAGACCTCGGGGTGCGTGGTGTAGATGCGCGCCATGCTGGTGCCTTCGTCGGCGATGACGGAGGCGGTGAAGAGACGGACGCCCACAGTGTCCCGGGCGGAAGCGTAGACGTCGTCGAAGGATTCAAACTGGGAACTCATGGGAGTCCTTTCTGGTTTCGTGAGGATCTTTGAAAGTCTGTTTCTCGTGTGCCGCGGCCCGCAGTACGTTGAGGATCAGGTGGACGGACAGCAACTCGGACGGATTGTCCAAGGGGACGCCCAGCTCCCGGGCACGGCCCAGCCGGGCCTGGAGGGTGTTGCGGTGCACATCGAGCGCCGCCGCAGCGAGGCTGACCGAGCTGCGGTGGTCAAGGAACGCCGCTGCCGCAGCCACTATCGCGTCCCTGTCAGGACTGGTCATTAGCCGCGGCAGGGTCAGTTCAGCCACCAGTGCCACGGCGTCCTGATCCACGAATGCGGTTGCGGCCGCTACGCCCAGGCCGGCGAAGCCCAGGACTGTGCCCTGTCCAGCAGACTGGGCGGAGACTGCTGCCAGCCGCGCCTCCTGAATGACGGACGGAAGCGGCGGAGCCTCCTCCACCCAGCGGGACAACCCGGCCACCAGGCCCAGCTCGGCCAGGGCAGGCCGGAGCCGTGTCTTGAGCCGTAGTTCGAGCTGTGCAACAACTGACTCGTGGGCGGCCGGAACAAGCGCTAGCCAGCCGCCGTCGACCTTGGCCAAGGGGCTGCGTGCAGCTACCTTTCGCCAGAGCAGCCTCAGCACAGCTGTCAGGTCGGGACCAGATGTGTTGGAGTCACCATGGCAGATCCATACGGCCACGTATCGTTCGTGCCGGCGCCAGCCCAGCTGTGAGAGGAGGTGCCGGTGGTCTTCCTCGAAGGTTGCGCCGGAAGAACCGCGGCTTTGGTTCAGCCCGGCCAGTGCCGCGGTGGGGACGGCACGGGCCGCGTCCCGGGAGTCGCCCATCAACCATGCGGCCTTGACGGAAGGGGCAGCGACTTCCAGGATTGAACGGACCAGCCGCAGGTTATGGACACCGGAGGCGGGTACGCGCGCGGTGAGGGCGGAAGGGACGGCGGCGTTGGCAGCCCCCACGTCAACCGTGATGACCTCGGCCTGGTCCCGCGGGTCCATACCGGCTGAGGCGAGGACCACGCCATCGTATTCCAGCGAGACGCCCACCCCGTCCAGTTCCCCGGAGATGGTACTGAGCACGTCAGTCAGCGTGCTGTCCTTGGCCACCGCCCGGGCGAACCGGGCGAGCTCCGCATCCACCACGGACAGGGCGGCGCCGATCTCGGCGGCCAAGGCCAACGCGACTCCGGCAGGGTTTCCTTCCGACGCCAGCAGGGTGATGCCCAGCCGTTCAGCCAGGCCGATCACGGCGCTGGAATATGTGCTTCCGGCCACGACGACGGCGCTGGCCCGCCGTTCCCAGGCATGCCTGAGGGCGGCGGATACGAGCCATCCACCAGAGCCCATTTCTGCAGACAGGACCACAACCGTATTCGGCCGCACCCGCTGGATCGCCTCAAGCTGGGAGACCAGAACGACGCTTTCGATCACTGCGCTGGCGGGGGTGAGGTACAGCGCCGTGGTGCCTCGCAGCGACCCGTGCGCCAGCAGCCCCGCAACGTCGAGCCGGGTGTCCTTCATCGGCCTAACCATGACGCCGCCTCGGATGCTTGAGCGGGATGCCGAACGCCGCCGGTTCGGCCAGGTCCAGCCCCGCCTCCGAATACCATTGCGGGGCGGCATTGAGTTTGAGCACATCCACCACGTTGCCCACCCGAAGGTCTTCCAGGCTGGCCACAGAGCCGTGCTCGGAGTTGAGCAGGGTCACCATGTCGGGGACAGCTGCCGCTACGGCACCGTCCACGAGCACCAGCAAAATCTCATTCTGGATCTCCAGCCGGATGATCTGCCCGGTGGTTTCATCCACGAGCGTCACGCTCGAGGGTTGGGCCGGAAGGCCCAGGTCGGTTGGGCGTGAAAGGCCTTCGATGTGGCTCACCCGCGCCCGTGCAATCCGGGTCACGCCCAGGAAGTCGGAAAGTGACAGGAATTTGCTCTCAGCCGACGTGTCGGCGTCGAGGATCTGACCTATGCGGATCATGCGGCTGACGGATCCGTGGACCCCGTGCTCTGCCAGCTGCCGCGCGGAGCATGGATACATCACGGTGGCGGCCCAACCACCCAGCTCGGTGACAAGTGCGCGGACCAGCGTCTCGGCGCGCTGCGGATCAGCTGCCTCCACCACGGCGCGCTCGCCGGTTACTCCCATAAGCGCTATGGGGCCGATAGCCACCCCGCCGATGTTCAACGTGGTCTGGCTGATGAGCGGAAAGACGCGCCCCATGGGATCGGAGTCGATCACAGGAAGGGAGGACTGCAGCCCCACCATCAGCGGAAGGATTCCGTTGATGTTGGCAGCGGCGAGTGAATAAATTGCCCCCACTTTGCGCCCGAGCCTGGTTTCGATCGCCTCGATACAGCCGGTGAATTCGTCTCCTACGGGTGGCATATCAGCAATGAACAAGCCTTGGGTCACCATGCCGACAGCCACCACCAGGTCATCCGGGGCGAGCTCGTCCACGGTGATGAGCTCCACGGACCTGTCTTGCATCGCCTCCTGGATCATGCCGGCGTAGACGTGGATGGCGGTGGGATCGATGGCGCAGGCCAGGAAATGGGCGCCGGTACTCAGGTGCCCCACGTCTTCGGGGCTGAGGATGGTGCTCATGCCGTGACCCCCAGGGCCTGGCCGGCAAACGGGTTCTCCTCGGAGCTGGACGTTCCGCCAGCAGCCCGGACCCGGATCCGAACGATTCCGGGGTTCCCGTAAGGCATGGCGAAGACGTTCGATTCGATGATGCGGGTGTCTGTAGGGCCGGCACCCAACTGCACTACAGCCGAGCCGGCTTCCTCCTCAGCCCGGTGCTGAACCCGCTGCAGTTCGGCCTGTCCGCTGACCCTCTCGAGCCTGTCGATCCACGCTGTCAGCGGTGTAGCGGCGCAGCCTATGAGGCTCAGGTCCGGGACACCCGGAAGTGTTGGCAGCAGGCCGTGTTCAGGCGGCGTGTCCTGGCTGGTGCGGATGTCGACGACCACTGAGGGGATGTCGGGCCGGACCGGATGGTTGGCCGTGTACGGTTCCGCGATCGCCGCGTTGGTGGCGAGGCTTGCTTCATAGCCTTGCCGGATAAGGCTGTGGGCAACGGGCAGGCCGCTGCGGATGGTGCCCACACTGACACCCTCGTCGGTGCAGACAACCACTTCGCCGTCGCACAGCCCGCCCAGCGTTGCCGCGCCGAGGATCGCCATGGCAGGTTCCGGGCGGAGCGCATGCACGGGGGCTACCGCCAGCCGTGCCAGGGGCGCCCGGCCGCCGTCGTTCCTTGCATAGGACAGTGCGGCGGCGGGGAAGTGGCGCCTCCCGGCCTCTTCCAGCATTGCCGCCAGCTCTTCGCCTGATTCCATCAGGGCGCTGTTAAGGACGGCTGTGTAGTCACGGTCGCGGAACACGCTCGAGTAGAAATCACTGGAGATGCTGATCCGCATGTCGCTGTTGTTGGACAGGATGGCATCCGCGATGCGGGTTTCGTGCTCGGCGGAGGCAGTGGAGCCGACGGCGGTGATGGCTACGTTCCGCATGCCCCCGGACAGGATGGAGGGCAGTTCCAGCAGGAACTGGTTAAGGCCCAGCGGTGCCAGCGGCCGTCCCCGCAGGTCGTGGCCGCCGCGGACATGCACGGTCCTGGTGACTGCAGGCTCAATGCTCGCCGGCAACCTCGTGTTGTGGAACTGGTCCGCCGGAGGACGGGGAGAGATGTGGACAGCCATGACGTCTCCCGGCTGGGCCGCGGCGAGGACGCGTCCGACGTCGGCCGTTACGTCTGTGATCAGGCTTCCGAACTGCAGGCGCAAGGAGGACAGGACGCTGTCCAGTGCGTCAGCCAGGCTGCCGGCCTGCCGCTGTTCCGCCACCGAGACGACGGAGCGTCCCTCCAGGACGAGCGCCCGGCAACTGCTGCCCTGGAGCATCAGTCCTACCCGCATTGCCGGGCCTCCTGTTCAAGTTCCTGCCGGGCCCCAGCCCCGCGATACATCCATGTCATATCTCTAGGGTCCACCCTGGACGGTCATCTGGTGGATTTGCGGAAGAACAGTCCATCGGCTGCTACGGCCAGCAGGATGAGGACGCCCGTGACCACTTGCTGGTAGGTGGTATCCCAGTGCAGCAGGTTGAAGCCGTTGCTGATGACGGTGAGGATCATGACTCCCACGAAGGCCCTCCACATGGCGCCCTGCCCGCCCAGGATGCTGGTGCCGCCGATGACCACAGCGGCGATGGCGGTGAGTTCGATGCCGATGGCCATGGCCGGCTGCGCCGAGCCCGCACGCGAGGCCAGGATCATTCCGGCCATTGCCGAGCACAGGCCGCTGATGGCGAAGACCGCAACGTGGATGGAGCCGGTCCGGATGCCGCTGAGGCGGGCGGCTTCCTGGTTCCCGCCTACTGCGTAGATCCTGCGTCCGAATGTGGTGCGCCACAGAACGATGCCCAGCACGGTGGTCATCGCCAGCATCAAGACTGAACCGGCGGTGAGGCCGAAGAGGCTGGGCCAGGTCCAGGTCTGGAAGGAAGCGAGCTGCTCAGGCAGCGGTGCAACAATCGCGCCGCCGGTGATCACGATCGCCAGGCCCCGGTAAATGATGCTCACCGCCAGTGTCCCGATGAACGAATTGACCCTTGTGCTGACCACGATCAGCCCGGTGATCGTCCCCAGCAGGGCACCCACCAGCAACGCCCCGAAGAAACCGGCCGCAACGCCGAATTGCTGGGTGATCATCACGCCCGAGATGGCGGAGACCGCGAGGGTGGCGGTGGAGGAGAGGTCAAAGACCCCGCTGATGATGCACAGCGTGGCTGCCGCGGCGAGCAGGCCCACCACGGCGGCCTGGTCAAACAGGTTGATGAAGTTGCGGCCCGTAAGGAACGTTCCGGTGTTCAGGGCCAGGAACAGCATGATGGCGGCCAGGCCAAAAACGATCCCGAAGTCTTTGAAGTTCAGATTGAATTTTTTCTCTGCCGTCGAGGGCACGGCAACTGACGTTGTGGTCATGTGGATTCACCTATTTCAGAAAAGCGGAAGTCATGACTTCGTCGCGGGAGGCGTTTCGGTCGAACTCGGCAACGATGCGCCCGTGCCTCATGACATGGATACGGTGGGACAGGCCGAGCACTTCCTCGAGCTCGGAGCTGACCACGATGACTGCTGTGCCCTTCGCGGCCAGTTCGACGATGATGCTGTGGATCCGGGCCTTGGCGGCGATGTCCACTCCCCGGGTGGGTTCATCCACCAGGAGCACCGCCGGAGGGTTCAACAGCCATTTGGCGAAAAGTGCCTTCTGCTGGTTCCCGCCGGAAAGGTTGGCTACCGGCTGACCGGGGCGGGCGCCGCGCAGGTCAACGGACTTGCTGACGTCCTTGACGGCCGTCCTTTCCCGCTGGGCCTTGACGAAGCCGGCCCAGGAGCGTGCGGGCAGAGTGGAGAGGGCGATGTTCTCGGCCACCGGGCGGGACATGACCAGACCCTGTTCTTTCCGCGACTCGGGAATGAGGGCGATACCGGCTTTGATGGCGTCCCTGATGGAGCTGGGGCGGATGCGGCGGCCGTTGATTTCGACGTGGCCGCCGGTGGTCCGGTCTGCACCGAAAACTGCGAGGAGGGTTTCGCTGCGGCCGCTGCCCACCAGCCCGGCGATGCCCAGGATCTCCCCGCGGCGGACCTCAAAAGATATGTCCTTGACCTTGGCACTGGTCAATCCGGCTACCCGGACAACCGTCTCGGCTTCGGACGGAACCTGCGGAATGTCCGGGATGAGGAAGTCGACCTCCCGGCCGACCATGAGCCGCACCAGCGACTCCGGCGTATGGCCGGCGGCCTCTTCGGTGACGATGTGCTGTCCGTCGCGCAGAATGGTCAACCGGTCCACCAGTCCCAGGACTTCCTCCAGGTAATGGGAGACGATCAGGACGGTGGTTCCGGCGCGGGCCAGCCGTTTGACGACCTGCAGGAGTTTTTCCTTCTCCGCCTCGTTAAGGACTGCTGTGGGTTCGTCCATGCACAGCACCTTTGCCCCGCGGGCAAGGGCTTTCAGGATTTCCACCTGTTGCTGTTGTCCGATGGGCAGGTTCCCCACCGTCGCCCTCGGGTCCAGCTCAAAACCGGTCTCTTCCAGCAGCCGGGCAAAGTGCTCGCTGTCCCTGTTGGGGGAGAGGAGGCTTCCCCTGTTCGACCAGCGGCCCAGGAAGACATTCTCCAGCACTGACAGATTGGGGATCAGCGCCAGCTCCTGCGAGATAAGGGAAATCCCGTGTGAGATGGCGTCCCGGGGTGTCGTGATCCTGACCGGATGTCCGTCCAATTCCATGGTGCCGGAGTCCGCTGTGATGGCACCGCCCAGGATTTTGAGCAGCGTGCTCTTTCCTGCGCCGTTTTCCCCCATGATGCCGTGGATCTCCCCGGGGATTACCGACAGTGTGACGTCCTTCAGCACCTGCGTTGCACCATAGCGCTTGCCGATCCCGGAGACGGTGATTTCGGGGGCGGTCCTCCGGCTGGCATGCCCGGGTTTTTCCAACTGTTCTATAGCCATGTTGACCTCTGGAAATGGAAGGGAACTTAGGGCCAGGGTCCCCGGGGCCGAAGCGGTGAGGCTGCGGCCCCGGGGTGCCCCCGGAAAGGGGGCTGGGCTAGTCCGAGTACTTCGAGACGTAGTTCAGGGAATCCAGTGCTTCCTTGGTGCCCTTGCCGTTGTTGGGGGAGAGGCTTGCTTCGTCGATGGCGGTTTCCACCTGCTTGCCCCGCGCCTTGGCGAGCCCCAGTTCGGTGGCCTTGGCGCCGTT
Organism: Arthrobacter sp. FW306-07-I; assembly: GCF_021800405.1. NCBI lineage: Bacteria > Bacillati > Actinomycetota > Actinomycetes > Micrococcales > Micrococcaceae > Arthrobacter > Arthrobacter sp. FW306-07-I. Next base: position 4,161,912 of record NZ_CP084550.1, on the reverse strand, counting down.
GGCCACGACGTCGCTGACATAGATGGAGAACCATTTACCGGACCGGACCGCTTCCACGTTGGATACGGACGCGCCGTTGCCGATGAACTTGATGTCACTCTTCCCGGCGGCCGCTGCGGCTCCTGTGATGGCCTGGGATGCGCCGATCACCACGTTGACGTCAGGGGTCGCCTGGGAGACGTTCTGGAACGCCTGCCGGCCGCTGTCCTGCGTGTAGCCGCCTTCCACGCTGGCCACGAGTTTGATCTTCGGATCGGTGGCCAGTTCCGCCTTCACGGCCTCGGTCCGGGCGTTGTCCAAGGGCAGGGACTTGAAGCCTTCAAGGTAGGCCACCTTGCAGGTGTCGCCCGGCACCTGGGCGCAGGCTTCCTTGCCCATTTCGCCGAGCATCTTGCCGTTGCGGGTGGGGAGGTCCACGATGCTGATGGCCCCGGGGATCTGCGGCTGGATGGTGTCGAACTTGGGCCCGATGACCGAGAATTCGACCACCACCGTGATGCCCGCCTGCACGGCCTGGGTCAACGGTGCAATGAGGGCCTGGTTGTCATTGGCCTGGACCACGATCACCTCGAATTGCTTGGAGGTGACGGCGTCCTGGATCTGCTGGACCTGGGTCTGGGCGTTGAAGTTGGAGTCCACGAAGGTAGCGCTGGCGTTGTTGGCTTTGGCCGCCTGTTCCACGCCGAGGTACGTGCCCTGGGCAAAGCCGTTGGATTTGGCGAAACCGAAGAATCCAACGTTGAGCTTCTGGTCTGCCTTCGCAGCCACTGCTTCTGCGGTGCTGCTCTGGGCAGGTGGGGTGCAGGCGGAGGTCAGCAGGGCAAGGCTCATAAGGGCCATCGCTGCGGCTGGACGTTTGGTGATTTTCACGGTCAATCCTTTCAATGCGGCGTTTAGTAGCCGTAGTGGGTCTTGGCGAATTCCTCGGTAATAAAGCCGTTGATGATGTCGTACTCAATGACCTCGCGGGAGCGCTTGGCGACATCGCCGAAACCGCCGCCGCCGCCGACAGCCAGGCGAACCACGTCGCCGGCCTTGATTTTCCGAGCGTTGGCCTTCAGCGTCCGGACCTCATCCTGGCGGCCTGGGTTGATCACCACTTCCGGGCCCTGGGCGTCGGAGCCGCCGAAGAGGCCCCAGGCCGGTGTCTTGGACCTTTCGAACCAGAGACCCACCACGCAGTCGGCCAGGAACTCGTATTCACGGACCACTCCGTTGCCGCCGCGCCACTGCCCGGGGCCGCCGGAGTTGGGGCGGATGGAGTACTCGTTGATCCGCAGCGGGTAACGGGTTTCCATCATTTCGATGGGCAGGTCCTTGAGGGAACCGTTGACGTTGTTGATCATGGCGGATTCGCCGTCGGTACCCTGCCAGGCGCCCCAGCCGCCCAGGGTGGCTTCCATGCTCACGAAGTTCCGGCCGAAGCGGGGATCGAAGCCGGCGGCGGTGATGATCATCGAGTCGCCGTGGCTCGCGCTGGCCACGCGGTCGGGCATGGCGGGTGCCATGGCCTTGGAGACCAGGTCGATCAGCAGCCCCAGGTGGGAGAAGTACCACTGGCAGGGTGCAGGTGCCACGGCGCCGAGCACGGAGCCGGAGCGGACCTGGGTGGTCAGCGGGCGGAAGGATCCACCGTTGGAGTTGGAGTCCGGGCTGACCAGGAGCTTGTATCCGACGCGCAGGGCCGAGACGGCCTGGGCTGCGCCGCAGTTGACCGGGCCCATGGTCTGGTCGGCGGAGCCGGTGACGTCGAAGTCCACGGTGTCACCTGCAACGGTGATTTTCAGCCTGATGGGGATGGGGCTGTCCAGGTTGATGCCATCGTTGTCCAGCACGCCTTCGGCTTCGTAGACGCCGTCCGGGATGTTGCGGACGGTTTCGCGCTCGATCTCCTCGGTCTGCCGGAAGATTTCGTCGCGGGCGGCATCGAGTTGGTCCATGCCGTACCGGCCCACCAGTTCCTTCATCCGGGTGGTTCCCATCCGGAGTGCGGCGATCATCGCGTGCATATCGCCGATGGTCTGGTAGGGGAAGCGCACGTTGGTGCGGATCAGGTCCACCACGGAGGTTTCGATGCCGGCCTCCATGAGCTTGACCGGCCCCATGCGGAAGCCCTCCTGGAAGATGTCTGTGGCATCCATGGAGCCACCCACATCCTTGGATCCCATGTCCATCCAGTGCGCGCGGGTGGCGGCGAAGCCCACAACCGAGCCGTCGTTGAAAATGGGCGCGAAGATGGTGACGTCGTTCAGGTGCGTGCCGCCAAGGTACGAGTCGTTGAGGATCCACACGTCCCCTTCCTGCCAGACTTCGCGGCCGTACAGCTCTTCCACGGCAATGGAGCAGGTTTCGAGGTTGCCGAGGAACAGGGGGAGGCCGGCGGACTGTCCGAGGACGCGGTGTTCGGTGTCCAGCAGCGCCACCACGCAGTCCCCGCCCTCGTAGAGGATGGGTGAGTAGGCGGAGCGGATCAGGGTGGCGTTCATGTCATCCGCGGCGCTGGTGAGCGCGTTGCGGATGATTTCCACGGTTACGGGATCCAGGGTTTTGACTGCGGCGATTGTCATTGGTGGTACCTCAATTTCCTTCTGCGTCTTCAGTGCGGATGACCAGCGAGCCGAACTCGTCGACCTTGACGTTGAACCCTGGCGGCACCACGGTGGTGGCGGTCTGCTCCACGATGATGGCGGGACCTTCAAAGGCGTGCCCGGCGGCCAGGTCGTCGCGGCGCACCACGGTGGTCGCGTGTTCTTCGTGGTCAAAGACCACCCGGCGCACTTCGTGCTTGAACTCTGGGCTCTGTGCCTTTGCGAAGAGCGGTGCCTCCAACCGGCCCAGGTCGCCCACGGCCTGTGTCCTGAGTGCCACGATTTCGATGGGGGCGCCAGGGTTGGAGTGACCGTAGCGCTCGTGGTACATCGCGGAGAAGCGGGTGGCCAGGTTGGCGACGAAGCCTTCCGACTCGGGTTCGTCGGCAGAGGTCAGGGGAACGTTCAGCGAGAATTCCTGCGACTGGTAGCGCACGTCCACCGAGGCGCTGGTCCCGCGGCTTTCCTCGGGGACGCCCTCGGAGACAAGGGACTTCAGGCCCTCCGCTTCCATCCGGTGCAGGACACCGGCCATGTCGGCGACGTTGATGTCTTCATCGAGGAAGAAGTACGGCTCGGAAAAGTCCTTGCGGATGTTGGTCTGCAGCATTCCCCATGCCGAGAACGCGCCGGGGAACCGGGGAACCACCGTTTCGGGGATCCCCAGCTCCTTGGCGAGGAAGACTGCGTGCATCGGTCCTGCGCCGCCGAAGGCGACGAGGGCAAAGTCGCGCGGTTCGATGCCGCGGGAGATGGTGATGGTCCTGATGGCCTGGGCCATCTGGGAGTTGGCGACGTCGCAGATGCCTTCGGCCATGGCGATCGGGTCCAGGCCGAGCTGGTCTCCCACGGTTTTGAGGGCGGTGATGGCTGCTTCCCGGTCCAGGGCGACCTGGCCGCCGGCGAACCAGTCGGGGTCCACACGGCCGAGTACCAGGTTGGCGTCGGTGACGGTTGGTTCGGTGCCGCCGCGGCCGTAGCAGGCCGGGCCCGGGTTGGCGCCGGCGGACCGTGGGCCTACCCGGAGGCCGCCGGCTTCGAGCCATGCCACCGAGCCGCCACCGGCTCCCACGGTGTGGATGTTGACGACGCTCATGAGCATCGGAAGGCCTTCGAGGTGGGCTTCGGTGGACACGTCGGGTTTGCCGTCGACCACCAGGGAGACGTCGAAGGAGGTGCCGCCCATGTCGACGCCGATCAGGTTGCGGTTGCCGGACACGCCGGCCAGTTCGACGTCGCCCATGGCGCCGCCCACCGGACCGGACAGCAGCGTCTGCAGGGGACGCTTGCGGGCGGACTCGGCCGTGAGTACGCCGCCGGAGGACTGCATGATGTGCAGCGGGGCCTCCACGCCGCGGTCGGCAAGTTTCTCTTCCAGGTCTAGGAGGTAGTTGCGGACCACGGGGCCCGTGTAGGCCTCGACGACGGCGGAGGAGGTGCGCTCGTATTCGCGCCATTCTTTGGCTGCCTCGTGCGACAGGGAGATGGTGAAGTCTTCGCCCAGTTCTTCGAGCAGGATTTCGCGGGCACGAAGTTCGTGGGCCGGGTTCTTGTAGCTGAAGAGGAAGGCAACGGCCACGGCGCCGTATCCTTCGTCCAGTGCCCGGCGGGCTGCCTGACGGACGGCCACTTCGTCGAGCGGCCGGATCTCGTGGCCCTGACCGTCGAGGCGGCCGCCGACGCCGATGACGTCCTTCCGCTCGAGGAGGGGAGCGGGCTTGCGGTACTGGGCGTTGTAGAGCTCCAGGCGGGGGCCGCGGGCGATGTGGTAGGAGTCCTCGACGCCGGCGGTGGCCAGCAGCAGCACGGGAACACCGCGGCGCTCCAGGAAGGCGTTCAGGCCCTGGGTGGTGCCGTGCACCAGGAATTCGATGTCGGAAAGGTCGGTGACAATCGATTGGAGGCCCGCGATGACGCCCGCGCTCAGGTTGCCCGGTGTGGTGGATGCTTTGGTTGCCTCATAGGTTCCTGCGGCCTGGTCGTACGCCACGATGTCCGTAAACGTTCCGCCGATATCCATCGACACCCTGTAGTTCGGCATGTGTATCTCCTCATGGTTCTGGGGTGGAACTTGGTGTGTGGGAAATCACGTTAGAGAGCAGGGGCTTCGGGTAGGGGTGCGTCGTGCACAATCCAGGAGGAAGTAAAAGGGCTTGCTGCCCAAGAGGCCGTCCGGATAGCCGGTTTTCCAAGGGTTTCAACTAACCGAGAAAATGATGGATGGAATTTGCGCGTGGTGCTTGACCCGCTCGGTGAGCCACTCTTCGTCCTTCACGGCGGACCGGTGCTGGGCACGCAAACGTGCGCCCGGGCGGCCATGCCCACCAGTACGGCCACGCCTCCCAGGCGGCGCGGCGAGCCGGAAATGGTCGACGCCGGTGACCATTCCGCTGACGCTGTGGATTGCTGCTGATTGCCAAGCGTCTCGCGGCAGTTCATGCAGCCGCTGGCGCAGTTGGGGTCCATGGCGAACCTGCTGCAGTCTGGGGTTGCGTCTGCGGAGCGGGTGTTTGAGCTGCTCGATGAGGACGAGGAGTCCGTTGAGCCGGCGCCGTCTGCCGGGCCCCTGTTTGGGCGGGGCGGCTGCTGTTCGAGGACGTGTGGTTCTCGTACTCGCCGGGGAAAACCACGCTGGTGAACCTGATGATGCGGTTCCACGAGCTGGATGCGGGGCGGATAACGTTCGACGGCGTGGACGTCACCTCGGTGCCGCGGCGCGAGCTGCGCTCGCGGATGGGGATGGTGCTGCCGGATGGGTGGTTGTTCGGCAGGCCCATCCGGGACAACATTGCGCTCGGGCGGCCAGGGGCTACTTCGGAGGAGGTTCTGGAGGCGGCGCGGGCGACGTATGTGGACCGGGTCGTGAAGTCCCTGCCCGAGGGGTACGACGCGGTGCTGGAGGACGAGGGTGGGAACGTGTCCGCGGGGGAGAGGCAGCTGCTGACGATTGCGCGTGCCTTCCTTGCGCGGACGTCGATGCTGATCTTGGATGAGGTGACCTTTTCGGTGGACACCCGGACCGAAGTGCTGGTGCCGAAGGCAATGAGCGCGCTGCCGTCCGACCGGACTTCCTTTGTGATCGCGCACCGCCTGTCCACGATCCGCGACGCCGACCTCATCCTGGTGATGGAGGCCGGGCAGATCGTGGAGCAGGGGACGCATGCTTCACTGCTGGCTGCGGGTGGGGCATACGCGCGGTTGTACGAGGCGCAGTTCGCGGCACCCGCGGCGGAGGTCTGAAATTCGTGCGACGACGGGGTTCCCAAGAGCGGGCATCCTTTGGACAAGAATGTCCGGCAGCATGACCGTCCGGTTGGTATCTAAGACCCCTTCATCGGAGTGTGCAGAAAAGCTCATTGGGGGCCTATTCTGACGCTCTTATCCTTGCTGTCTGACGTCGGGATTGGGTGTACGTCAGCCTTACATTTCGCTGTCGGTCGGGGGACCGAGAGCGAGAGCACAGCGCTTGATGGGTCTGAACGTACTTTGTTTATTGTGCCTCGAGTCCGCTGGGTTATCAGGCAAAGCCAAGGGCCCACCCCTTGTCCAGGAGGAAAGGGGTGGGCCGACCGCTGCTACAGGAAGCTAGGCGTTTGCCTGATTCGCTACGGCGATTTCAACGTCGTCGGGGTTTTCGTTGACGAAGTACATGATGATCATGCCGAGGAAGGGGCCGGCGGCGAGTGTGGTCAGGGCGGCCATGAAGGAATTATTGGTGGCGGTGAAGGCGGCACCAACAGCCAGGGGGACCAGGACGCTTCCGATTTGCCATACGGCGTTTGTTATTCCTGCAGCGCCACCGAGAACTCGGCTACTCACGAGGCGGGGTACTAGGGCGACGATGAGCGGGAGGTAGCAGTATGCCCCGAGTCCGAGCAGGGGGGCCGCGATGAAGAAGGCCAGGGCGTTGTCCAGCGTGCCGAAGACGACGAGCATCACAGCGAAGCAGCCGAGGACGACCATTGCAGGTATTCTGCGGGCGCCGTTGAACTTATCGGCGATCCAGCCGATGAGGGGCTTGCCGAAGACGCCGAGGGCTCCGTAGACAGCTACGATGCCGCCAGCGACAGTCGGGTCGATGCCGTGTCCTTTAATCATGAGGGCATTGGACCATGTGATAAAGCCATAGGTACCCCAGAAGCCGCCGAATCCTGCCAGCGCGAGGAGAAGCAGGTTCTTGTTGCGTCCGAGTTCGATGAGGACCGACCGGCCCTCGGAGCGGTTGGCTCTTTTGGCCACGACCGGGCCGGGCCGGAGCATGAGGTAGCAGGCGATGCCGGCCACGATGGAAATGCCGCCGAAAAGCAGGTAGGAAGCGTGCCAGGAGTAGTGCTGGATGAGATATGGGACGGCGGTGTTGGCCACAACGACTCCCAGCGACGTTGCGGAGGTGTAGATTCCCATGGCCTTGCCGAGTTCTTCGGGGCGGAACCAGCTGGAGATCAGCTTGATGCCGGCGGCATATTCGGCTCCGGCGAAGAAACCGATGACCGCCTGGACGGCGATCCCAATCCAGGCGGACGTCGTGGACCCGAACAGCATCATCGATGCTCCGGCGCCCACAAGGGATACGGAAATCAGTAGGCGTCCACCGACCTTGTCGGTTAGAAATCCGGTGCCCGCGTTTGAGACGACGTAGCCGATGTAGTAGAAGGTGGCGAACAGCCCAAGGCTCGCCAGGGGCACCCTGAGGTCGTCTCCAATGAAGGTCGAGGCCGGACCCCACGTCGAACGGTCAACTGAGGTCATGGTGAAGGCCAGCCAGCAAAGGACTAGGACCAACCAGCGGTAGGGGCGCCTCGATGGATCGAGATCGGTGGAGACGCGGGCACGGTCAAGGGTAGTCATGTTTATCCCATTCTGAAGAGGCGTCGTTGCCGCGGGACATCGCGAAAACAAGATTTGAGTGTGATGAATATAACCGTCCCATGGCACGAAAAGCAACGCTTTTTGTCCGCATGGTGTGAAGGTGCGCGTAAAGCGGATGTCCTAGATGTTGAGGCCGTCCCTCAAATCCGTGACGAACTCGTTGGCCGCGTTCCTCAGGGCCGGTAGGAAGTTGTTGGCCATGTCTTGGTCGCGGGTGCTGGCTTCATGGACTGAGGCGCTCATGGCGGCGACAACCTCGCCTCGGCGGTTTCGAAGCGGGACTGCAACAGCGCGTATTCCGGCTTCGAGCAGTTGGTCAACGTAGCTCCAGCCTTGCTCTCGGACGGCCGCCAGTGTGACGTCTAGGTCTGACAGGCTGTTGGCCATGTCTCTGCCTGCCCTGTGACTTGCGTCTTCAATTGCGGCGGGGGGCAGAAGGGACAGGAGGACCTGGCCCATGGCCGTGCGTTCTGCTGGGACTCTGGTGCCTGGGCGGATATTGACGGTCAGTGGGCTTGGTGCACTGGCCCTGGCGACGTAACGCACGTCCACGCCGTCCAGAACGCCGATGGAAACCGACGCCCCGAGTCTGCGCGCTAACGCTTCGAGGCGGGGTCTGGCCACGTCTGCGAGCGAAAGCCGGGGCAGGAGAGAGTACCCCAGTTCCAGGACCAGGGGAGTCGGGGCGTAGGTGCGCCCTTGCTGTTCAAGGTAGCCAAGGGAGATCAGGGTTAGGACGAAGCGACGCGCCGCCGAGCGCGGGAGCTGGCACACTTCGGAGATCTGTGCCAGGTTCATCGTTCTATGGTCCTCATCGAATGCGGTGAGGATGCACAGGCCTCTTTCCACCGATTGAATTACATCGGATGGACGCGTCCGCGCGTGAGCGCGGGCGCGGGCAGGCGCTGGCGCGGACCTGGCCGGCGCTGTCCCGGAAGCCGGCCAAAGGGTGGCCGCCGTTCGCTGGGCGGCAGACTGGAGCAGTGGAACGAAGTCGTTTTTCAGCACTGCGGCGTCGACGCGGGTGGCATGGGCTGCAATGTTCAGGGCAGCGACGATCCGTCCCTTGGGGTCGTGCAGGGGAACGGCCACCGATCGGATTCCCGGGGTCAGCTCCTGATCAGCTACCGCCCACCCGTTGGTACGCGCTTCCTCGATCCGTTCCCGCACGTAGTCCGGATCGAAACCGGGGCTGGGCTCAATGGATGACAGGTAGTCCTCGAGATCATCCGGGGCGAGGTCGCCCAGCAGAACCCGACCGGTGGCCGTGCTGTGTGCGGCGACGCTGGTGCCAACGGTGATGTTGGCTGTGACGATCCTGTCGGCGGCCACGCGGGCGGCGTAATAGACGCGGCGCTTGTGCAGCACGGTTAGGGAGGCTGTTTCCCCAACCGTCCGGACAAGCTCATCAAGGTGGGGGTGGGCTGCGTCAGGGAGTGGATTGCTGCGAAGGTAGGCGTCCCCGATCGCCAGCACGCCCGGGGCCAGCCTGTATCCCTCTGCAGTCTGGCTTGCGTACCCCAAATACTCCAAGGTCAGGGCGAATCTGCGGGCGGCAGTGCGTGTGATGCCTGCAAGCGACGCAACTTCCCCAACGGAGAGTGCCTCTTCCTGCTCGCTGAATGCCTTGAGGACCGACAGGCCCCGTTCCAGGGAGTCAACATAATCCGGGTCTGTCGCCGCCAGCTCCACGGCGGTCGGCATTGATGCGTTCACATTTTCGAATCTAGACCATTACCTGCGGTGGGGGACTCCCGGCTTGACGGACGAATGAGACCCATGCAACACTCACTCGACCGCTAAGCGCGCGAACGCGCGCAGAACGGATGGACCTAGCGTTGGGAAAGGCGCATCATGCTTACTTCAGATCAGAATGTCTTGCTGACTCAGACCGGCCCGGAAACTCCCATGGGGCGTTTGTTCCGGCGTTATTGGTTTCCGGCGCTTCTCGCCGAGGAATTGCCCGAGGCAGATTGCCCACCGGTGCGTGTCCAGCTCTTGGGTGAGAAGCTCATCGCGTTCCGCGACAGCTCCGGCCGGCTTGGCCTGTTGGACGAGTTCTGTGCGCACCGGACTGCTTCCCTGTACTTTGGCCGCAATGAGGAAAACGGCCTCCGGTGTGCCTACCACGGGTGGAAGTATGACGTGGAGGGCAACCTGACGGACATGCCGTCCGAGCCGGAGGACTCCAAGTTCAGGTGCCGGATCAAGCAGAAGTCTTATCCCCTCGTGGAACGGGGAGGGGTGCTCTGGGCGTACATGGGCCCGGCGGAGCAGATGCCGGATCTGCCGGAGCTTGAGTGGGCCCTGCTCGGGGACGGCCAGCGTTTCATTTCCAAGCGCCTTCAGGAAACCAACTACCTCCAGGCCATGGAGGGCGGCATCGATTCCAGCCACGTTTCCTTCGCCCACCGCTTCAATCTGGATGATGACCCCATGCACTCAGGAACGGCCGGCAATGAGTACATCAAGGCTGACACTCGCCCGAAGTTCGAGGTCGCCGAAAGCGATGGCGGGCTGCTGATCGGAGCCAGGCGCAACGCGAATGAGGAAGAATTCTACTGGCGCATCACCCAGTGGATTATGCCCTTCTACACGATCATCCCCCCCTTCGGCACCCACAACCCCATGGGCGGGCACGCCTGGGTCCCGATCGACGACACCACCTGCTGGGCCTGGTCCTGGAACTACCACCCCACCCGTGACCTGCGGGAAGACGAACTGCAGCAGATGCGAAACGGTGACGGCATCCACGCCAAATACATCCCCGGAACATATCGAACCCTCGCCAACAAGGACAACGACTACCTCATGGACCGCGAGGCCCAGAAGCAGAACAAGACCTTCTCGGGCATTGAAGGCATCGCCGCGCAGGACTTCTCCCTGCAGGAAAGCATGGGTGACATCGCCGACCGAACCAAGGAGCGGCTGGGCACTTCAGATGCCGCCATCATCCTGGCACGGCGCCGGCTTCTTGCCGCATTGGACGCCATGGAAGACGAAGCCCTCCCGGGCATCGACACCGCAGACCAGCGCGTGCGCTCGACCTCGATGCTGCTGCCAAAGGATGTCCCGTTCCACGAGGGCGCCCAGCAGGCCATCCAGGTCGTCCCGGGAACCGACTTCGTTTCCATCTAGCAAAGCCCTTTTAGGAGTTCGGCATGAAAGATCACGGTTCCACCGTCACTACTTCGGCCGGGGAGACGCCGGCGGCAGCGTCCCTTCCAGACACTGTCAGGGCCGCTGTCTCGTTGCCTGATTCAACCACCACTGTTCAGACGATCGACCCTGAAGGGGCCACAAGTGCCGCAGGTTGGTTGAAGGTGGAGTCCTCCGCACTGTGCGGGACCGACCTGGACCTGTACCAGCACGGCCTCGCACACCCCACCGTGATGGGCCACCACGTCATCGGCGAAATCGTCTCCCTCAGCCCCGTCATGCAGTGGTCCTGGGACGTCGCGGTTGGCGACAGGGTCGCACTGGAGGAGTACCTGCCCTGCGGGCTGCCCACGTGTGATGCGTGCTCAAAGCCGGATATCTACCGTTTCTGCCCGGACGCGGACCTGTGGGGCGGCCAGCGACGGGTGGGAATGCTCGGAACCCACGAAGGATCCGGCCTTCACGGCGGCAACGCCGAATACATGGAGCTCTCCACGCAGACGGTGCTGCACAAGCTGCCCCGGGACCTGGATTCGAACCTGGCGGCCTGGACGCAACCGTTCGCCAACGCCGTCGATTGGGTCATCAACATCGGTGGGGCGACCAGCGGCTCGCGCGTGGCCATCATCGGCCCGGGCTACCACGGCATCGCCGCGGTCGCGGCCGCACGGGCAGCCGGTGCGGACGAGATTGTCGTACTCGGACGTAACTCACGCACGAGCCGCGACCGCCTGGAAATTGCCCAGGCCATGGGCGCCTCTATCGTCGTCAATGATGATGCCGCTTCAACCTCGCTGGCCTTGGGCCGCCACGGCAAGGCCACCGGATTCGACGTCATCGTCGATACGGTCGGCCTTGGTGGACCCGCACTCCAAGCTACCGAACACCTCCGAAAACTGGGACGGCTGGTCCTGGCCGGACTCGGAGATACCCCCGTCACCGAAGTGAACCTCAAGACCCTGGTACGCGGCGCCTCCGGTGTCGTCGGCGTACGGGGGCGTTCACCCCAGGCCCTCACCAGGAGCATAGAGCTTCTGGCCGCCCACGACACGGGCCTGGAACACGTGCCCAGCATCGACGTCGGGCTGGACGGCGTCGATGAACTCTTCCGGACCCTCCTGGACCGATCGGGACCGAGCAGCCCGCACGTGGTCATTCGACCTTCGCTGTGAGCAGCGACAACACAACATAAGGAAAGCCCATGACTCACCTGACGTCGCGTGCCTATTACAAGGCCCGCATCCTTCTTGTCCCGCTCGGACCGTCGGGCGCGGCGCTCGTCTCGTCAATGTTCGACGCCGGACTGCGCGAAGTTCTGATCGCTGCACCCGCAAGCCACCCGGACGGGGTACTTGTACGGGCAGTCGACGAACCCGAAACGCACTTCGCGACCGAAACCGTAAGCGACCTCGCAGCCAGCACCGACATGATGGTGTTCCTGGGATCGCGGCTCGAGGAGATTCCCGACGATTTCGTCGAGAACATGGCCACAGCCGGACGGAACCAGGGCACTCTCCTCGCAGGCGTCCTGGTCGGTCTGGGTGGCTGGAGTTCCGAACCCGGCTCGACCTCCATGAGAGTCCTCCGCCGCGAACTGGACATGCTCGTCACAGTCAGGAAAACAGACCTCGCACGCGACTTCATTGAGGTCCTCAAGGGCGGAACCAGGGAAGCCATCCCCGGCAAACTCTTCCAACACCCCATCACCGGAGCATGACCATGTCCCAAGACACTTTAGACCTCGTTGTCCGGGACCTGCGCCAGGAATCGACCAATGTCATGTCCCTCGAACTGTCCCTTCCCGACGGGGGCCCACTCCCTCCCTGGGAACCCGGTGCCCACCTGGAAGTCATCCTGCCGTCGGGCCTGGTGCGGCACTACAGCCTGTGCTCCGAGCCCCGTCAACTTCAGAAATACCGTCTCGCCGTCCTTCGCGAAAGCAGCGGACGCGGAGGGTCAGAGGAACTACACTCGCAGATCCGCCTTGGTACAACACTCACAGCGCGCGGACCTCGCAACCATTTCAAAGTAGAGGACGGCGCCACACACTACCTCCTGGTCGCCGGCGGCATCGGCATCACACCCATCATGGCCATGGCACGGGAACTGAAGGCAGCAGGCAAAAGCACACGCCTCGTCTACTGCGGATCCAGCCGGCAAACCATGGCTTTCATCGACGAGCTCCAGGAAATCATGGGAGATTCCCTCGCGCTATACCCAAGGGATGAGCGAGGACGCGCCGACCTGCTAACCGAAATCCAGAACGCGCCCGACGGAACCTCCGTGTACGCGTGCGGACCGGAACGGCTACTGACCGACCTCGAGGGCATCACCGCAACCACACTGGGGGCAGAGGCCTTCCACGCCGAACTGTTTGGACCCGCCACCTCACCGGCCCGCACACAGGCTGAAGATGAAACGAAGGCAGACGCACAATTCGAAATTGAGCTGCGCCAATCCGGCTGCACCCTAACCGTTCCACCAGAAAAGTCCATCCTCGACGTCGTACTCGAGGTGAACCCCTCCTTCATGTCCTCCTGCGAGGAAGGGTTTTGCGGTACCTGCGAAACCAAGGTCCTGGAAGGCGAAGTGGACCACCGCGACACCATCCTGTCCGCAAAGGAACGCGCAAAGAACGACACCATGTTCATCTGCGTCAGCCGATCCAAATGCCCCAAACTAGTCTTGGACGCGTAGAGCGATTTTCGTTGCGGCTCACTGGGTGAGGCCGGGAAGGTGACTGCGGCAGCGCTGAACGCTGCTAAGCGCCCGGCCGCCCGGAATCGGTCGCGCTTCCCCGCCAGGTCCCGACCCCTGACTCCTGATGTGGGCGTTAGCTACCGCGCCCTCCCTGCCAAGCCGTTGATTGCTTGCGGGGGTGGGGCATCACGACGGACCTGAAGCTGTTACTGCACTCTTGGCGTCCGCGACCCACGGCGAACTTTTGTCTGTCAGGGAAACGAGCCCTGCACGGTCCGTCAAGGCGAACCGCAGGAACCCGGGGAGCTCGGGCTTCGAGATGCCGAATTGCATGCCGAGAGGGTAGACCCGGCAGAAGCAGTCTGGGCAAATGGTTGCTCAAATGGTGGACGCAAAGGCCTCACCAGGTTCTTCACTATTCCCACAGGAGTTGAGCTGGAGAACTCAGGTCATTGGCGTCTGTGTCTGAAAACCCTGAAGTTAGCGATGACGCTCGCTCCAGTGCGCATATCTTGTAGATGTGCTCTGTACAGCAGAGACACACTCTGGACAGCAGTAAAGTGATGTGCTTCACTGGCTCAAACACACGAGCACGATGACAAAGGAGAACTGCATGTCAACAACGACTGACCCGCTAGGTCGTCGCGGATTCCTAAAACTGTCTGCCGCGACGGGAGGTGTTATCTGGCTGGGCTCCTCCCTAGCCGCCTGCGGGCAAGGCGGAGCCAGCGGCAACAAAGGCTATTCCGGCGATGCTGCAGTCACAGGACTGGCGAGCCTGATACATTCGGCGCCGTTTTTCATTGCCCAGGCGGAGGGCTACTACAAAGAAGAGGGACTGACGCTCGAACATATTCAGTTTCCAGGCGGCCTGGACACCGTGCGCGGCATCGAGTCCGGAATCGGCCTGGGCACTTCCTCGACCATTCCTGTCTTCATCGCTGCAGAGAAGGGCATGGACGTCAAAATTTTCGGCAATGTCTACACTGCGGCATCCGTGGATTTCATCGCCCTGCCGGACTCCAAAGTGAACTCCATCAAGGACGTCCGGGGCAAAAGGATTGCCGTCAGCACCCCAGGCTCGAATTCCTCCTACTTTGCCGAGCGGACACTGCGGGAGGCGGGGCTGGAACCGGGCAAGGATGTCGAGCTCGTCAGCGTCGGGTCGGCCAGTGATTCCTGGACCGTCGTCTCCAAAGGGGTCGTCGATGTCGCCTGGACGGCATCCCCGTTGTCGGAGAAGATTGCCGATGAGAACGGCGGCAAGGTCATCTGGCGTTCCCGTGACTATGTCACCGACTGGTCCGACACCTGTCTGGTAGCCACCGGTTCCTTTAGCGACGAGAACGCCGAAGCCCTCAAGGGGTGGGGCCGCTCACTGAAGAGGGCAATGGACCTCATCACGAACGATCTGGACAAGGCGGCAGCCGTCTATGCCAAGGCCATCGGCTACAGACCTGAAGTAGCGCGTGCGGCACTGAAAAACTCGCAGAACTACTTCAGCCTCAAACTGACCGACGCCCAGCTGGCCGCCGTCGTCGACGCCGGCAAGAAACAGGGCCAGATCACCAAGGACCCAAACATGGACGCCATCCTGATGCGGGACTTCCTCGCATGAACCAGGTGCCCACCATTCCTTCCACCCGGCAAGAGCACGACGTTGTGTTCGACAACATCGGCATGACCTTCCAGACAGTGGCCGGCGCCACCGAAGCCGTCGCTAATGTCAGCGGCTCCATCCCGGAACACAAATTCGTGTCAGTCATCGGCCCCAGCGGGTGCGGTAAGAGCACCCTGCTGGACATGGTCGGCGGCCTGCTCAAGCCCACCCGGGGCTCGGTGAGCATCGACGGCGAAACGGTCACCGCCCCGCGGCGGGATACCGCCATGGTTTTCCAGGAGGACTCAACGCTGCACTGGCGCAGCGTTCTGGACAACGTCGCCTTCGGGCTGGAGGTCAAGGGTGTCCCCAAGGCCGAGCGCCACGCGCGGGCCCGCGAAATGATCGAACTGGTGGGGCTGCGCCAGTTTGAGGACCACCGCCCCGGACAGCTCTCCGGTGGCATGAAGCAGCGCGTAGCAATTGCGCGGGCGCTGGCCATGGAACCGCGGGTGCTGCTCATGGACGAGCCCTTTGGTGCCCTGGACCAACAGACCCGCCAGTTCATCGGCCGCGAGCTGCTGCGCATCTGGGAGAAGACCCGAAACCGCGTCCTGTTCATCACCCACGACATCCAGGAAGCCGTCTATCTCTCGGACGAGGTGTGGGTCATGTCCGCCAGGCCTTCGGTAGTCAAAGAGGTAGTCAAGATCGACCTGCCCCGCCCGCGGCCGGAGGGAACCCATGCACTGCCCCGGTTCCGGGAGCTGGAGGACCACCTGTGGTCGCTGGTCAAGGTGGAAGCCGAGAAGACCCTTGGACCGGGGGCGCAGCTGGCGTGACGATTGCGAAGACCTTGCCAAAAAACCAGCCCGACTCGTTTCGCCGGCGCACCTCGGCCGTTCGCTGGGCTATCGTCGTCGGCCTCGTCGTCTTGCTTGAGGCGACCACCAGGATTGGTCTGGTAGACCGCTCCCTCATGGTGCCACCGTCGGAGATCCTTGTCCGGCTGGCATCCATCGTTCCCACCGGTCAGTTTGCTGCCGACGGGGCCCGCACCATCACCACCATCCTGGTGGCGTTCGCCGTCGGCCTGGTGCTGGGGATCCCGCTGGGGGTGTTCCTGTGGAGGATTCCCGCCGCCGGACGCATCCTGGAGCCCTTCATCGTCACTGGCTATGCGATGCCGACGCTGCTGTTCTATCCGGTGCTGCTTGCGGTTATGGGACTGAACGCCGGTCCCATCATCCTCATCGCGGCGAGCATGTCACTGGTGCCGATCGCACTGACCACCATGGTTGCGCTGAACTCGATCAAGCCGATCCTGCACAAGGTGGCCAATTCCCTGAACGCCTCGCCGTCCCAGTACTACGTGAAGGTCCTGCTCCCCGCCGCGACGCCGCTGGTCTTCCCAGGGGTCAAGCTGGGCTTCATCTATGCAGTGATCGGCACCATCGCCATGGAATTCATCCTGGCGGCACAGGGCATCGGATTCCGCGCCGGCTTCTACTACCGGGAGCTGAACACCGCGGACATGTGGGCCTATATCACTGTCGTCGTCGTGCTCAGCGTCATCGTAAACAGCATCCTGACCTGGCTGGAAAAGCGCATCAGAAGGGACATGCTTTGAGGACCGCCACACTTCCCCTGTTTCCCCGCACCACCGGCCGGACCGCCACCAGGAACCGCTCCACCATCACCGACAACCTCTGGCGTTCAGGTGTCATGGTGGCGCTGCTGGCACTGTGGGGAGCCCTGTCCCTGGTGACGGACCTGGTAGCATCACCTGCTGCTTCCCTTACCGCCCTCGTGGAGCTCTTCGCCAACGGATCCATTTTCCGGCATTTGAACGCCACGCTGCAGGCGGTGCTCATCGGATTCCTCATCGCGGCGGCCGCCGGCTTCCCGCTAGGCTACGCGATCGGACGCAGTAAATTCCTAGGCGCGGTCTTCGATCCGATTGTGGCGGGTGCGTTCGCTATCCCGCGCGTGATCTTCTTTCCTGTTTTGTTGCAGATCTTCGGCGTGGGCGTGGGCGCGCAGTCGGCAATGGCTGCCCTGGCGGCGGTCTTTCCCATCATGGTCTCAACTACAGCCGGAGTGCGGGCCATAAACCCGCTGCTGCCGAAGCTGGCGCGGTCGCTGAGCCTGTCGCCCCTGCAGACGGTGGCCAAGATATACGTGCCGGCCATGGCGCCGTCGCTGATGGTGGGTATCCGGATTGGCTTCAGCATCGCGTTCATCAACGTCATCATTGCCGAGTTCTTCGCCGCACGCGCCGGCCTTGGCCTGCTGACCCTGCGCGCCTACGGGCAGCTGGACCTGCCGGCAATGTACGGCATCGTGGTGCTGTTGGCACTGATTGCCCTGGTTGGCAATCTGGCCCTGTGGGCCGTCGAGCGCAGGCTTAGCCGCAAGGCTTAACCCCTGCTGTTTCCGCGAACTACAACCATTTTCTTAGTGAGGACAGATGACTACGCCTATTAGTACCGCCGTTGAGGAATACCAGCGCCTGCGGACAGAATTCAGGAACAAAGGGCTCGGCGGCCGCACAGGGTTCGGGGAGCGGCCGGCATTGCTGGTGATCGACCTGATCCGGGGCTTCACCGACCCCCGCTCGCCCTTGGCCGGAGATCTTGACAGCCAGCTTGAGGCCACCCGGCAGTTGCTGGACTCTGCCCGGGACGTCAGCGTTCCCGTCATCTTCTCGACCGTTGCCTATGACGCCGACTTGCAGGAGGCCGGCAAGTGGATCCGCAAAATTCCGTCTAACAGCTGGTTGGTGGAGGGCAGCGAATGGGTTGAGCTGGACGAACGGCTGGGTCGCCGGGACGATGAAATGCTGCTCGTCAAGAAGTACGCATCCTGCTTCTTCGGGACCGACCTGGCCGCGCGCCTGGTGGCCAGGGGAGTGGACACCCTGATCATCGTCGGCTGCACCACCAGCGGCTGTGTCCGCGCCACTGCCGTCGACGCCTGCTCCTACGGATTCCACACAGTCGTCGTGGAGGAGGGCGTGGGCGACCGGGCAGAGCTGCCCCACCTTGCCAGCCTCTTCGACATCGACAACAAGTACGGTGACGTCGTGGGCTTGGAGGAGGCCGGCGCCTACCTTGACGGTGTCGACCGCTAGGGGCCGCCGGCCGGGCGTCATGTGATGCCCGGGACTCCGCATTCCCAGGGCAACGGTGCCCCCTCCGCGGTCACCGACAGGGTGCTGAACGCCGTTGCGAACGTCTTGTTCTCTTTCGCGCTCGGCACATTGTCGGTGGTGGTCCCGTTGCTCGCCGTCCGGGCGGGTTACAGCCCCAGCGAGGTCGGCTTGTTGGTAGCGGTGGCCGCGGTCGCACAGATAGCGGCCCGCCTCTGCATGGGGGCGCTCATGCGCAGGTTCGCGGACAAGTGGTTCCTTATTGCAGCGGCACTGCTGATCACGGGGTCGTGCGCGCTGTTGGCTTCCTCGGTCGCTCTCTGGGTGCTGGCCCTCGCCCAGCTGGTGCAGGGCGCGTCGAGGGCTCTGTTCTGGACCAGCAGTCAGACCCACGCCGTCCGGACGTCGTCCTCGGCGGTGGTGGCGCTGCGGGACGTGAACGTGGCGGCGGCCGTCGGCGCCCTGATCGGGCCTGCTACGGCCGGATATCTCTGGGAGGCCTCCGTGCAGTTACCGCTGCTGGCGGGTGCTGCCGCCGGGGCTTTGGCCGTCGGTCCACTGCTGCTGATCATCAGATTCCCCCCGTTTGAGGGGAAGAAATCCGCGCCCGATGGCGGGAAGCGGTTGTGGCGGCGGGCGGGAGTTGACGCGGCCTGCTGGATGAACGCGGCGGCGGGAGCGTGGAAGAGCGTGCTGGACTCCTACGTGCCGGTGGCGCTGTCCCTCGCCGGCCAGCCCGGCGTAACCACTGGCGTCCTGATGTCCACAGCCAACGCAATGGTGCTGTGCGGCAGCGCCGTTAGCGGCTGGGTGCGCCGGAAGGGCATCAATGCCACCATGCTGGCAGGGGTGCTCGCGGCGGGCCTGGGCCTGGCAGTTGTGGGGCCGTTCGCGGGCTGGACAGCCATCGCTGCTGCCGCCCTGGCGCTCTCGGGCGTCGGCGCTGGCATCCTGCAGACGGTGGGCCCAGCCATCGCCGCAGAGACCGTCCATCCTGAAGAGCGCGGGGACGCCCTGGCGGTCACCGGAACCTTCCGGGCCTCGGCGCTCTTCCTTGCCCCGATCGGCATGTCCGGACTCGTCACCTTCGTTCCCGTGGCGGCGGCCCTGCTCGCGGCCGGTCTGCTGATTTGCGCGGTTGTACCTGTTTCCTACCCGCGTTCACATCCAAGGAAGGATCTCCCATGACCTTTGACAACCCTTCGCCCACCGACGCCGTCACCCTCCCCAGGCTGAGCCTGCTGCACGGGCACACCATCCCCCGAATCGGGCTGGGAACCTGGCCCATGGTGGGGGACGAATGTGAAGCCGCCGTCCGCTATGCCGTCCGGGCCGGCTACCGGCTTCTCGACACAGCCTTCCAGTACCGGAATGAGGCCGCGGTGGGCCGGGGCGTGCGGACCTCGGGCGTTCCCCGAGAGGAGCTGTTCATCGCCAGCAAGTTCAACAAGGAATCCCACAGCATCGACGGCGTGCAGCGGGCTTACGACGACAGCCTGCGGCGACTGGGCGTGGATTACCTGGACATGTTCATGTGCCACTGGCCCAATCCGGGCTGGGGACAATATGTCGAAGCGTGGAAGGGCCTGGTCAAGCTGCTCGAGGAGGGCCGGGTCAAGGCCATTGGAGTCTCCAACTTCAGGCCCGGACATCTGACAAGGATCATCGAAGCAACCGGCGTGGTCCCGGACGTTAACCAGATCCAGCTCAGCGTGGACCTGGCACGCCGTGAACCGCGGGCGGTGCACGGGGACCTGGACATTGTCACCGAAGCGTGGAGCCCTATTGGGCGCAATTCCGGGCTGCGCGGGAACCCGGACGTGGTCCGGATCGCGGAGCGGCTGGGCAAGAGCCCGGCCCAGGTCCTGCTGCGCTGGCATGTGCAGCAGGACCTGGTGCCCGTTCCGCAGGCGGCTACTCCGGAGTGGCTCAAGGAGAACATTTCGGTGTTCGATTTCGAGCTCACCGCCGCCGACATGGAATCGCTGGCAGCACTGGACCGGGGTGAAGCGGCCGCCCGCGATTCGGATTCACCGGAAAACGGCCACTGATCCGGAACCTGCCCGTCCGCGCCGCGGCGAAGGGTTGACGCAGCTCACAATTTCCGACATTCTCTTATGTAAAGAAACAGTCTCTGCTGTGCAGAGAGGACATTTACCAAGGAGAGCAGCTATGACAGACCAAAGTGCGGTCCTGCAGGATGTGCGGCAAGGGATGATCCCTGCCCACATCTACAACGACAAGGAAATCTTTGACCTCGAAAAGGAGCGTCTCTTCAGCCGCAGCTGGCTGTTCGTCGCCCACGAATCCGAGGTGCCGGAGGCCGGCGACTACGTTGTCCGGAGGGTGCTCGAGGATTCCTTCATCATTTCCCGGGACGAAAAGGGTGAAATCCGAGCCATGTTCAACATGTGCCTGCACCGCGGCATGCAGGTGT